>NZ_JBVHQM010000048.1:0-33381 GCF_055567415.1 Streptomyces sp. NPDC026575
CTCGCCGCCGACCCGGACGTGGCGCGCTACAACGGCGGCTCCCTGTCCGTCGGCACACTGGCCAAGGAGTACGGCTTCACCGACGCCGACGGCTCAGCCCCCGACTCCGTCCGCTACTTCCAGGACTTCATGCGGACCGGACAGGCACCCAACCCCGACAACTACCGCTGAACACACGCCCCGGGAACCCGGCCCCGGCCACGTGCCCGGGCACCGCATGGCGGCAGCGCGCGTCCCCCAGCCGTAAGGAGGACTTCACCATGACTCCCGAAGAAATCGCAGTACTCGCCCTCGCGTTGCCGGAAACGACAGAGCAAGAGCCGTATGGCCCCAACAGGCCCGTCTACAAAGTCGGCGGCAGCATCTTCGCCATGCTCGCGCCGTTCGACCTGGCCGGCGTTCAATGATCGCCCGGGGCGGGCCGGCATACGTCGGCCCTGCCCCTCATCACGTATCAGCGCGGATCCGGCGCCGCACTCTGCGGGTCGCCCGTTACGCGTCCTTGAGCCGCTTGACCCAGGTGATCGGGCTGCTGCTGCCAGGGGCCTGGATGTAGGCCCGTGCGGGGATGGCTATGAGGTGCTCCTGGTTGTTGCTGGTGTCGAGGTCGCGGACGACGATGTAGCCGGTGTAGGTCGCGCCGTTGGCCCGGCCCTCCAGAAAGCCCTTCTTGCCCTGTGGCACGTTGATCTCGACAGCCGATTCCTTGGTGCTCTGCACCTTGGCGGTCGAGGTGGTGGAGTAGCTGTAAGTGAAGCTGGCCTCGCCGCCGGCCGTCACTCCTTCGCCGCTGATGCTGGGCGTGACCTTGCCGCCCACCTGCCAGCCTTCGGTCGTGCTCGTCTCGTCGGCCACGGACGCGGTGACCTTGTAGGTGAGCTTGCCCTCGCCGGTGAGACCGTCGCTGGCCCCCCGCTGCGGGTACTTGTCGCCGGAACTGGTGTACCCGACGAACATGCAGGGCGCCGCCTGCCCGAACGACGAGCTCTGCGAATCCTTGTTGGTCATGTTGCAGTACTTCTCGGCGGTCATTCCGGTGGACAGCTTGCCGTCGTTGGTGTTCTGGCGGACTTCGGTGCCGTTGGGCTTCTTCGTCTGGGACTCGGACCCGGGGTTGGTCCAGCCCTCGGCGAGGTGCTTGGCGCTCTCCCGCAGCGGCGCGGAGTTCTTCGTGTCGGCCGCGTACTTCGTCGCTGCCTCCTGGGCATCCTTGACGGCCTGTTCGGCCTTGTACGTGCCCTCCACATCCGCCAGGGTGACGGGCTTGATGTTGCCGTCCTTGTCCTTCTCCAGTCCGGCCGGGTAGCCCATCGAGGATTCCCAGGAGTTGACCGGGTCCGTCTTCTCCATCGCGGTGAGGACGGACTGATCGGACTCGTAGGTGCCGTCGGCGACCGTCGCGGTCTGACTGCCGTCGGCGAAGGCGGGGGTCTGGGTGCCGATCAGGGATATGCCGGTGAGGAACGCGGTGGTCAGTGCCCCGGCCACCACGCTGCCCTTGCGTCGACCCGGAGTGGGGTTGGTCTGCAGTTGAGTTGACACGCGGTCTCCTTATCGTCGGGCAACGGCCTCTTGGGGCCATGCCGATCCGTGGGGGGAGTGCGGTGCACCAGGCAGCCTGCAATGCCAGGTACCGTGCATTGCACAGTACCTGGTTATCTTCAGATGTCCAGGAGTGATGTTGGTGGGGTCCGGTATACGGCCCCGTGCTCACGTCTCGCTGCCTCGTTGACGTTGCGGGCCGGCTCGTCCCGGTTGGCCTTGCCGTTCCAACTGCCGCCCTCGGCGGACTGGAAGCGGTTGCGGGAGGTGCCGCTGACGCAGACCTGGGCGTTGGACGCGGCCGCTGGTCCGGGTCGGCGGTGACGAGGACGGCCTCGAGCTGGTTGATCGCCTGGGTGCGCGCTTTGACTGCCGAGCCTTTGGTGAGTTTTCGCATCCGAGCGATCTGCACCGGTCCGTCGCCGGACTTGGCCCGGGCGCGTGCCCGCCCGCTCAGCACCGCCCGGAACCGAAACGGGAGAATCGGTCACACAGCCTGAACGTTGATCAGATGCCCTCTTAGAACTCCGAACAGAATGATCACCAGCGTGGTTGGATCTGGTGCGGCGCAAGTGTGGGGAGGGTTGAGATGGCTCGGTCGAAGCCGTGGGAGATCGACGATGATCTCTGGGCGGTGATCGAACCGTTGTTGCCGAAGATCGTGCGTCGAACGCGCTATCCGGGCCGCAAGCGTCTGGATGACCGGCTCGTCCTGCAGGGGATCCTCTTCGTTCTGCATACCGGTATCGCGTGGGGACATCTGCCGCAGCAGTTGGGCTTCGGCTCGGGCATGACGTGCCGGCGGCGCCTGGCCGAGTGGCACGAACGGGGCGTGTGGCAGCGGCTGCATGAAACTCTGCTGGCAAAGCTCCGTGCCGCCGATGTGCTCGACCTGTCCCGCGCGGCCGTGGATTCCTCGCACGTCAGAGCCTTAAAAGGGGCCCCAAGACGGGACGAAGCCCTGTTGATCGGGGCAGGATGGGTAGCAAGCACCATCTGATCACCGACGCGACGGGCATCCCGCTCGCCTTCACCCTCACCGGCGGCAACCGCAATGATGTCACTCAGCTGATCCCGCTACTGGAAGCCGTGCCGCCGGTGCGGGGTAGACGCGGTCGGCCTCGCCGACGCCCGGACGTGGTCCTCGCGGACCGTGGATACGACCACGACAAGTACCGGCGGCTGGTACGCGAACTCGGCATCCGACCACTGATCGCGCGCCGCAGTACTGAACACGGCTCTGGCCTGGGCACTCAGCGATGGGTTGTCGAGCGCGCCTTTGCGCTCCTGCACCACTTCCGACGCCTGCGGATCCGCTGGGAGATCCGCGACGACATCCACGAAGCCCTCCTCAGCCTTGGATGCGTGCTCATCTGCTGGAGACGGCTCGCGTCACTGCGTTAGAGATCTAAGATCCGTCAGTGGTCCTCGTCGAGCACAAGCATGATGTGCTCATCCTCGCCGTAACAGACCATCTCGACGTGCCGGAAGCCGTGCTTCTCCAGCAGTCGCACCGAGCCGGTGTTCCCGAGGAAGGGATCGGCGTGAAGAGGGCGTGTCTTCTCTCGCTCCAGGAAAAGCCCCAGCGCCCGCGTGCCGATGCCCCGGCCCCAGTACTGCCGGCCGAACCAGTACCCGATGAAGCGCCGATCCTCGTCCCACCATGCCACCAGGTTGCCCGCCAGATCCCCGTCGACGGTGACGGCCTGCACGAAGACAGTCGGATCCCCGAGGACCTTGGTCGTCCAGTGAGTCATGAAGGCATCCCGTTCCCGGGGCGGGAACTTCGACCGCCGCGTGGCCTCTGGGTCGTGCTCCTGCGCGAAGAACACCTCCAGATCGGCCGGTCCGACATCTCTCAAACGCACCGGGTCACTCATGCCTCGGAGTCTGCCACCGGCCACTGACAATCCCGGGCGCCACGGCTCCTGACCCATGCCCATGACCGTACGGCGGCTGCTGAGCGAAGACGTCACCATCGACGGACCTGGCTCACCGCATTCTGTTAGGAGCTCTTAGTGAGCCGCAGCCACAGGTAGCACGAAGCCGCCCAGGAGCGGCCGTTCTCTGCCAATCGGCGTCCTGGGCGGCTCGGTTGAAGGTCCAGGCGGGGCGCACCACTCGCGCACCGGTAAAGCCTGACCCTGTCGGGGATCTTGCAGTCGTCAAGGTCGGCCGCCGACGGCCCGCCATGACTTCAGCCGAGGGATCCCCTGCTGGTCGAGGAAGCCTGGAAGGCGGTCGGCTGCCGACGGAGGTTCACCGTGCGGTCACCACTTGTAGGTCCACACGGTGTCGCTGTCAGAGTCGGAGCTGTTCACGTGGATCCGGATGCGGGCGTTGTCGTCCTGGAACGTCTGGCCGGGCTTCCAGGTCTGCATGTCCAGCGCGGTGCAGTTCCCGGTGGGTGCGGCGGCCTTGGGGTTGCTCACCACGCGGATCGGTCCGCTGCCGCTTTCGACCGAGGTGTCGACCTTGTAGATCAGTACGCCGGTGTCGCAGGCGTCGGAGTCGTTGTTGACGGCCTTGCGGGACTCTGCGACGTAGGCCGTGGTGGCGCCGGCCTTGACCACCGCCAGTTTGTAGCCGTCGCCCCCGTACTCCACCCCGTTCAGGGTCGTGGAGTACGTGTCGTTCGTGGACAGGCAGGAGACCTGACTGTCGGTGATCCAGCCGAACTTCCACGCGTGCCAGCCGAGGAACTGCGGGGCCGGGCCGCTGACTTTGCCCATGACGTCCCAGCCGCCGACGTACTGGTGCTGTTCGCCGCTGAAGGCGTAGAGGTCGGGCAGGCCGAAGGTGTGGGCGGTCTCGTGGTCGGCGACCTTGTAGCCCCAGTGCCACATGTCCTGCCCGAAGGTCACTGCCCACTTGATCGTCACCCAGGCGTTGGTCGCCTCGTTCCAGACCTGGGTCGGGTTGGCGGGGTTCTGGACCCAGGTGGGGGTGTGAGTGATCGCGGCCGCGGTGCTGGTGGGCACGATGTAGAACGTGTCGTAGTCGGCGAGGTTGACGCCTGCATTGGCGGCGCCGGTGAGCGCGTCCTTCACATATACCCGGTGCGTGTCCCAAGAGAAGCCGCGTTCCCAGTGGTATTCGGTGGAGTTCTTCGGCATACGCACCCAATTGCCGTACGGAGCCTTCATATCCAGCGAGACCTTGCCGTCGGACGCCTTCTGCATCCAGCCGTCAGCGCCGGATATTTGGTCGTAGTAGCGGTCGAGAGGCGTAGTGGTCCCGACGGCGTCGGGGAAGTCCACGTAGATCACACCCACGCGCTTGGTGCCTTCCGGTTTCTGGAACCGGTTGTAGTCGGTCTGCTGGCCTTCGTCGGTATAGCCGGTCGCCCCCTGGAGCGCACATGCCGAGGCGCTTTCGTTGGACCCATGTGCGGTGCCGACGGGGATGATGGCCAGGGCGAGCAAGGCGAGCAGGGCGGCGGACAGGACGAGTACGGGCGCCGCGACGCGCGGGCGCCGCCATGCGTGTGAGGATCTCATGGTGTTGCCTCCGTGGGGGGAGAGGCGTTCCTCCGTGGGGAGAGGTGTGCCTCCGTGAGGGGAGAGCCCGCACTGAGTGATGCGGGCATGACATTCTGTTGCCTGCCGGTGAATTACGTTGGGGGCAGAATGCGGGTACGGCAGCGACGGCGAAAGCTACCGGATCTCCATAACAGCACGCTATGGGCCACATTGTGCCGCCCCGATTACGAGCGGTAATCGGGGATCCGGATGTGAAGCAAAGCGCCTGCCCAGCGTGCTCGGCCCGTGCGGAACGTCGTCGACTTCTTCGGAAAGGGCGATGCCGCGTAAGCGGCCTCCTCAACTCCCTACCACCAGAAGCCATTTGAAACGCCAGACGTGGCGGGCGCGACCGTGTCGGGGTGAGGCCCCCGGACCGCTGACCGGGCGCCCGGCCCTCTTGCAGTGCCCGCAGCGCGGCGCGAGCAACCCGGTGGGCGGCCAGGACATCCCAGCACAGCTGTCTGTGGTTGCGGCCATCGTCCGGCCCGTGGTGGACGATCCGGTCCGCGCACTCAGCCCGCTCGGTCAGCCGCGACGCCAGGCGGACAGGCAGCGGATGTCAGACCCATGTGCTGTCGTTGGCGCAGTGATGTTCGGCGATGTTCGACGCGAAAGGGCAGTTCATGGACCACGAAGACTGGCGACCGTTCCTGAAACTCTGGAGTGAGGAGTGGATCGTCAAGCACGACCCCGAGCAGGACGCACCCTTGCATGACGAGGTCGTACGCGACGGCTGGCTCGGGTTCGCCCCGGCGAGCGCGGATGAGGTCGCGGCAGCCGAGGCACGCCTGGGCCGGACGTTGCCACCCTCGCTCCGCGAGTTCCTGCTGACCACCAACGGGTGGCGGGACGCAGGGAACTTCATCTACCGGCTCGCGAGCACCTCCGAGCTCGCCTGGCTGGCAGATACCGACGAGGACTCCGGCTGGATCGACGCTTACAACGACACCGAGTTCGCCGACGAGGACGAAGACGAAGAGCCTGAGGGCGACATCCTCGCCCGTTCCCTGCGCCTCTCGCTCGACGGCGACGCCGCGGTCATGCTCCTCGACCCTGAGGACGTCGATGAGCGCGGCGAATGGGCCGGATACTGGCTCGCCTCGTGGTCAGGGATGGGACCGCAACGCTTCGACTCCTTCTACGACCTGATGCACGACCAGTACACCTCGTTCCGCAGACTCCGCCATCCGGAGGGCGAGAGCCGGTCGTGAGCGGAGCCAGAGCCGAATCGCAGTCAGGCCGCAACTGTGTACGTCGTTGCGGTTGCCACCGGTCAGGCAAGCCGCTGGTGTGGGGGGCCATGGTCGGTGATCAGGTGGTGTTGAGAGCCGGCCCGGCCCCGGTCGACCGGGGCCGGGCCCGTGCGGACGCAGATCACGTCCTCCTCTCAGCCGGCGGCTCCGTGGGCAGGCCGACGAGCCGGCTCACGGGAGACAGGACGAGCGCGATCAGCACGGCGGCGGATCCGATCGCCGCAACGGTCAACGCGCCGTGGGCGCCGAGCCGGCCGGACAGCAGGCCCGCGGACAGGCCGCCGAGGGCGCCGCCGCCGAACAGCAGAGTGCGGAAGACCGCCGTCATCCGGCCCATCATCGACTGTGGAGTACTGGCCTGGCGCAGGCTGACGATGACGACGCCGGCGACACCGAGCCCGAGGTAGGTGGTGAAGAAGGAGAGGACGAACATCCCCACCATCACCGGCCGGGGGCCGGCCGCCAGGACGATCAGCAGGGGGCCGAGGAGAAGGGTCGACTGGGCGACGAGGTAGACCAGCCCGAGCCGGAAGCGCCGGATCACCTTGCGGGAGATCGCCGCGCCGATCAGACCGCCTATCGAAGCGGTCGCGAAGATCCCGCCGAGGGCCGTCGATCCGAGGTGCAGGTCACGAGTCCCGTAGAGGAGGAACATGGTCCACACGGTGATCAACGAGAAGTTGCAGCAGAACCCGACGAGCGCGAGCGACCGCAGGACCGGATTCCTCAGCACCCACCGCAGACCGTCCCGGAGTTCGGTCGGCAGGTGGCGTCGTACGGCGGGAGGTTCGGGTCGCGGCTCGGGGGTGCGGATGAGCAGGAGCGAGACCACGGAAACCAGATAGGAGAACGCGTCCACGATCAGCGCCACGGGCGCGCTCAGGGCACCGACCAGGACACCGGCGAGCCCCGGTCCCGCCACATCGGCCGCCGACGAGCTCATCCCCATCTTGGCGCCGGCCTCGACGTAGCGTTCGGGATCGCGCACCAGGGTCGGCACGTAGGACATCCAGCTCACGTCGAACAGCACCGAGGCGACGCCAACGGCACAGGCGATCACCAGCAGCGAGACCATGCCGAGCGCGTCCGTCCAGTACAGGACGGGTACGAGGGCCAGCAGAAGCATCCGGACGAGGTTGGCGCCGAGCATGATCCGCCGCCGCCGGGCGCGGTCCACCCACACGCCGAAGATCAGGGCGAGCCCGAGGTACGGGACGAGCTGCAGGAACCGCAGGACACCGACCTGCTCGTCGGTGGCATCGAAGGCAGCGATCGCGGTCAGCGGCAGGGCGAGGTTCGTCACCTGGGTGCCCAGCAGCGACAGCGTCTCGCCGAGCCAGAACCTGAGGAAGTCGCCGTTGCGCCAGAGACTTTCCGGGGCCGGCTGCGCGGTGCGCGTCTGCGTGGCCGTCATCGGTGCCATCGGTGTCATCGCCGTCCCGTTCGGCGGTCGGGTGCCTGGCGGACGAGTTCGGCGACCACGTCGGCGACGTGGTCCACCTCCTCCTCGGTGTTGTAGTAATGCGGCGACAGACGCAGACACCATTCGATGTCCTTGTCCGTGAAGTCGAACTGCGCGAACTCACGGAAGCTGAGCGCCGAGTTGATGCTCCGGGCATCCATGGCCGCCTTGAACGGCTGCGGCTGCCAGCCCTCCACGCCGAAGGTGACGAGCGCGGCCAACCGCGGACCACGGTCGAGCACCCGCACCCCCGCGATGGGCTTGAGCCGGTCGCGCAGCCGGTCCGCGAGCATGGGTGTGCGCCGCTCGATGGCCTCGATGCCGACCTCACGGGCGTAGCGCGTCGCGGCGGCGCTGCCGAGCACTGTGGCGTAGGGAAACTCCCACTCCTCGAACCGGGTTGCCGTCGGGGCGGGCTCGTATACACCCGGCTCGGTCCAGCGGGCGCCGTGCATGTCGATGAACAGCGGTTCGTAGCCGGCTCGCAGGACGCGATCGGATACGTACAGGAAGCCGGAACCGCGCGGGCCCCGGAGGAACTTGCGGCAGGTGGCGGTGAGGAGATCGCAGCCGATCTCCTCCACGTCGATGACGAACTGGCCCACCGACTGGCAGGCGTCCACCAGGTAGAGCAGGTCCAGCTCCCGGCAGTGCCGGCCGATCTCGGCGATCGGCGAGACGAGTCCCGAGTTGGTGGGGACGTGGGTGGCGGACACCAGGCGGGGGCGGTGGGTCCGCATCAGTGCGGCCATCGCCTCCACGTCGACGCCCCCGTCGGATGTGTTGGGCGCGTGGATGATCCGCACACCGAACCGCTTGCGCAGGGACAGGAAGGCGATCTGGTTGGAGACGAAGTCGTCGCGGGTGGTGAGGATGACGTCGTCGGCCTGGAAGGGGATCGAGGACAGGGCGTTGGCGTAGGCGTGGGTGGCGCTGCCCGCGAAGGCGACGTTGTCGGGCCTGGTGTTGATGAGGGCGGCGATCTCCGAGTAGAACCCGCGCACTTCGGTGGCGCGGGCTGCCGACGCCTCGTAACCGCCGATCCGTGCTTCGAGGTTCAGATGGCCGACCATCGCGTCGAGTACGGGAGAGGCCAGCAGCCCGCAGCCCGCGTTGTTGAAATGGATGACCTTTCGGCACCCCGGGGTGTGGGCCCGCAGAGCGGCGACGTCCAGCTGAAGTGCTTCCCGACCAGGGCCAGAAGCGCTATTCTCATCTCTCATGAATTACGGTAGCACTTCTGGCGAGTTGGTCGACAGGCTTCGGACACTGCTCTCTCGACTCTCGCCCGGCGACCGACTGCCGAGCAGCCGCGAGCTGATCAAGGAGTACCGGGTCGGCCCCGCGACCGTGGCGCGAGCCATCGCCGCACTGGCCGCAGAGGGCGCGGTGGTGACCCGTCCAGGCAGCGGGACGTACGTGGCGCAGCGCACCCGGCTCCACGACGGGGGCCCCGACACCGGCACCGACTGGCAGACGGTCGCCCTCACGGACCGCACCGTCGACACGCACCTGATCGCCGACCCGCTCGGACCGCCACCGGCCGGGACGATCACCATGGACGGCGGCTACGTGCACCGCTCGCTCCAGCCCACCCGGGCCCTGAGCGCGGCGCTGGCGCGGGCAGCACGCCGTCCGGACGCCTGGGACCGAGCCCCGGCCGGCGGTCTGACGGCGCTGCGCACCGTTTTCGCCCGCATCGTCGGCGGCAGCGTGGCACCACAGGACGTCCTGGTCACCGCCGGCGGACAGAGCGCGCTGTCGATCGCGTTCCGGGCCATCGCCGGACCCGGCAGCCCGGTCCTGGTGGAGTCGCCCACCTACCCCCGCGCCCTGACCGCCGCCCGCGCCGCGGGGCTGCGGCCGGTGCCGGTCCCGCTCGACGCCGACGGGTTGCGGCCCGACCTGCTGGCCGACGCGTTCGCGATGACCGGCGCACGGCTGCTGTACTGCCAGCCGACCTTCCAGAACCCGACCGGTACGGTACTGGCGCCCGAACGGCGCCGTCAGATCCTCGATGTGGTGCGCGCCTCGGGCGCGTTCGTGGTCGAGGACGACTTCGCACGGCACCTGGGACACGGCGGCGCCGTGCCGCGGCCGCTGGTCGCCGATGACCGCGACGGCACGGTCGTCCACATCACCTCACTCACCAAGCCCGCGGCACCGAGCCTGCGGATCGGGGCACTCGTGGCCCGCGGACCGGTCATGGAGCGCATGCGGGCGGTGCGCCTTGTCGACGACTTCTTCGTCACGCGCCCGCTCCAGGAGGCCGCGCTGGAAGTGCTCAGCTCCCCGTCCTGGGACCGGCACGTCCGCTCTCTCGGTACGGCGCTGCGCGAGCGGTGCGCCGTACTGGCCGCCGCGATCACCCAGGAGATCCCCGGCGCGGCCCTGTCCGGGCTACCGACCGGAGGACTGCACCTGTGGGTCCGTCTGCCGCCCGGCGTGGACGACACCGTACTCACGAGCGCCGCCCGGCAGCATGGCGTCGCCGTGAGCGCCGGCAGCCGCTACTTCGCCACAGAGCCACCGGCGGCTCACCTGCGCATCGGGTTCGCCGCCACATCCGACCATGCGGAGCTGACGCAGGGAGTACACCGGTTGGGAGCCGCGCTCATGGATCTCGGCCCGAAGCGGGAGGGTGAGGGGCGGGAGGACTGAGCCACGGGAACGGTGAATCCACGGGCGCGGGGTCGAGCCCCGGATGCTGCCACCGCCACCTCTGCCTCACTTTTCCCAGAGGGCACCCGGTTACGGCACAAGGTCGGCGCGGACGCGACGAAACGCCGACGCCGGGAGTCTGGGAAGAGCCAGGGCGAGTCCGTCCGGCCGAGGACGGCATGGCTGTGGCGAAACTCGACCTGTTGGAGGGCCAGTTCAGCGACGGGTTCGGGCAGGTCCACAGGGACGGCACCGAGGCGGATGCGGACGGCTCCGACCGTCTCCTCGATGTGGTCGCAGCGTTCGCATTCACCCCCGACTCGCCGGTAGAAGGCGAGGCCCTGAAGGCACGCCACGTTGCTTCTGAAGATGAAATATCCCCGGCCCTTCACCTTTCCTTCGCACTATTTGACGGCTCAAGGGCGAGCCGGTTTACGGTGACCCACCCTCTCCCCCACGTTTCAGAGGTACAGCTCCATGCCTGAATTCAACCGCCGACGCTTCCTCCAGGCAGCGGGCGGCACCGCCGGCGTCGCGGCTCTGTCCGCCAGCATCATGCGCGCCGCAGGCATCCCCGCCTCCGGCCGGTCAGGATCGATCAAGGACGTCGAGCACATTGTTGTGCTTATGCAGGAAAACCGGTCCTTCGACCATTACTTCGGCACGCTCAAGGGCGTCAGGGGATTCGGTGACCCGCGGCCGCTGACGCTGGAGAGCGGAAAGTCCGTATGGCACCAGTCCGGCGGTGGCGAGGAAGTCCTGCCCTACCACCCGAACGCCGACGATCTGGGAATGCAGTTCATCGCCGGACTCGACCACGACTGGGAAACCGGTCATCAGGCGTGGAACAAGGGCAAGTACGACGACTGGATCTCGGCCAAGACGTCCGGCACCATGGCCCACCTGACCAGGGAAGACATACCGTTCCACTACGCCCTGGCCGACGCCTTCACGGTCTGCGACTCCTACCACTGCTCCTTCATGGGAGCCACCGACCCCAACCGCTACTACCTCTACAGCGGCCACGTCGGAAACGACGGCAAGGGCGGCGGACCGGTCCTCGGCAACGAGGAAGCCGGCTACGACTGGACCACCTATCCCGAGCGCCTGGAGAAGGCCGGGGTGTCGTGGAAGATCTACCAGGACGTCGGCGACGGCCTCACCGAGGACGGACTGTGGGGCGCCCTGGGGGACGCCTACCGCGGAAACTATGCCGACAACTCGCTGATGTTCTTCAACAAGTTCCGCAACGCCAAACCGGGTGACCCGCTCTACGAAAAGGCATGCAAGGGAACGAACATCAAGAAGAGCGGCCATCTTCTCGATGACCTCCGGTCGGACGTCAAGGCCGGAACCCTGCCGAAGATATCCTGGGTCGCCGCCCCAGAAGCGTTCTGCGAGCACCCCAACTGGCCGGCGAATTACGGCGCCTGGTACATCTCCCAGGTCCTGGACGCCCTGGCGTCCAACCCCGAGGTCTGGAGCAAGACCGCCCTGTTCATCACCTACGACGAGAACGACGGCTACTTCGACCACGTACCCCCGCCCTACCCGCCGGCCGACTCCTCCTGGGGCGCCTCCACCGTCGACACCAAGCTCGACATCTTCCCCGGCGACAGCAGTTACAGCGCAGGCCCGTACGGGCTCGGCATGCGCGTCCCCACACTCGTCGTCTCCCCCTGGTCGACCGGCGGCTACGTCTGCTCCGAGGTCTTCGACCACACCTCCATCATCCAGTTCATGGAGCGCCGCTTCGGAGTCCACGAACCCCACATCTCACCCTGGCGCCGCGCCATCTGCGGCGACCTCACCTCCGCCTTCGACTTCAGCCTCAAACACACCCAGCACGCACCCCTGCCCAGCACCGACGCCTATCAGCCGCCGGACAAGGAACGGCACAACAGCTACACCCACTCACCGCCGGCCGCCCCGGCCCTGCCCAAGCAGGAAAAAGGCACCAAGCCCACCCGGCCCCTCCCCTACACGCCCCTCGTCACCGCGGCCGTCAAGCCCTCCAGCGGCAACATCAAGCTCACGTTCACCCCGGGTGACGAAACCGGAGCGTGCTTCCTCGTCACCTCCGGAAACCGCACCGACGGCCCCTGGGCCTACACCGCCGAAGCCGGCAAGAAGATCTCCGACACCTGGAGCACCGGCCCCTCCGGCGGGACGTACAAGCTGACCGCGCACGGCCCCAACGGCTACCTGCGTACCTACGAAGGCACCGCCGCGACCGCGAGCCCGGAAATCACCGGCCACCACGACGAGAACACCGGCCGCATCAAACTCAACATCACCAACCCCGCCAAAACCGCCTGCCACCTCACCATCACCAACGCCTACGGCGGCAAGAGCAGCAAGGTCACCATCGCGGCGGGCGGCCGGCAGACCCGCTGGGTCGACCTCGGCCACAGCAAGCGCTGGTACGACCTCCGCGTCCACTCCGACAGCGACAGCACCTACCTGCGCCGGCTCGCCGGACACGTCGAGACGGGCGAGCCCGGTACCAGCGACCCCGCGCTCCGCACCGCCTGACCACTACCACCGAGAGCGGGCGGCGGGAGAGGCCCTCTCCGAGACGGGTGCGCAACCGTGCCCGTCGTCGTACCGGGGAACATCAGGATTCTGACTCGATCGGTCAGTCACGCCCCAGGAGCGGCAGGCCCGGATTGTGCCGCAGGGCGTCCAACACGACGCGCACCGCCGCGCGAGGTGGTGCGCCGCGGCGGATCGCCGCCGTGATGGTGCGCGTCACGGGGGCCGCGAGCTCCCGGGTGGCGACGCGATAGCGGTGGTCGACCGCCAGACCGGGCAGCAGCGCGATCGACAGCCCGGCCTCGACGTGCTGCAGGGTCATCATGTAGTTGCTGAACCGGCACACCACCCGCGGCTCGAACCCCGAATGACGGCACAGTCGTTGCGCGAGGTTCGCCATGTACGACTGTGGAATGTCGAATGCCCACGGCTCGTCCGCGTAGGCCGCGAGGTCCACGGGGGCGCCGCGCCCGGCCGCGGGATGCTCGGCCGGGACTACCAGCACGATCGGGTCCGTGGCCAGCGGTACGAGGTCGAGGTCCGGCCCCAACGGCAGTTCGTCGAAGTCCGTGGTGGTGATGATGATGTCCGCGTCGCCGACCCGCAGCGCGGGCATGCTCGCGTGCGGCTCCAGCTCCAGCAGCTCGATGTCCAGCTGTGGATGCTCGCGCGCCAGCCGGGTCACCGCCGGCACGGCCATGGTGTGGATCGCGCTCTGGAAGGCCCCCAGCCGCACCAGCCCGGCCGGTTCTTCGCCGAACCCGCGCAGCTCCGCCTCGACGGTGTCCATGTGATCGAGGATCGCCCGCGCCCGCCGCGCGAGGATCAGCCCGGCCGAGGTCAGCCGCACCCGGCGTCCCGTCCGTTCAAGGAGCTGTGTGCGCGTCTCGGCCTCGAGCACGGCGAGCTGCTGGGACACGCTCGACGGACTCAGGTTGGCAGCTTGGGCGACTGCCCGGACGGTGCCCAGCGTGTCCAGCCGGCTCAGCAGCCGCAGCCTCCAGGGGTTCATCACACCCTTATTGTTGTGCAGTTTTGCCGAACAGGACAGCCGGAATTGTGAGATGGACGTGCCGCTCGAGGGCGATCTAGCGTCGGCGGCATGGCTGCTTCGACCACCACCCCACCGTCCACCGCAACCTTCTGGGCCGATGCCGAGAGGCATCTCGTGCGCTACGGCGGCGAGTTCACCCGCGAAATCATCGACCGCGCGGCGGGGAGTTTCCTGTACACAGCCGACGGCCGGAAGATCCTCGACTTCACCTCCGGGCAGATGAGCGCGATCCTCGGCCACTCGCACCCGGAGATCGTCGCCACTGTCCAGCGGCAGGTCGCGACCCTGGACCACCTCTACAGCGGCATGCTCAGCCGACCGGTGGTCGACCTCGCCCGGCGGCTGGCCGGCACATTGCCCGCGCCGCTGGAGAAGGCGCTGCTGCTGACGACCGGCGCCGAGTCGAACGAAGCCGCGATCCGGATGGCCAAGCTCGTCACCGGCAGGCACGAGATCGTCTCGTTCGCACGGTCCTGGCACGGTATGACGCAGGCCGCCGCGTCCGCCACCTACAGCGCGGGGCGCAAGGGCTACGGTCCGGGCGCGCCCGGCAACTTCGCCATCCCGGTGCCGAATGCGTACCGGCCCGACTTCACCACCGCCGACGGCTCGCTGGACTGGCACCGCCAGCTGGACTTCGCCTTCGATCTCATCGACGCCCAGTCGACCGGCAGCCTGGCCGCGTGCCTCGTCGAACCGATACTCAGCTCAGGCGGAATCATCGAGCCACCGGCCGGCTATTTCGCGGCCCTGCAAGCCAAATGCCGGGAACGGGGCATGCTGCTGATCCTCGACGAGGCCCAGACCGGCCTCTGCCGCACCGGGACCTGGTACGCGTTCGAGCGCGACGGCATCGTCCCCGACATCGTCACCCTGTCCAAGACGCTCGGTGCCGGACTGCCCCTCGCGGCCGTGGTCACCAGCGCCGAGATCGAGCAGGAGGCGCACGAGCGCGGGTTCCTGTTCTTCACCACACATGTCGCCGACCCGCTGGTGGCAGCGGTCGGCAACACCGTCCTCGACGTCCTGATCGACGACAAACTCGACGAGCGCGCGCACTCGCTCGGCGCGTTCCTCCGCCACGGTCTCGCGGACATCGCCGGCCGCCACGAGGTCGTCGGCGACATCCGCGGCCGGGGCCTGCTGGCCGGGCTCGAACTCGTCGTCGACCGCGAGACGAAGCAGAGCTCGGACGAACTGGGCGCCCAGGTCACCCGGCGCTGCCTCGAACTCGGCCTGCACATGAACATCGTCCAGCTCCCCGGCATGGGCGGGGTCTTCCGGATCGCGCCACCACTGACCGCCACCGAAGACGAGCTTTCGCTCGGCCTGACAATTTTGGACAAGGCGATCGGCGACGCCTGCGCCGTCCTCTGATCAGGCTGCTGCTGCCGGCCAGGTGTGGGGCGTGGCCCACGGATGGTCGTTCCACGAGGCGTGGGGGCGGCCTCGGCCTCGGTGCACCGGGGCCGGCGGGCCTGGCCGCAGCGGTCTACCCACACTCACGCCGCCCTGCCCAAGCCCTACGAGGCCAGGCCGAGCCGCACCACATCCCCCGTTCCGTCACCCGCGAGAACGTCGATACGGACGCCGCTGTCCGGGTCTGTGAAGGTCTGGCCGGGTCGGTACGCCGCCAGGTCGAGTCCGGTGCAGCCGGTGGGCGGCGTCGCGGCCGGGTTGCCGTTCATTACCCGGACCGGTCCCTCGCCGGTCGGGGTGGCGGAGTCGACCTTGTAGATGAGCACGCCGACCGAGCACGCGTCCCGGTCGTTGCCCTCGGCCCGGCGGGACTCCGCGACGTACGCCGTTGTCTCGCCGGTGCGCAGTACGGCGATCTTGGTGCCATGGCGCCGTTCCACCGGGGTCAGACGCACGGTGCGGCGACCGGGGGCAGCCAGGCAGGTGACTTGGGCATCGCGGGTCCAGCCGAGTTTCCAGGAGTGCCAGCCCAGGTACTGGGGCGCGGGGCCGGCGATGTTGCCCATGACGTCCCAGCCTCCGACGTACTGGTGGGTGGGTCCGGTGAAGGAGTACAGGTCGGGCAGTCCGAAAGTGTGGCCGGTCTCGTGGGCGGCGACCTTGGAGCCCCAGCGCCACAGGTCCTGGCCGAAGGTGACGGCCCACTTGATGCGGGTGCCGTCGGCGGTCACTCCGGACGTGGTGGGGTCGTAGAGGTAGGTCGGGGAGAAGGAGATCGCGGACGCCGTCTTGGTGGGGACGACGTAGACCATGTCGTAGCGGGAGAAGTCCGCGTACGGGTCGGCGGCGGTGATGGCGTCGCGTACGTACTTCTCGTGTGCCTCGAAAGTGAGGCCGCGCTCGAAGCCGTACGAGTCCGACGCCGCCGGCATGCGGATCCAGCGGTGCAGGGAGGTGAGGGCGAGGCGGGTACGGCCGTAGCCGGCCGTGCGCATCCAGTCGGCGGCGGGGGCGAGTTGGGCCGCGTACTGGTCCGTGCCGCCGGTGGCCACGGCGTCGGGAAAGTCCACGAACAGCGTCAGGACCCGCCGGGTTCCGGTGGCGGGCTGGAACTGGACGCGGTCGATGTCGTGGCCTTCGTCGGTCCAGCCCGTCCTTCCGGGCAGCGCGCAAGCGGCGGCGGGAGACGGAGGCCGGTGGGCTGAAGGCGGGGAGGCCGCGTTCACCGTCGTGGGGGCGGCGAGGCATGAGGCGAGGGTGAGGGCCGCGAGGCAAAGGCGTAGGCGGCTCGGCGAGACGGACCGGGCAGGCATGTCACTCCCGTCGGATCGAAGGGGACGGTTTGCGGCGGAGACGGAGGGCCGTTCGACCTACGCGCGGCCTGCGGCCAGGTCCATCAGACGGGCGAGGACGCGGCCGTTCGAGGCGCTGACGCCGTCGTGCTCCCACTCGTTGGTGACCCAGACACGGCTGGCGCCGACCTCGCGAGCGGTGCGCAGGGAGAGCTCCGCGTCGACGTACATGTCGTCGTGGTAGACGGCCGCGGCGAGGGGGACCTGGTTGGCGGCGAGGCGCCGGGGGTCGTAGAGCGGAGGCCAGTCGGTGCGCTGGGCAAGGAGGTCCGCGGCGTCCGCGAAGGGGCGCAGGCCCGCGATCTCCCGGAACATCCAGGGGTAGATCATTTCCCCGGTGAGGAGAAGGGGGTCGGCCTCCTCGGCGAACTCGGGGAAGGCGGCCAGGGCCCGGGCGGCCGCCCAGCCGGTCGGCCCGGCCCCCTGCCCGTACAGGGTCTCCTGCATGACGGCGAACAGCGGGTTGTCGGTGAAGCCGGTCAGGGACTCGACCTGGTGAAGGAAGGTGTCGGTCAACTCGCCGTCGCTGTCCAGGGATTCGTCGAGCAGCCAGTGGATGCGCTCGAAGCCGTCGCCCATACCGAGGGCGAGGCCGAGGGTACGCAGCCGGCGGGTGGTGAGGCGGTCACCGCCGGGCAGGCGGATGTCATCGGATGCGAGGAGGTCGGCGATCTTGCGGAGGCGAGGGGCGTCGTCGGGATAGCGGGCGTAGAAGTCGAGGACCCGGTCGCGCACGCGGGGGTAGGTACGGGCGTACACGTCGTCGGCGGTCGCGGTGAGTCCGGGGAGGCCACCGGTGACGTAGCAGGCCCGCAGGCCGTCGGGGGCCTGGGAGAGATAGGTGAGGGTGAGGAAGCCACCGTAGCTCTGGCCGAGCGTCTCCCAGGGTTCATCGTCGCACAGTTGATGGCGTATCAGTTCCGCATCGGCAACGATCGCGTCGGCGCGGAAGTGGGCCAGGTGTGCGGCCAGCTGGGAGGCGGAGGCGAACCGGGAGGCCGTGCGCGCGGTGAGCGGGGTGGAGCGTCCGGTACCGCGCTGGTCGAGGAGCAACACCCGGTGGGTCTTCAGCGCGTGGGGCAGCCATCCCGGCGAACCCGCCGAAGGGCGGGGCGCCTTGCCGCCGGGGCCGCCCTGCAAGTAGAGCAGCCAGGGCAGTCGGTCATCGGCACGAGCCGGGTCGACGACCTCGCGTGCGAAGACCTGGAAGGTCGGGCCGTCGGGACGGCGGTGGTCCAGCGGGACGGTGAAGACGTGGTCGGTAGTGGCGTACGCGGGGTTCATGGGGCCCTTTCACAGCGAGGTACGCCGAGGCGCGGCGCGGCACGGTGAGCGAGAGGTCGCGGGTAGGGAGACAGAGATGAGGTATGGCATGAGGTGTGACATTGCATAGGGGCGCATGCGTCAGGGTGCCTCAGCCGCCCGCTTCCGAGGAGCCCCCACTTGGGCATAGCACGGCATTATGGGAGCCCGACCGTCTCAGCGCCTCGGCGCCTCAGAACCTCAGCCGGACCGCTTCCCGGTACGCC
Organism: Streptomyces sp. NPDC026575; assembly: GCF_055567415.1. Classification (NCBI taxonomy): domain Bacteria; kingdom Bacillati; phylum Actinomycetota; class Actinomycetes; order Kitasatosporales; family Streptomycetaceae; genus Streptomyces; species Streptomyces sp. NPDC026575. The sequence continues at coordinate 18,332 of NZ_JBVHQM010000048.1, forward strand.
GCGCCGCTCCCTTGCCATCGGCCGGGGAAGAGCCACCGCCGCCGGCCCACAGGGAGCGGACATGGCCCAGGTGCTCGGACATGCACTTCTCCGCCCGCTTCGCGTCCCCCGCGAGCATCAGGTCGAGGAGTTCGAGGTGCTCCTCGGCCGAGGGGATCAGTTCGCCGCGCTCGTCCAGGGCGGTGAGCCCGTAGAGCCGGGAGCGCTTGCGCAGGTCGCCGACGGTTTCGACCAGGCGGTCGTTGCCGGAGAGCGCCAGGAGCGACAGGTGGAACTGCCGGTCGGCCTCCAAGTACCCGATGAGGTCGTGGTCACGGGCGGCCCGCACGATCTCCTCGGCGACCGGGCGCAGTGCCTCCAGCTGCTCGCGTGTGGCGCTGCGGGTGATCCGGCCGACCATGGGGATCTCAATCAGTGCGCGGATCTCGGTGCACTGGTCGAGGTCGCGCTCGCTGACCTCGGTGATCCTGAAGCCCTTGTTCCGGACGGGCTCGACCAGGCCCTCGCGGGCCAGGTCGAGCATCGCCTCACGTACCGGGGTGGCGGAGATGCCGAAGTCCTCGGCGAGTGCGGGCGCCGAATACACCTCGCCCGGGCGCAGCTCGCCGGAGATCAGGGCGGCCCGCAGGGCATTGCTCACCTGGTCCCGCAGCCGTTCCCGGCCGACGTTGAGGTCGCGGTGCTTCAGGTGCCCCATGGCGGTGCTGATCCCTTCGGTCTGGCATGGACCACCAGGGTACAATGTCACGTTGCTCTGGCGGGCGACAGGGTGTAGGTCCGACTGGAGGTGTAGAACTCCAGCGCCGCCCCGCCTTGTTCGCGTGGCCCGTGGCTGGATGCCTTGGTGCCGCCGAACGGCAGGTGGAAGTCGACGCCGGTGGACGGGGCGTTGATCCGGATCATTCCGGTGTCGAGCCCGTCGAGTCCGCACAGCGCCGCGTCCAGATCGGCGGTGTGGACCGAGGTGACCAGGCCGTACGACACGGAATTGGTGAGGCGTACGGCGTGCGCCACGTCGTCGGCGGGCAGCAGGGCCGCGACCGGGCCGAAGACCTCCTCGTGCAGGAGGCCATGGCCCGCGGGGACGTTCTCGACCAGGGTCGGGGCCGCGTACCAGCCGGGACCGTCGGGCACGGTGCCGCCGGTCAGCACATCCAGGCCGCCGCAGGCGTCACTGGCCTTGTCGCGAGCGCGTTCGTCGATGAGCGGCCCGCTCACGGTCGCCGCATCGGCCGGGTCCCCGACCGGGATCGCCCGCAGGGCTTCGCAGAGCGCTTCGCGCAGCGGGTCGAGCGCCGCCCCGACCGCGACGACGCGGCTGGTGGCGGTGCACTTCTGGCCCGCGTAGCCGGCGATCGCGGCGGCGATGTGGGCCGCGGCCTGCTCGATGTCGGCGTCCGGGAGGACGATCGCCGCGTTCAGGCCGCCCATCTCGGCCTGGACCGGAACGCCCCGGGCCGTGGCGTCGCGTACCACGGCTTGGCCGACGACGGTCGAGCCGGTGAAGGAGACGACGTCGGCGGCGGAGACGAGCGCGCTACCCTCCGGCGCTCCGCCGGGCAGCGCCGTGAACACCCCTTCCGGCAGGGCCTGTTGGATGATCTCTGCCAGGCGCCGCGCACAGGCGATGGCCTCGGGGGCGGGCTTGAGGACAACCGCGTTGCCGGCCGCGAGCGCCGGAGCGGCCTTCCAGCTCGGAATGGCGAAGGGGAAGTTCCAGGGCGTGATCAGTCCGGCCACACCGTGCGGGCGGCGGCGGGTGAGCAGCAGGCCGGGGCCCGCTGCGGTCTCGTGGACGGCCCCGACGGGTTCGTACGGGGCCTGGGCGTAGTAGCGCCAGATGGCGACGGTGCGTGCGACCTCGGCACGGGCTTCGGTGAGGGGCTTGCCCACCTCGCGGACGGCGAGCGCGGCCAGCTCGGCACCTGCCGTATCGATGGCGGCGGCAACTGCACCGAGGGCGGTCGAGCGGGCGGCCGCCCCGCCGAGCAGCCATCCGGGCTGGGCGACGCGGGCTCGCTCCACGGCCTCGATCGACGCGAAAGCGCCGGGCGCCGGGATCTGGAGCAGTACGTCGGACGGGTCGGCCGGGTTGTGCGAGGTGATCAGGGAGAGGGCGTCGGTCACAGGAGGAAACCTCCGGGGAAGGGGTCGGTCGGGTCGAGGAAGTACTGCGCGGTGCCGGTGATCCAGGCGCGTCCGGTGACGGTCGGTACGACGGCGGGCAGCGAGCCGACGGTGGTCTTCTCGATCAGGCGGCCGGTGAAGCGGGTGCCGATGAAGGACTCGTTGACGAAGTCCTGGCCGAGGGGCAGTCGGCCGCGTGCGTACAACTGGGCCATCCGGGCCGAGGTGCCGGTGCCGCACGGGGAGCGGTCGAACCAGCCGGGGTGGATGGCCATCGCATGCCGTGAGTGGCGGGCGTCGGAGCCGGGAGCGGCGAGGTAGACGTGTTTGACTCCGGCGATCTCCGGCTGCTCGGGGTGCACGGGCCGCTGGGGCGAGGCGTTGATCGCGTCCATGACGGCGAGCCCGGCGGCCAGCAGGTCGTCCTTGCGCGCACGGTCGAACGGCAGCCCCAGCGCGTCGAGTTCGACGAAGGCGTAGAAGTTGCCGCCGAACGCGAGGTCGTAGGTGACCGTGCCGTATCCGGGCACGGTCACCTTGCTGTCCAGCGCGGCGCAGAACGCCGGCACGTTGGTGAGCGTCACCGATTCGGCCGCGCCGTCCGCGACCCGTACGTCGACGGTCACCAGCCCCGCCGGAGTGTCGAGCCGGACGGTGGTGACCGGTTCGGTCACCGGCACCATGCCCGTCTCGACCAGGACGGTGGCGACCCCGATGGTGCCGTGCCCGCACATCGGGAGCAGTCCGGAGACCTCGATGTAGAGGACGCCGTGGTCGGCGTCGGGGCGGGTGGGCGGCTGGAGGATGGCGCCGCTCATGGCGGCATGGCCGCGCGGCTCGTACATCAGGAGCGTCCGGAGGTGGTCCATGTGCTCGATGAAGTACGTCCGACGCTCGGCCATGGTGGCGCCGGGGATGACGCCGACGCCACCGGTGATGACGCGGGTGGGCATGCCCTCGGTGTGTGAGTCGACGGCGTGGAAGACGTGACGGGTACGCACCCGGGCTTCCTTTCGGTCAGGGGTGGTGTGGTCAGCGGTGGCCGTCGGCGACGGCCTTCTCGGTGGCGGCCCGCACGGCCGACTCGGTCTCCGCGGTGAGCGGAGAGCGCGGCGGGCGGGTGGGCCCGCCTCGTCGGCCGACGAGGTCCATGGACAGCTTGATGGCCTGGACGAACTCCGTCTTGGAGTCCCAGCGCAGCAGGGAGTGCAGGGACTTGTAGAGCGGGCGGGCCGTCTCCAGGTCGCCCGCGACAGCGGCGTGGTACAGCGTGGCGCAGCCGACGGGGAAGGCGTTGGGGTATCCGGCGATCCAGCCGACGGCACCGGCGACGGCGAGTTCCAGCAGCACGTCGTCGGCACCGATCAACAGATCGAGTTCCGGGGCGAGTTCGGCGATCTCGTAGGCCCTGCGGACGTCACCGGTGAACTCCTTGACGGCGACGATGCTGCCGTCCTGGTGCAGCCGGGCCAGCATGCCGGGGGTGAGGTCGACCTTGGTGTCGATGGGGTTGTTGTACGCGACGACCGGCACCCCGGCCCGCGCCACCTCGGCGTAGTGGGCGCGCACGCCCGACTCGCCGGCCCGGTAGGCGTTCGGGGGCAGCAGGAGCACCGAGCCGCAGCCCTCGTCGGCCGCCTGTTCCGCCCAGCGCCGGGCTTCGCCGCTGCCGTAGGCGGAGACGCCGGGCATGACGCGTGCCCCGTCGCCCGCGGCCTCGACGGCGGTCCGCACCACGCGGGCCCGCTCCTCGTCGGTGAGGGTCTGGTACTCGCCGAGCGAGCCGTTGGGCACCACGCCGTCGCAGCCGTTGTCGAGGAGCCAGCGGACGTGCTCGGCGTAGGCGTCGTGGTCGACGGACAGATCGTCACGCAGGGGCAGGGCGGTGGCGACCATGATGCCGCGCCAGGGGCGGGCGTTGTTCCACGTGGTGGCGGTCATGCCGGTAAACCTCTCTATGGAATGTGACATTTTACTAGGGTCGGCGCCCCGAGGGGCTCGGCCGGCGGTCGGCCGTCACCGCCGGATCATCCGTCGGCGTCGGGGGCGGCGTCGGGCTCGGATGTGGTTTCGGATCGGCCTCCGGGCTCGTTGGCGTCGCTCCCGGGCTCGTTGACGACGGGAACGACGGGGCCGTCGAGCGCCGCGAGCGCCGCGAGCGGGACGGGTGCGGCGAACGGGCGGCGCTCTACCGGGGGTTCGGTGGCTTGGTCGCGGGCCGCGAGGCAGGTCACCGCCGGACCGCACATCCGGCCCTGGCACCAGCCCATACCGGCTCGGGTCAGCAGCTTGACAGTGCGCGCGTCGCACGCTCCAAGGTCTTCGACCGCCTCGCGTATCCGCCCGGCGGTGACCTCCTCGCAGCGGCAGACATCGGTGTCGTCCGGGAGCCAGCGCGCCCATCCCGGGCCGGGTGCGTGGGCGGCGGTCATCGCATCGGCGAAGGCGCGCATCCGGTCCCTGCGCCGCTGGAGTTCCCGGACCCGGCCGGCGTGGGCGGGGCGCCCAAGGAGCCGGGCGGCAGCGACGACCGCAACCAACTCCCCTTCCACCCTGGCCAGTTGGGCGCCACCCACTCCCCCGGTCTCACCCGCCGCCCACAGACCGCGGACCGAGGTTTCCTGAAGGCCGTCCAGGGCCAGGGCCCTGGTGCCGTCGGACAGCGGGCGGGTGGCACAGCCGAGCGCCGTGGCCAGTTCGATGTGGGGTACGAGGCCGTGTCCGACCGCCAACGCGTCGCAGTCGATCCGCCGCCCCGTCCCCCGTACGGGACGCCAGTCGCGATCGAGACGTGTGACGGTGACGGCCTCCACCCGATCGGTTCCGTGCACCTCGGTGACCGCGCTGCGCAGCCGCACCCGCACCCGGTGCCACAGCAGCGCCGCGCCGTGGACCAGCGCCTCGGCCGCCTTGTGCGGATTGGTGACGAGCGCCCGGGGGTGCCGGGCGTAGCGCAGATAGCCGGACGCCTCGATGACCGCCGGCACTCGCGCGCCGGCGGCTTCCAGCGAGGAGGCGACCGCGAGCAGGAGGGGGCCGCTGCCCGCGACGACGACGCGCCGTCCGGGCAACACCAGGCCGGACTTGAGCATGGCCTGCGCTCCCCCGGCACCCACGACGCCGGGCAACGTCCAGCCGGGAAAGGGGAGCTGCCGTTCGTACGCGCCGGTCGCCAGGAGCACCGCGCGGGACCGTACGCGCACGGGGCGCTCGCCGCCGCCGTCGGCCCCGGTGACGGCGTGCACGGACCACGCATCGGCAGTTTCGTCGTCCTTGGTCACGCTCCACACATGGTGCCCGGGAAGATGGCGGACGTCGCTCTGCGCAAGGCGTCGGCGCAGGTCGGTGTACGCGGACCAGTCATGGTGCAGGGCTTCGGGCCGGACGGCTCCCAGGGCGGGTGCCGGCGTGCGGTAGAACTGCCCGCCCGTATGGGTGGAGGTGTCCAACAAGACGACGGACAGGCCGAGCTCACCGGCCGTGACGGCACCGGCGAGGCCGGCGGAGCCCGCCCCGATCACCGCGAGGTCGTACGGTTCAGACGCCGAGAGCGGCACGGCCGTGTCCTTCCTGAGTGGTGACGGCGTCCCCCGGCCGGGCCGGCACCAGGCAGGCACGGCGGTTGGGCTCGCCGTTGATGGTGGCGAGGCAGTCGTAGCACTGTCCGATGCCGCAGAACGCGCCCCGCGGGCGTCCGCCGTTGCGCGTGGTGCGCCAGGCCAGGATTCCGGCCGCCCACAGTACGGCGGCGACGGACTGACCGGGCAGAGCGGTCACCTCGCGCCTGTCGAACGTGATCCGGAACGGCGGACCGGGCTGGGCGCCGACCAGCTCGGCGGGGGTACGGGCCACGGGTGCTCCTCTCATGGCGGGTATGGCGGTGATGGCGGTCGTCGCAGGCAGTCTCAGGCTGCCGGAGGGAAGCGTTCCGGCCGGAACGGGGTGATGTCGAGCGGCGGTTCACCGCCGGTCAGTGAGCGTGCGACGGCCAGTCCGGTGGCGGGGGCGAGCCCGACCCCCGCACCTTCGTGGCCGCAGGCGTGCAGCAGGCCGGGGACGCGCGGATCGGGGCCGATGGCGGGCAGGTGGTCCGGCAGATAGGGGCGGAACCCGACGTAGGTACGCATCGCCCGGACCCCGGCAAGGACCGGGAAGAGCGCGGTGGCCTGGGCCGCCAGGCGCCGCAGCACCTCGACCGACAGCGTGCGGTCGTAGCCGACCCGTTCCCGGCTGGCGCCGATCAGGACCGGCCCCGCCGGGGTGCCCTCGACGACCGCCGAACTCTGCAGCGCCGCGGAGCCACTGGCGACATCGGCGACATAGTCGGCCGCGTACACCTTGCTGCGCACCACTCGCGGCAGCGGCTCGGTGACCAGGACGAAGCCCCGGCGGGGCCGTACGGGAAGCGCCACGCCCGCGAGGCGGGCGAGATCGCCGCTCCAGGTCCCGGCGGCGTTCACCACGTGCGGGGCGTGGAGCTCCCCGGCCGTCGTCCGCACTCCCCGGATCTCGCCGCTCCCCCCGGTGAGCAGGCCGGTGACCTCCTGGCCGAGGCGCAGCCGGATCCGGTCGCCGCCCGCGCGCAGCAGATGTGCGGCGGCGAGCGCCGGCATGACCTGCGCGTCCTGGGGGTAGTGAAAGCCGCCCGCCAGGCCGGGGGCGAGATGGGGCTCCAGGTCGTGCAGGCGGTCGGGCGGGACCTCGTCGGCCGTGACACCCGCCGTGCGCTGCCCGGCCGCGAAGTCCCGCAGTGCGGCCATCGCGCTCTCGCCGGAAGCGACGACCAGTCCGCCCTTGGGCTCGTACTCGATGTCCGGCGGGAGGTCTTCGGCCAGCTCCCGCCACAACCCGGTGGACAGCAGGGCCAGTTCGAGTTCGGGCCCCGGCTCCTTGTCGGAGACCAGGAGGTTGCCCTCGCCGGCCCCCGTCGTACCGCCGGCCACGGGGCCGCGGTCGAGCACGGTGACGCGGAGGCCGGACCGGGCGGCGTAATACGCGCACGCCGCACCGATCACGCCGGCCCCGACAACGATGACGTCTGCGGAGTTCCTCGTGAGCACGTCAGTAATATTTCACATTGCACTGCCGGTGCCAAGGGTCCGCGATCCATTGCGTCGGATCGATTGCGGCCACGGCAGCCCCCTCGGCCACGGGTGGGTAACGAAGGGACTGAAGCCTTGTCAGTGCAATTTCACATTACTATGTTACCGGTCACATTCCAGCCACTGGCTGTCCAACTGCCCCCGGAGTGACCACTCATGGACAAGCGCACCTGCACAGCTCTGGCCACCGCGCTGGTGGCGGCCCTCACCTTCGGCACGGCCGGCTGCTCCGGCGGGCGGCAGCCGGACGACGCCCGCGGCCGCAAGAACCTGGCAACGGCCAACAGCGGCCGGGCGGTCGGCGGGACGCCACAGAAGGGCGGCACCCTCACCGTCCTGTCCAACCAGGACTTCACCCACCTCGACCCGGCCCGCAACTGGGTGATGAACGACATGGATTTCGGGACCCGGCTGCTCTACCGCACCCTGGTCGCGTACAAGGCAGCCCCCGGAACCGCCGGCGGCGAGCTGGTCCCCGACCTCGCCACCGATCTCGGCACGCCCTCCAACGGCGCCAGGACCTGGACCTTCCACCTCAGAGCGGGGATCAAGTACGAGGACGGGACGCCGGTCACCGCCCAGGACATCAAGTACAACGTGGAGCGGTCCTTCTCCCCGGACCTGCCCGGCGGCGCCGACTACGCGGCCCGCTACCTCAAGGACGCCAAGGGCTACCGGGGACCGGCCACGGGCGAGCACCTGGATTCCCTCAAGACGCCGAACGACCGGACGATCGTCTTCGAACTGCGCAAGCCCTTCGCCGAGTTCCCCAACGCGACGGTGCTGCCCACCTTCGCCCCGGTACCGAAGGCGAAGGACAACGGGCCCCGCTACGACAACCGGCCGTTCTCCTCGGGCCCGTACAAGATCGAGACGTATCAGCGCAACAAGAAGCTGATCCTGGTCCGCAACCGGCACTGGGACCCCAAGACCGACGCGATACGCAAGGCGTACCCGGACAGACTGGTCATGGTGATGGGGCTCAAGCCCAACCAGATCGACGACCGGGCGATCGCCAGTCAGGGCGCGGATGCCTCCGCCGTCCCCTGGTACTCGCTGCGGCCGGAGAGCGCGGCCAAGGTCCTGCCCAGGGCCGACGTGCGCGAACGGCTCCTGGCCGAGTCGACCAACTGCACCGACATGGTGCAGATGCACACCGGGCGGGCCCCCTTCGACAAGGTGAAGGTCCGTCAGGCCGTGCAGTACGCCCTCGACAAAGAGGCCGTGATCACTTCCTCCGGCGGCCCCGCCTTCAATGACGTGTCCCACGCATACATGCCCGCAGCCCTTTTCGGCGGCAAGCAGCCGGACACCTTGAAGATCCCCGCCACCGGCGATGCGGACAAGGCCAGGCAGTTGCTGAAGGAGGCCGGGAAGCCGAACGGCTTCACCACCAAGATGACGGTCTCCAACGGTGACAAGGGGCGGGCCGAGGCGGTCCAGCAGTCGCTCGCCAAGGCCGGGATCAAGGTCACCATCGAAACGGTCGACCCGTCCGCCTTCTACGCCACCATCGGCGACACCGCCCACCGCACCGACATGGTGTACACCGGCTGGTGCCAGGACTACCCCTCCGGCTCCACCTTCCTGCCCTTCGTCTTCGACGGCCGCTACATCAAGGAGAAGGGCAACCAGGGCAACCACTCCCTCTTCCGCGACCGGGCGACCATGAAGCGGATGGACGAGATCGCCGCGCTGACCGACGCCAAGAAGGCCGACGCGGCCTGGCGGGAGCTGGACGGCGAGATCCTCGCCAAGGCCCCGGCCGTACCGGTCCTGGCGCGCCGCTGGCCACTGGTGGTGGGGACCAACATCGCGGGCGCGTACGGGCAGACCTCCTTCGGCGGCCAGCTCGACTACGCCTCGGTCGGCCTCAAGGACCCCGCGAAGAGCGAGGACTGACGCCCGCCATGACCACCGTCTCCCCCACCACCCCCACCAGCGCCCCGGCGAGCAGCGGCCCCTGGCAACTCGCCCGGCAGCAACTGCGCCGACGCACCGCCGTGAAGATCTCCCTCGCCGTGATCGTGCTCTTCGCGATCACGGCGGCGGCCGCCCCGCTGCTCAGCACGCTGGGCGGCTGGTCGCCCGAGGAGTTCGACAAGACCGCCGTCGACCCCTACCTGGGCGGCCAGCCGATCGGCCCGCTCGGCGGGGTTTCCGCCGACCACTGGCTCGGGGTCGAACCCGTCACCGGCCGCGACCTGTTCGCCCGGGTCGTGCACGGCGCGCGGGTCTCGCTGTTCATCGCCTTCGCCGCCACCGCGATCGTCGTGGGCGCCGGTACGGCGGCCGGGATCGCGGCCGGCTACTTCGGCGGCCGCACCGACGCGGTGCTCTCCCGGCTGATGGACCTCATCATGTCCTTCCCGTCCCTCATCTTCATGATCGCGATGATGTCGGTGGCCCGGGACGTCAACCGGATCGTGCTGATGACCGCCGTGATCGGACTCTTCGGCTGGCCCGGCATCGCCCGCGTGGTACGCGGCCAGACGCTCTCGCTCAAGCACCGCGAGTATGTCGACGCCGCCCGGGTCGGCGGCGCCGGCCCCTGGCGGGTCCTCACCCGCGACGTCCTCCCGGGCGTCGCCGGGCCCGTCATCGCCTACACCACCCTGATCATCCCCGGCATGATCGCCACCGAGGCGGCCCTGAGCTACCTGGGCGTCGGCGTCCGCCCGCCCACCCCCTCCTGGGGCCAGATGATCGCCGAGAGCGTCGCCTTCTACGACACCGACCCCATGTACTTCGTCATCCCCAGCGCCTGCCTCTTCCTCACCGTGCTCGCGTTCACACTGCTCGGCGACGCGCTGCGGGACGTCCTGGACCCGAGGGGAAGCCGCACATGATCCTCTACCTCGGGCGCCGGATACTCGGCGTCGTCGGCGTCCTGATCGCCGTCGCCGCCATCACCTTCACCATCTTCTACGTCCTGCCGTCCGACCCTGCGGCCGCGGCCTGCGGCAAGTCGTGCAGCACCGAGCGACTGACGGCGATCCGTGAGCACATGGGGCTCGACCAGCCCCTTTGGCGGCAGTTCGCCGACTTCGTCACCGGCATCTTCACGGGCCGCACCATGGGCACGGGTCAGTACGAGCTGCGCTGCGGCGTCCCGTGCCTGGGCTACTCCTACGAGAACAGCGAGGCCGTCTGGGACCTGCTGATGGACCGCCTTCCGGTCTCCGCCTCGCTGGCCTTCGGCGCCGCGGTGATCTGGCTGGTCCTCGGGCTGTCCGCGGGGGTCGCCGCGGCCCTGCGCAAGGACACCCTCACCGACCGCGCCCTCATGGTCGGCGCGGTGGCCGCCGCGTCACTGCCGGTCTACTTCACGTCCGTGATGCTGATCTACGGGGTGATCCGGATCGCGGGGCTGTTGCCCTATCCGAGCTATGTGCCCTTCGGCGACAACCCGCTCGACTGGGCGTCGAACCTGCTCCTGCCCTGGCTGGCGCTGGCCATCCTGTACGCGGCGATGTACGCACGGCAGAGCCGCAGTTCGATGATCGAGACGATGGCGGAGCCGTACATCCGCACCGCCCGTGCCAAGGGCCTGCCGCGCCGGACTGTCGTGGTCAAACACGGGCTACGGGCCGGTATGACCCCGGTCCTGACCCTCTTCGGCATGGATCTGGGCGGACTGCTCGCCGGCGCGGTGATCACCGAGTCCATCTTCGGGCTCCCCGGCATCGGGCGGCTCTTCTACGGAGCACTCTCCAGCGGCGACCAGCCGGTGATCCTCGGAGTGACGCTGCTGGCCGCCACCTTCATTGTCGTCGCCAACCTGGCCGTCGACCTGCTCTACGCCGTCGTCGATCCCCGAGTGAGGTACTGATGAGCGCTCGCGAACCCGTGCTCTCGGTCAGGGAGTTGACGGTCACCTTTCCCACCCCGCGCGGTCCGGTACGGGCCGTCGACGGCCTCGGCTTCGACGTCCGGCGGGGCCGGACCCTCGGCATCGTCGGCGAGTCCGGCTCCGGCAAGTCCGTCACCTCCCTGGCGGTGATGGGGCTGCACACCGGCGCTTCGGTCACCGGCTCCATCGCCCTGGGCGGCCGGGAGCTGACGGGCCTGCCGGAGCGCGATCTGAACCGGCTGCGCGGCCGGAAGATGGCGATGATCTTCCAGGACCCGCTCTCCAGCCTCCACCCGTACTACACCGTGGGCGAGCAGATAGCCGAGCACCACCGCGTGCACTTCGGCAGCGGCAGAAGGGCCGCCCGCGAGCGGGCCGTGGAAGCGCTGGGCGAGGTCGGTATCCCCGAGCCGAGGCGCCGGGCGCGGGAGTACCCGCATCAGTTCTCCGGCGGAATGCGCCAGCGCGTGATGATCGCGATGGCCCTGGCCTGCGAACCCGAGCTGCTCATCGCGGACGAGCCGACCACCGCCCTGGACGTCACCGTCCAGGCGCAGATCCTGGAGCTCATCGCCCGGCTCCAGGAGGAGCGGGGACTGGCCGTCATCATGATCACGCACGATCTGGGAGTGGTCGCCCGGGTCGCCCACGACGTTCTGGTGATGTACGGGGGACGAGGCGTCGAACGGGCCCCTGTGGAAACCCTGTTCGCGGAACCGGCCCACCCCTACACCCGCGCCCTCCTCGACTCCCTTCCCCGTCTCGACGACAGCGACGAGGAACCGCTACGGGCGATCCCCGGCAGCCCGCCGTCCCTGCTCACCCCGGCCCCCGGCTGCGCGTTCGCGCCCCGCTGCCCCCGGCCGGCCGACGCCCCCGCCCAGGAGCGCTCCCGATGCGAGAGCGAACTCCCCCTCCTCGACGGCCCGACCGGGCATCCGGCCGCCTGTCACTTCCCCTCGTACGAAGGCATGGCCCCATGACCACCACGACCATCGAACCCCTGTTGTCCGTACAGAACTTGACGGTGACGTTCCCCGGGAGGAAGCGATCCGCACCGGTCCGGGCGGTCGACGGCATCACCTTCCACGTGGCGGAGGGTGAGACGCTGGGCCTTGTCGGCGAGTCCGGCTGCGGCAAGTCCACCACCGGGCGCACGATCGTCCGGCTCCTGGAACCCACCGCCGGCTCCGTCACGTACGACGGACGTGACATCAGCCATCTGCCGCAGCGGGTACTCAAGCCGCTCCGCAAGGACCTGCAGATGGTCTTCCAGGACCCGCACTCCTCGCTCAATCCGCGCCAGACAGTGGCCCGGATCATCTCTGATCCGCTGCTCGTCCAGGGCAGTTCGGCAGCGGGCGCCCGCAAGCGTGCCGCTGAGCTGATGGAGCTGGTGGGGCTCATCCCCGAGCACATCGACCGCTATCCGCACGAGTTCTCCGGCGGCCAGGCCCAGCGCATCGGCATCGCCCGCGCACTGGCCACCGGCCCCCGCCTCGTCGTCGCCGACGAGCCGGTCTCCGCCCTCGACGTCTCCGTCCAGGCCCAGATCGTCAACCTGATGGAGCGGCTCCAGCGCGAACTCGGGCTGGCCTACCTCTTCATCGCCCACGACCTGTCGGTCGTCAAGCGGGTGTGCGACCGGGTCGCCGTGATGTACCTGGGCCGGATCGTCGAAATCGGAGCGAAGGAACAGGTCTACACCGCCCCGACGCATCCCTACACACGCGCGCTGCTGTCCGCCGTCCCGCTGCCCGACCCGACCGCCGAACGGGGCCGCGAGCGGATCACCCTGCTCGGGGACCCGCCCAGCCCGGCCGCTCCCCCACCCGGCTGCACCTTCCACCCCCGCTGCCCCAAGGCCCAGGAGATCTGCCGCACCGAGGCGCCCTCCCTACGGAACACGGCACCCGGACCGGCGCGGCAGGTGGCGTGCCATTTCCCCGAAACGGCCTGACCACGGTCGTGCCCCGGCTCCCGCCCGGGAACCGGGGCACGACCGTCCGCGTCAGGCTACGACTTGGTGATCCGCACGGTCTCGCCGTTCCCGTCAGCGCTCAGCACCTCGATCCGGACGCCCGCGGCGAAGTCGGTGAACGTCTCGCCGGCCCGGAACGGGCCGTCGTCCAGGGGGCGACAGCCCGACACCGGGGTGGCATTCGGCTTGGCGTCCATGACCCGGATCGGCCCCTCACCGGTCTTCACGGAGGAGTCGACCTTGGCAACACCGACAGAATCACCAACCGTGTACCCGGCAAAAGACGTGGCCGTCTCACGTCAGCACTACCTCTCCGTAAAGGCCCATCGCGTGCGTGATGTCACATAAGACTGCGGAGGCACGCCCCTGTCCGAAAGCTGTCGTCAGTCCATAACATGCACGCCATGGACCTGGAGATACGGCATCTGCGGGTGGTGTCCGCGATCGCCGAGGCGGGGAGCCTGACCCGCGCCGCCGCCTCGCTCCGTATGACGCAGCCAGGACTCAGCGCCCAACTGCGCCGTATCGAGGCCGCGCTGGGCGGGCCCCTGTTCGACCGGCGACAGTCCGGCACCGTCCCCACGCCCTTCGGCGAGCTGGTCATCGGACGGGCCCGCGCCATACTGCCGGGCATCGACGGACTGCTCTCCGACACGGCCCGTGCCGCCCGTCGCATGACAGCCGCGGACCGGATCCGCGTCGGCTCGGTCGGCGCCCCGCTTCTGGGGCACCTCCTCCTGGCCGTCCGGGCACTGCTGCCCGAGGCCGCCCCGACCTGCCGTTGCCAGTACTCCCCCGTCGCTCTGCTGGACGACCTCGCCGCGCGCCGCCTGGAAGCGGCGGTACTCGGCGATCACCCCGACCGCGAGCTGCCGCAGCGTGCGGGCGTGGCACTCCACACGGTCGTCACCGAACCGGTCTTCGCCCTCCTGCCGGCGGCCCACCCGCTCGCCGCGCGGGACGAGGTCCTGTTGACCGAGCTCCTGGAGGAGGACTGGGCGGTCCCCCGGCCCGACAGCGACCGGACCCCCGAGTACTGGGCTTCCGTCTGCACCTCGACCGGCCGTGCTCCCTTCGCCCCCTTTGAAGCGGAGGGGCGGCAGCTGATCGAGATCGTGCGGGCCGGCCTGGCCGTCAGCCTCTGCCAGGCCACGTTCATCGAGGTCCCCGGCGTCGTGGTCCGCCCCCTGGCCGAAAACCCCCTGTGGTACCGGCATGTTCTGGCCTGGCACCACGACGGCCCGCTCGCACCGTACGGCACCGAGATCCTGCGCCGAGTCGCCGACGGCTACCTGGCCACCTGCAGTGACAGCCCGGTGTACGCGCGCTGGCGGGAGCTGAACCCGCACGCGGCCCGAACGGTGACGGTCACGCCCTGACCTACCGGGCCGGCGGACGGCGGCGGCGCTCGGGCGGCGGATCGGCTCGGTGTGGTTGCCGGCCGGCCGCAGCGGGCAGTCAGCGGCACCCAGCCGTAGCCCGTACGGACTTGCCGATCCGGGCCACGTTGTCGGCAGCGACGGCCGTCAGGGCAGGAACCCGACTCTCAGCGGTTCACCTGCATGATCCCTCGCTACGGAAGGGCTCCCCGGAGAGCACCGGAGCTGCTCGGAAATTCCCAAACGGCCACCATACCAAGGCCGTTGACGGTCCGGCGTCTCCATCGAAACCAGCACCGGGGGCTCATCGAAACCCGGCGAGACGCACTGGACGGATGAAAAAGGGGGCTTGTTCTGTTGCTTGCAACCCTCTTTTCACTGACACGTGAACTGTGACATTGTACGGTCACACTTTTCGCGGGCATGACAGCTGCGAGAGAGTGCTCAACTCCCGTTGCCGTCACGGTCCGCACCCCCCACCGCCGTGCCCCTCGCACGGATGCCGACTGGCCCGGAGGCCATCGCTATGCGTAGACCCCCCACCTTCAAGAAACTCGCCCAACTGCTGATACCTACCGTGGCCGCCGCCGGCCTGGGGCTCACCATGC
>NZ_JBVHQM010000049.1:0-32154 GCF_055567415.1 Streptomyces sp. NPDC026575
TCGATAGCGGAGCTATCGGGATGATTCGGCAACGCCGCGAGGTGCCGTGCCAGGCGTCGCGGGCCCGGCCAGGACCCATCGGACAGGCCCTAGAGGCGATAGGGAACGTTGACCACGGTCACGCCCGGCGTGAACATCAGCCGTGCCGTGAGCCGCAGGGCGCTCTGGTTGTGCAGCGGCTGCTCCCACCAGTGGCCGACGATGAACTGGGGGATGACGACCGTGACGGCGGCACCGGGGTACCGCTCGCCGGTCTCGACGACGTAGTCGACCACCGGCTGGGTGAAGTCCCGGTAGGGCGAGCTGAGCACCTGCAGCGGTACGTCGATGCCATGGGCGTCCCACTGCGCGCGCAGGCCCGTCACATCGGCGGGATCGACCGCGACGGTCAGCGCCTCCAGCGAGGTGGCACGCATCGTACGGGCGTAGCCCAGGGCCTTGAGCGTGGGCACGTGCAGGTCGCTGACCAGCACCATCACCGCGTTCCCGGCCGGCGCCCAGGGCCGCGCGTCCGGGGTGGCCGACAGCTCCTGCGCGACCCGCTCGTAGTGCCCTCGCACCGCGCGCATCCCCAGGAGCAGCGTCGGCATGGCGATCACCACGATCCAGGCGCCGTGCGTGAACTTGGTGATCACGACGATGATCAGCACCAGTCCGGTGAGCACCGCGCCGACCGCGTTGATCGCCTGGGAGCGGCGGTGCCGGGCCCGTTCGCGGGGCCGCAGCCCCGGGGCGGCCAGGGCCGTCCGCCAGTGCCGGACCATGCCGGTCTGGGAGAGGGTGAAGGAGACGAAGACGCCGATGATGTAGAGCTGGATGAGGTGGGTCAGCTCGGCGCGGAAGAGGACGATCAGCCCGATCGCGGCCAGCGCGAGCAGCACGATCCCGTTGGAGAAGACCAGCCGGTCGCCGCGGTTGCGCAGCTGCCGGGGCGCGAAGCGGTCCTCGGCGAGGACCGACGCCAGCATGGGGAAGCCGTTGAAGGCGGTGTTGGCGGCGAGGATCAGCACACCGGCCGTGAAGACCTGCAGCAGGTAGAACAGCACGTCGAGGTCGCCGAAGGTGGCCCGGGCGATCTGGGCGAGCGCGGTGGAGGTCGGCGTGTCGGCCGGCAGCCCCAGCTCGGTGGGGTCCACCGCGACATGGACGTCGTAGAGCATGGCCAGGATCGTGATCCCGCCGAACATGGTGACGGAGAAGAACCCCATGACCAGCAGCGTGGTGGCGGCGTTGCGGCTCTTGGGCCTGCGGAACGCGGGCACGCCGTTGCTGATCGCCTCGACTCCGGTCAGCGCCGTGCACCCGGAGGCGAAGGCGCGCATCCCCAGCAGGACCAGCGCCAGTCCCGTGTAGACCGATTCGGCGTGCAGCGGCAGGTCCGCGGACTCGGCGCGGATCGTCGCGCCGGTGGCCATCCGTACGGCGGCGAACGCGAACATCAGGTAGACGAAGAAGACGAAGCCGTAGGTGGGGACCGCGAAGATCCGGCCCGACTCCCGCACGCCGCGCAGGTTCATCAGCGTCAGCAGCACCACGAAGCCGACGGACAGCGCCACGTTGTGGCCGCCGAGGGAGGGGATCGCGGAGGTGATCGCGGCGACGCCGGAGACGACGGACACCGCGACGGTGAGCACATAGTCGACCAGCAGCGCGCTCGCCGCGGTGAGCGCCGCGCCGCGCCCGAGGTTCTGCGCGCTGACGAGGTAGGCGCCACCGCCTCCGGGATACGCGTAGCAGGTCTGCCGGTAGGACGCGACCACGACGACCAGGACCAGGACGATGGCGGCCGCGGCGTACCAGGCCAGATGCAGCAGCGCGACCCCGCCCAGGCCCACGACCAGCAGGATCTCCTCGGTGGCGTAGGCGACCGAGGAGAGCGGGTCGCTGCAGAAGATCGGTAGCGCCAGCCGCTTGGGCAGCAGCGTCTCACCGAGCCGCGCACTGTCCAGCGGGCGGCCCACCATCATCCGCTTCGTCCTGGAGAAAAGGGGGGTCATAGCCGGACAAACTATGATCCTTCGGAAGGGGCGGGAGGGAGGCTCGCGGAGCCGCGTCGAGGGTGAGAGCGGTCACCCGGCGCACTTCCAGCTCCGGTGATGGTTTATCGTTCAATCGCGGCGGGCGCTTCCCCCCTGCCCGCTGCGAGCCCCGGCCGGAATCCCCCGTTCGGCCGGGGCTCCCCCCTCTCCGCACCGGGTGCGCACCCCGCCCGGCCCCCGGGCGCGACGGCCTCAGCGCAGATGCGACGCCCCGTTGACGTCCAGCACGGCCCCCGAGGACCAGAGCGCCTCCGGCGAGGCGAGGTAGTGCACGGCGGAGGCCACGTCCTCCGGCGACGCGACCCGCCCGAACGGGCTCTGCCCCCGGACCTCGTCGGTGAGGCGCTCCGCGACCCGCTCGGTCTGCACGAATCCGGGCGCCACCGACGCCACACCGATCCCGTACGGCGCCAGGTGGACCGCCAGCGACTGTCCCATCGCATGCAGCGCTGCCTTCGAGGCGCCATAGGCGGGATGGTCCGGTTCGCCGCGGAACGCGCCGCGCGACCCGATGTTGATGATCCGCCCCTCCACCTCCCGCTCGATCATGTTGCGCGCCGCGCAGTAGCTGACGTTCGCCGCCCCCAGCAGGTTCACGTCCACGACCTGCCGCCAGGCGCGCTGCCAGTCCTCGAACGACGTACGGTCCAGCGGGTGCGCCACATTCGCGGCGGCGTTGTTGACCAGGACATCGACGCCGCCGAGCCCGTCCACCGCCGCCCCGACGATCCCGGCCGCCCCCTCCGGCGTCCGCACATCGCCCTGCACCAGCACATGACCGCCGCCCGCCAGTGCCCCGAACGCGTCCTCGGCCGCCTCCCGGCGCGACGAGTAGTGCAGCGCGACGCGATCGCCGCCGGCCGCGAACACCTCGGCGACCGCCCGTCCGATCCCCCGCGAAGCCCCGGTCACCAATACCGCCCGGCTCATCGGACGCCCTCCCTCAGCACATCGTTCGCCGCCTGCCCTTACCGGAAACGATCTTAGGCAAACCAGGGGACGGATGCGGCCGCGCGCTCCATGGTGGAGGCAACCGGACGGCCCACCGTCACCTGGTCACCGTCTCGTCCCCCACAGCAAGGGAGCCCACCGTGCCCACCGAGTCCTTCCTCCGCCTTCGCGGCCGTCGCTTCGCCTTTCTGGATTTCGGTGGCCCCGGGCCCGCCGTCCTCGCCCTGCACGGTCATTTCGGGCGGGGGCGGATCTTCGCCCCGCTGGCGGCGGCGCTGGCCGGGCGGTACCGCGTCGTCGCGCCCGACCAGCGCGCCCACGGTCTGTCGGACCATGGCGGCGGGCTCACTCCCGACGACTACGTCGAGGACGCGGCCGCCCTGTTACGCGCCCTGGATCTCGCACCGGCCACCGTGCTGGGGCACTCCATGGGCGGCGCCGTTGCCTACCTCCTCGCCGAGCGCCACCCCGAACTCGTCAGCGCACTGGTCGTCGCGGACATGACCGTACGCAACGAGGAGCCCGAGACGCACCCCGTGCTCGACGTCTCGGGCTGGCCGCGCCGGGCGGCCTCGCGCGCGGAGCTGGGAGCCGCGATCGAAGCGCACGGGGTTCCCGATGCCGGCTACTTCCTCGACAGCGCGACGGAGTTCGACGACGGCTGCGGACTGCTCTTCGACACCGCCGAGATGATGGCCTCGCAACGCGCCCTGGCCGGGGACCACTCCGCCGCGTGGTCCGCCTCGAAGCAGCCGGCCCTGCTGCTCAGAGCCGGCGAGAGCTTCGTCCTCACCGGCGAGACGGCGCACCGGATGGCTCGGGAGCGGCCGGGTACGGAGCTGGTCGAACTCGCCGGCTGCGGGCACTGGCTCTACGCCGACGACCCCGACGGGTTCGCCCGAGCCGTTCGCTCGTTCCTGGACCGCGTCCACGCACACCTCACGGAACCGGCTTGACCCTCACGTTGCGGGAGGCTGGAGAGTTGCGTCCATGAGCGACTACTACAACGCGTTCGAGATGAGTCCCGTGCCCGCTCCCGGCCCGGATGCGGTGCCGCCGGAGCCGTTCCGTGGCATCTATGGAATGCCCGCGTTCGTCACGATCCCCACGAGCGATCTGGCGGAGTCGGTGGATTTCTGGATTCGTGGGCTCGGGTTCTTCGAGCTGTTCAGCATCCCCGGCAGGCTTGTGCATCTGCGCCGGTGGGCGTTCCAGGACGTGCTCCTGGTCTCGGCGGAGAGCGTTCCGGTGCAGGCACCGGCGATGAGCTTCAGTTTCGCGGGCCTGCTCAGCCAGGTCGACTCCCTTGTCGCGGCCTGTCGTGCGGTGCGCCCGAACTCGGTCGAGGGGCCACGGGACACTCCCTGGAACACCCGCGATGTGGAGGTGATCACCCCCGAGAACGCACGGATCGTCTTCACCGCGGCGAAGCCCTTCGATCCGGCCAGTCAGGAGGCGCGGAACCTTGAAGCCATCGGGATCACCCCACCGGGCGCCGGCGGGGACAATGGGGGGCATGCCTGATACCACTGACACCGATGGCCTGACCGTCGGTCAGGTCTCGACGCGTCTGGACGTGACCGTCCGCGCGCTGCACCACTGGGACGAGATCGGGCTGGCGCGACCGTCGCTGCGCACGGCTGCCGGATACCGGCTCTACACCGCTGGTGATCTGGAACGCCTGCACCGCATCGTCGTCTACCGTGAACTCGGTCTCGGCCTGGAAAGGATTCGGGTCGTCCTGGACGACTCGACCGCGGACGTGCCCGGCGCACTGCGCGCGCAGCGCACCCAGGTCGCCGAACGGATCGACCGCCTCCAGCAGCTCAGCGCCGGACTGGACCGGATGATCGACGCCCATGAGCGCGGCCTGCTGCTGACCGTCGAGCAGCAGGCCGCGGTCTTCGGCCCGCAGTGGAACCCGGACTGGCCCGCCCAGGCCCGTAAGCGCTACGGAGACACCGCGCAATGGCGGCAGTACGCCGAACGCTCGGCCTCTCGCGGTCCGGAGGAATGGCAGGCCGTCACCGATGCCATGGCCGACCTCGAACGCGACCTCGGGGACGCGATGGACGCCGGCGTCGCACCCGGTAGCCCCGAAGCGAACCAACTCGTGGACCGGCACCGCGACGTCTTTGCTTCGTACTTTCCGCTCACCCGGCAGATGCAGGTCTGCCTCGGCCGCATGTGTGAGGCCGATCCGGGATTCGCCGCCCACTACGACGGCGTCCGCGCCGGCCTTGCCGCGTGGTTCCGTCGCATCATCGACGCCGGCGCGCGCGCCCACGGCATCGACCCCGACACCGCGACCTGGCAGTAGAGCGCGGGTCCGGCCGGGACCCATCGGACAGGCGCTAAGGGCGGTCCCGGAAGGCCCTGCGGAGGGCTGCGCCGAACTCGGCGGGGTGCGTGGTCAGTCCGGTGTGCCCGCCGGGGAAGTGCCGGAGTTCCGCGCCGAGCCGCTCGGCCAGGGAGGCGGCCGACCGGTAGGGCAGTTCACCGTGCGAGTCCTGGCCGCCGACCAGGACGAGCCGGTCCACAAGTGCCTCCAGCCGGTCGAGGTCCGGGGCGTAGGGCATGAAGGAGGGGACGATGCGTTCGACGAAGTAGGGCAGGTTGGCCATGGTCCGCTCGGCCCGCGCCGCGGCCTGGGGCGGCAGCTCGGTCGCGGCCTTCGGGACGGCGGCCGCACCGCCCTTCGCCAGACCGGCGGCGAACTCGGCCATGGCCGGCATGAGCCCCTGGGTACGAAGCACCTCCCGTACCCGCTCGGGGAGCGCGCGGTGCTCGGCGGCGTCGGGCAGGACCTCCACCAGCGGCGGCTCGTGCGCCACGACGCGCTCGACGCGTTCGGGACGGGCGGTGAGCAGCCCCACGGCGGCGATCGCGCCCGAGCTGATGCCGAACACCCGGGCCGGCGCTTCCGGCGACAGCAGGTCCAGGAGCCGCAGCGCGTCGTCGGCGTGCTCGGACACCCGCTGCTCGGCCTCGGGGTCGTCCAGTGTGCTGCGGGACATCCCGCGCGGGTCGTAGGTCGCGACGGTGTATGCGGCGGCCAGGTCGTCGGCGACGCCGTCGAAGACGGCCGCTCCGCCCGCCCCTCCGGGTATCAGCAGCAGGAGCGGGCCCTGGCCGCGGACCTCGTAGTGCAGGGTCGCGCCGTTCACACGCAGGCGGCCGATGGTCGGGTCGGTCATGAGGAGTCTCCTTCACTCAGCGGGGGCCAGTGCTCCAGGAGGGAGTGCAGGGCGTCCAGGGCGCGGACCCAGGAGTCCTGCGGCGAGCGCTGGTGCGCGAACCCGCCCGCGGCCTCCAGGGCGACGAACCCGTGGAAGGTGCTGCGCAGCACCCGGACCGCGTCGGTCAGATCGGGCTCGGCCAGTCCGTAGCCGCGCAGCATGCCGTAGGTCAGCTCGACGGCGCGTCGCGGTCCGGGCGCCTTCGCGGCCAGCTCGGGATCGATCCGCAGCGGGAGCTGCGTCGCCATATAGCGGCCCGGGTGCTGATGGGCGTACTCCCGCCAGGCGTCGGCGAACGCGACCAGCGCGTCCTTGCCCGATCGCCCGGCGGTCGCCTCCGCGATACGGAGGGTCTTCTCGTCCGCCGCCAGCAGCGCGATCCGCCCGCGCAGGTCCTCCAGACCGCGGACGTGGGTGTACAGGCTCGCGTCCTTCACGCCGAGCCGCCGCGCCACCTGCGACATGGTCACCTGTTCCAGCCCGACCTCGTCCGCCAGCTCTGCGCCCGCGATCGTCACCCGCTCCGCCGTCAGCCCGGCCCGCACCATGCACCTCTCCCTTCCTAGGGATATTAGGTTTATCCTAGGACCCCTAGGAAGGCAAACGGGAATCGCACGGGACAGGAGGGGGGAGCAGGAGGGAGGAGCGGGGAGGGAAGAACGGGAGGACGGGAGCTGAGCGCGCGCAGGAGAGGGGGACGAGGCAGGTACGTCCTGATGTCCGGCGCCGATCTGCGAGCGCCCTGGCCGCGCCCGATCATCGAACTATGGCCCCGACCGCCGAACACGGCCCGACCCCGTACCCCGTGATCCGGCCGATGCTGGCCGCGATCGGGCCGCTGCCCGACGAGGACGAGGAGGCGGCCTGGGCGTTCGAGGCCAAATGGGACGGCGCGCGCTGCATCGTCAACACGCCCGGGGACGGCACGCTCCGGCTGGTGACACGGGCGGGCAACGACGCGACCAGCACCTACCCGGAGCTGACGCCACTGGGCGAGCAGCTGCGCGGCCGGCCCGCGGTCCTCGACGGCGAGGTGGTGGTGCTGGACGCGCGCGGACGGCCGGACTTCGGGCTGCTCCAGCGGCGGATGGGCGTGGTCAACCCGCGGCGTACGGCCCGGCTGGCCATGGAGCACCCCGTGCACCTGGTCCTCTTCGACATCATGTACCTGGGCGGGCCGCTGCTCGGTCTGCCCTACCACGAGCGCCGGTCGATCCTGTCCGGGCTGCGGCTGCGCGGCCCCAACTGGTCGGCGCCGGCCTATCTCCGGGGCCATGCGCAGCAGGCGTGGGATGCCTCGCTCCAGGGCGGGCTCGAAGGGGTCGTGGCGAAGCGGCTGAACTCGGCGTATCTGCAGGGTGTCCGGTCACCCGAGTGGCGCAAGACGAAGCATCTGCTCACCCTCGACGTGGTCATCGGCGGTTGGACGGAGGGGCACGGTGCGCTCGCCGGGCTCCCCGGTTCCGTCCTGGCGGGCGTGGCGGAACCGGCCGGGCTGCGGTACGTCGGCTCCGTGGGCTCGGGGCTGTCGGACCGGGAGCGGCGGGAGCTGGCGCAGTACCTGGCGGTGATCCCGATGGACCGCTCGCCGTTCATCAACCCCGTGGACACCATGGGCGC
This sequence comes from Streptomyces sp. NPDC026575, assembly GCF_055567415.1. Classification (NCBI taxonomy): domain Bacteria; kingdom Bacillati; phylum Actinomycetota; class Actinomycetes; order Kitasatosporales; family Streptomycetaceae; genus Streptomyces; species Streptomyces sp. NPDC026575. The sequence continues at coordinate 7,850 of NZ_JBVHQM010000049.1, forward strand.
GCACTGGGCCGAGCCCCGGCTGGTCGCCGAGATCACGCTCACCGGCTGGACCTCGGCCGGGCGGCTGCGGCACCCGATCTGGCATCGGCTGCGGCCCGACCTGACCCGCCTGGGCTGAGGCGGGGCGGGGACGCGAGGGCGGGGACGTCGTCCGCCGGCCGATCGCCGGAAGCCGCCTGCGATGCGCCGGGCGGCTGACGCAGCGGGACGGCCGCGCCGGTACGGGAAGGCTCGACAAGAGCAGGTGCCCATCCCCGGACGGAAGGAGCAGGTGATGCCCCACGCCACCGAGGGCGACGCGATGTGCGGCAACACCGAGTACGGCAGAGCGACCTTCAAGCGCTCCCGGAGTCACTTCGCGGACCGCATCACGGCGGACGGCCGCGACGGCTGGCCGGTCGAGGCCGGCCGCTACCGGCTGGTGGCGAGCCGCGCCTGCCCCTGGGCGAGCCGCGCCGTCATCGTGCGGCGGCTGCTCGGTCTGGAGGACGCGCTCTCGCTCGCCATCCCCGATCCGCTCCAGGACGACCGCAGCTGGCGCTTCACCCTGGACCCGGACGGTCGCGACCCCGTACTCGGCATCCGCTTCCTGAGCGAGGCATACGATGCCCGCGAGAAGGGCTACCCCGGCGGGGTCAGCGTCCCGGCCGTCGTCGACGTGCCCAGCGGCAAGCTCGTCACCAACGACTTCCAGCAGATCACCCTGGACCTGTCGACACAGTGGACGGCGCTGCATCGGCCGGGCGCTCCGGACCTGTATCCGGAGCGGCTGCGCGAGGAGATCGACGTCGTGATGGCGGGTGTCTACCGGGACGTCAACAACGGCGTGTACCGCGCCGGTTTCGCCACCAGGCAGAGCGAGTACGACGCCGCCTTCCGCGATCTCTTCCGGCGGCTGGACCTGCTGTCGGAGCGGCTGTCCGAGCAGCGCTACCTCGTGGGCGACACCCTCACGGAGGCCGACGTCCGGCTCTTCACCACGCTGGTCCGCTTCGACGCCGCCTACCACGGGCACTTCAAGTGCAACCGGTTCAAGCTGGCCGAGGCCCCGGTGCTGTGGGCGTACGCCAGGGACCTCTACCAGACGCCGGGCTTCGGCGACACCGTCGACTTCCACCACATCAAGCAGCACTACTACCGGGTGCACACCGGCATCAACCCGACCGGCATCGTCCCCTTGGGCCCGGACCTGTCCGGCTGGCTGACGCCGCACCACCGCGAGGAGTTGGGCGGCCGGCCGTTCGGCGACGGCACCCCGCCGGGGCCGGTGCCGCCGGCCGAGGAGGTACCGCCGAGCGGCCACCCCGAGCACCTCCGGCTCGGCTCCTGACTCCCGCGCCGGCTCCCCCGCCCCGACCGCCTCGTCCGTACCGTGAGACCCCGCCCGTACCGTGAGACCCTGAGAACACGGGGACTGTGAACTCCACGAGATCCACGCGAGGAGTGAGCCCGATGAGGATGGTTCTGACGGCCCGCATACCTACCGAAGTGGGCAACGAACTGATCAAGAGCGGCGCCCTGCCGAAGATCATGGAGACGGCGATCGCCGCGCTGCAACCGGAGGCGGCCTACTTCACCCTCGACGGCGGCGACCGTGCCTGCTTCTACTACTTCGACATGCAGCAGTCATCGCAGATGCCGGCCCTGGTCGAGTCGTTCTTCATGGATTTGCACGCCAAGGTCTCCCTCCAGCCGGTGATGAACGCGGACGACCTGCGCAGGGGGCTCGGCGAGCTGATGAGCGGCACCTGAGCACCCGGCCGGTGCCGCCGGTCGGTGCCGCCGGCCGGTGCCTCCTTCCGCTCGTCCGCGTCACTCCGGTCCGGCGTCCTCCGGTGTCCGCTGCGCCAGTTCGCCCAGGACGCCCAGCGCTTCGGCCAGGGCGTCCAGGGGCGGGGAGGCGAGCGCCAGCCGTACGGCGTTGGGTGTGTGGCCGGTGCCCACCGCGAACGCTCCCGAGGGCGTGACGGCGATCCCGCGGCGCGCGGCGGCCGCGACGAAGGTGTCGGCGCGCCACGGCTCCGGCAGCTCCCACCAGCAGTGGTACGCGTGCGGATCGGCCCGTACCCGGAAGCCGGCCAGCCGTTCGGCGGCGATCCGCTGGCGTGCCGCGGCGTCCCGGCGCTTGTCCTCCTCGATGGCCGCCGCGGTCCCGTCGGCCATCCAGCGGGTCGCGGCGTCGAGCGCGAAGCCGGAGGCCGTCCAGGTCCCCGAGCGCAGCGCCGTCGCCACGTCCTGGGTGAGGGCCTCGGGCACCGTGAGGAACCCCAGGGACAGGCCGGGGGCGAGCCGCTTGGACAGGCTGTCGACGACCACGGTGCGTTCGGGCGCCAGCGCCGCGAGCGGCGGCAGGTCCTCACGGAGGAATCCGTAGATCGCGTCCTCGACGGCGTGGATGCCCAACTCCCCCATTGCTGCGACGAGTTCCTTGCGCCGCTGCTCCGGCATCGTGATGCCCAGCGGGTTGTGCAGGGCCGGCTGGAGGTAGACGGCGCGCAGCGGAGCGGCCGTGCGCAGCGCCTGGGCCGTCAGTCCGTGCTCGTCCATGGCGAGGGGTACCAGCGTGACGCCCAGACGGGCCGCGATGCCCTTGACGACGGGGTAGGTGAGGGATTCGACGCCGAGGCGCTCACCGGCCGGAACCAGCGAGGCGATCGCGGCGGCCAGCGCCTGCCGGCCGTTGCCGGCGAAGAGCAGCCGACGGGGGTCCGGGGCCCAGCCGGCGCGGGCGAGGTGGGCCGCCGCGGCCTGCCGGGCCGCGGGCGTACCGGCCGCGCCCACCGGGCGGAGCGCGTCGGCCAGGGCGTCGGGGCGCAGCAGATGCGCAAGGCTCCTGCCGAGCAGGGCGGGGTGCTCCGGCCGCACCGGGAAGTTGAGCTCCAGGTCGATCCTGGCGTCGCCCGGCTCGGCGAGCGCGGGCTCGACCGGCAACACGGCGGTGCGGACGAACGTGCCGCGGCCGACCTCGCCCACCGTCAGCCCCCGTCGGCCCAGCTCCCGGTACACCCGGGCCGCCGTCGAACCGGCGATCCGCCGGTCGCGGGCGAACCGGCGCAGCGGCGGCAGCCGGTCGCCGGGCCGCAGCCGGCCGGCGGCGATCTCCGCCGCCAGTTCGTCGGCGATCACGCGATAGTCGTCCATCGCCCTTCCCCTCTTCCGCTTGTGCCTTTCGACGAGCACCCTACGCCACATTGCACCGAGATCATTATTTATATTGCACCGAGCAATTGCCCCTCATAGCATCGAGGAACCGAAGCACCGAGGAACCACAGAACGGCAGAGGGGATGCGCGGCATGGGATCGACCCGATTCGCGGAGATCAGCGTCGGTTACGAGGACGAGGGCGGCGGCGAGCCACTGGTGCTCCTCCACGGCCACCCGTTCGACCGCTCGATGTGGCGCCCGCAGATCGAGCACTTCAGCCGGGCCGGATGGCGGGTGATCGCCCCGGATCTGCGGGGCTACGGCGAGAGTTCCGTCGTCCCGGGCACCACCCCGCTGGAGACCTTCGTCCGCGACACCGTCGCGCTGCTCGACCACCTCGGCATCGAGCGCTTCGTACTGGGCGGCCTGTCCATGGGAGGCCAGATCGTCATGGAGTTCTGGCGGCTCTTCCCGCACCGGATCCGGGGCATGGTGCTCGCGGACACCTTCCCCGCCGCGGAGACCGACGCGGGCAGGACCGCGCGTCGCGACATGGCGGAGCGCCTCCTGCGGGAGGGGATGTCCGGCTACGCACACGAGGTCCTGCCGAAGATGATCGCGCCGCACACCATCGCCACCCGGCCGGACGTCGCCCGGCACGTCCTGGGAATGATGACGGGCACACCGCCCGAGGGCGCGGCGGCGGCGCTGCGCGGCCGCGCCGAACGCCCCGACTACACCGAGATGTTGTCGCGGATATCGGTTCCGGCGCTGGTGGTGGTCGGCGCGGAGGACGCGTACACGCCGGTGAGCGACGCCCGCGACATCCACCGGCGCATTCCGCACGCCCAGTTGACGGTGATCGAGCAGGCGGCGCATATGCCGAACCTGGAGCGGGCGGACGAGTTCAACGCCGCGCTGGAGTCCTTCCTCACCACCCTGCCGCGGACCGCCTGACGGCGGGACATGACGGCCGGGGCCCGCCTTCCGCCCCCAGTCGGCCACCGCTCCCCCGCTCTCCCGCCCCGCGCGTGGCCGCGCCGACTCGCCCTGGACTCACGGACGTTACCCACCCGTAACCTACCGACGGGTTACCTAAGGTAAGTCACGCACCTTACTCTCCAGTCAACTCGGGCCGCCGTACGCCCCTCCTGTCTTCCGACAGCGTGCGGCCGGCCCGCTTCGAGATCTGGAGCAGAAGATGACGCCCTCCCGCACGACTCTGCGTGCCGCGATCGGCACCGTCTCGGCGGCAGTGCTGGCCACCACCGTTCTCACCGGTGCGCCGGCCGCCCAGGCAGCGGCACCGACATCAGCCCCCACGACGGCGGCGTCCGCCGACTCCCTCGCGGCATCGCCCTCCGTCCGGTTCGTCGATATCGAAGGCGACGGCGGGATCACCCTCAAGGCGAATGTGTTCACCCCGGCCGGTGCCGACGGGACCCGCCGGTACCCGGTCATCGTGCTGCCGACCAGCTGGGGAATGCCGCAGGTCGAGTACCTGGCCCAGGCCAAGAAGCTGGCCGACGCGGGCTATGTGGTGGTCGGCTACAACTCGCGCGGGTTCTGGCAGTCCGGCGGGCAGATCGAGACCGCCGGACCGCAGGACATCGCGGACGCGTCGAAGGTCATCGACTGGGCGCTGGCCAACACACCGGCCGATCCGCAGAAGGTCGGCATGGCCGGGGTCTCCTACGGCGCCGGCATCAGCCTGCTGGCCTCCGCGTTCGACAAGCGGATCAAGGTGGTTGCGGCGCTCAGCGGCTGGGGCGACCTGATCGGTTCGATCTACAGCGGCCGTACCCAGCATCTTCAGGCGGCGGCGATGCTCGGCGGTGCGGGCGAGCTGACGGGGCGGCCGAGCCCCGAACTGCGCACCATCCTCAAGGACTTCCTCGGCTCGAACCTCGCCAAGGAGCAGGACATGCTCGCGTGGGGGAAGAAGCGGTCCCCCGCCACCTACCTCGACAAGATCAACGCCAACGGCGCCGCGATCATGCTCGGCAACGCCTGGGGCGACTCCCTCTTCCCGCCCAACCAGTACGCCGACTTCTACGAGAAGCTCAAGGGCCCCAAGCGGCTGGAGTTCCGCCCCGGTGACCATGCGACGGCCGAGGCGACCGGGCTCTTCGGACTGCCCAACGACACCTGGACCAACACCAAGCGGTGGTTCGACCACTACCTCAAGGGCGCGGACAACGGCATCGACCGCGAATCGCCGGTGCTGCTCAAGTCCCGTTCCACCGGCGCGTACGAGGGTTACCAGAGCTGGAAGGACGTGCCGTCCGCGCACCGCCGGATCGAACTGGGCGGCAGCAAGCAGATCAACACCAACTGGGACTCCGGCGCCAACGGCGGGCTGATCTTCCTCTCCAGCATGCTGGACCAGTTCTTCCGGTTGCCGCCGATGGCCTCGATCCCGCTGCTGCCGCGCTCCCTGGCCGCCGTCTGGGAGTCCGAGCGCTACGAGAGCGGGCAGCGGGTCCGCGGCACCACCAAGCTGCACACCACCCTCACCAGCACCGCCGAGAGCGGCACCGCCATCGCCTACCTCTACGACGTGGGTCCGCTGGGCATCGGCAAACTGGTCACCCACGCGCCGTTCACCTTCCACGACAAGACCCCGGGCCAACCGTTCGGCGTGGACCTGGACCTCTTCTCCACGGCCTACGACGTCCCGGCCGGGCACCGGCTGACGGTGGTCGTGGACACCGTCGACCCGCTGTACATCGAGCACAATCCGAGCGGCGCACGGCTGACGTTCTCCTCCCCGGCGAACGATCCGTCGTATGTGTCGGTACCGGTACGCGACTGAGACACCGCGGCCCGGGGCCGGAGGAAAACGCTCCGCGGTCTCCCTCCGCCCCCCATCGGACAGGCCCTAGGAGCGGGTGGCGGTCGCGCAGCCGTCGCCCGCGGCCGTCGTGCCGTTGCTCGTGTCGATCGGCTTGCTGCGGTCGTACGGATCGACCCGGTGGGCCTTGTCCGCGGGCTGCTCGTCGGCCGTGCCGAAGGGCGGCACGAAGTAGCCGGTCGGGGCGGCGCAGCCGCCGTTGGTCATGTCGAGCGCGTAGGAGACGAGGGATGTCGTGCCCGGTTCGGTGATGACCTTGGCCGGGTCGTCCCAGCTCATCACCACCTTGCGTCGCACGATCGTACGGACGACCTCGGCGTCCCGCCCGCCGTCGCCCGCCGGGGTGACCGGGTACACGAAGGTGACGTCCGCCGTCACCTCGACCGCCCCCCGTTTCCCCTCCCGATACGTGAGCCGACCGCGCGTCTTGACCACGTCACCGACCAGCCGGGTCTGCTCCGGTCGGAAGCGGCTGAACAACAGCAGCGGGTTGGTCTCGGGAGCGGGTGCCGTCGAGGACAGGGCGGTACGGAGGTATTCCTGGACGTCCTTCTGATGCGGGTTCAACAGGGCGATCGCTTTCGTGGGCCGCCGGCCGCGCAGCACGCGGGAGTCGAGCCCCGCGGCCACCAGGAAGTCCCGGCTCCGCCGCAGCGCCCGCTCGACCTCGGTCGCGTCCATCCAGCCGGTCGCCCTGGCCGGTGGCACCGTGATCCCCGCCGCTCCGTCGGCCCAGCGGGCGGCGGGCGAACCCCGGAAGGGTTCGGCGAGGGTAGGGCGCAGCTCCGGCTCGGCGTCGGGCGCCTCCCGCGGGGCTTCCGACTCGGCGGCCAACGGAGCCCCGTCGTCGCCACCGAACCAGCCGACGACCTGCTGCGGGAAGAGCCCCACCGCCAGGAGGGCCACGGCCGCCACCAGCCCGGTCACGTACCAGCCCGTCCTGCGCCGGGGCCGGGCCGGTGAGTACGTACGCCAGCCCTCCGGCTGCCCGGAGCGCCCCCGCAGCCTCCGCTCCACCTCACGGGCGCGCGCCGACGGCTCCACGGGAGCCCCGGGCGCACCGGCCACCGATTCACGGAGGAACCGCTCCCACTCCTCTTCGGACACGGACGACCCGTCCTGCCCCCCAGCCCCGCTCACACCGCACTCCCGTTCTCGCTCGCATGCTCGATGCCCGATGGCTCGATCGCCGCATGATCGCATGGACATGCCACCGGCCTGCCGGGGCGGTGGGTGAAGTGACAGGCCGCCGCGTGGTCCGCTGCCACGAGCGCGGGCGTGCCCGGCCTGTCGGGCCCTAGCCGTGCCGTGCCGGTACGGGCAGCGGCTTGGTGGGGCAGGTCGCGTCGTGTGCCGGGACGGTTCCGTGCAGGAGGTAGGCGTCGACGATGCGGTCGACGCAGGCGTTGCCGTTCTGGTACTGCCCGTGGTCGCCGCCGCCCGTCACCGTGACCAGGCGTGAGCCCCGCAGCGCCCGGTGCGCCCGCACCGCGCCCTCGTAGTACGTGGCCGGGTCGTGCACGGAGTTGAGCATCAGCGTGGGTGGCAGGCCCTTGCCGGTGACCTTCACCCGCGGCGCGTCCGACTCGGGCCAGTACACGCAGGTCGCCGCGTACGCCAGCTCCCTCGCCCCGACCAGGGGGTAGGTCTTGGTGTCCTGGGCGCTCCGCCGCGTCCAGTAGCCGAGATCCCGGTTCCAGGGGGTGTCGTTGCAGGTGACCGGGAAGTACGTGGCGGCGAAGCCGGGAGACAGGTAGCTGCCGAAGGTCTGTTGGGCGAGCCGGCGCTCGGCCGGCGTCGCCGTGTCCCAGTGCTCCAGGGCGGCCAGCACGGACGCCAGCCCGTCCCACTGCCGGTCGGCGTTGTACATCCCCTGGAGCGTGGCGTTGTCGAGCTGGTTCGGCCCGATCGTCAGCGAGCCGATCGTGATCGGGTGGTCGTGCAGCGCCTTGCGGCGCGCCTCCCATGTCGCCTTCGCCTCGGCGGCGGTGCTCCCGTAGTGGTAGACCGCGTCGTACCGGGCGATCCACGGCAGGAAGTCCTGCGCGAAACGGCGCTGGAAACTCCTCGGCTGCCCCAGTTCGGCCTGCTGCCAGGTCCCGTTGAAGGGCAGATTGCTGTCCAGCACCGCGCGCTCGACGTGCTGCGGGAACTCGGTCGCGTAGTACGCGCCGAGCCAGGTGGCGTAGGACGGCCCGTAGTACGAGATCCTGCGCACGCCGAGCAGTGCGCGGAACAGGTCCATATCGCGTACGGCCTGGTCGGTGGTGAGGTACCTGACCAGGTCCCCGCTGCGCTTTTGACAGTCCGTCACGAACTTCCGCGACCGGTCCAGGACGCCCTGGACCGCCGCGGGCGAGCGGTCGCGGAAGTCGCCCGCGTAGAAGTCGCGGAACTCGGCGTCGGTCTGGCATGTCGCGTGCGAGCTGCTGCCGACCCCCCGCTGGTCGAAGCCGACCACGTCGTACGCGGCGCCCACCGCGGGCGACGCCTTGACGAAGCCCGCGGGCCGCGTGAGCCCCGAGGCGCCCGGCCCGCCGGCGGCCATCATCAGCACCCCGCGGCGCCGTGCCGGGTCGGCGGCCCGGTGCCGGGACACCTCGATGGTCAGGTCCGCGCCGGTGCCCGGGTGGTGCCAGTCGCGGGGCACGGTCATCGCCGCGCACTGGAGGGAGGGCTCGCGGTCGCAGGGCTTCCAGTCGAGCCGCTGCCCGGCGTAGCGCGCGGCCGCGGGCGAGGGGCCGCCGGCCGCGTCGCCCGCCGGTGCGGACCGTACCGCGACCGCCGGGGCGACGGCGCTCGCGAGGGCCGCGGCCACCACACCCGATACGGCGGCCGCGGGCCAACGCGGTTTCCTGGACCTGGACATCGAACCTCCCGGTGGCCGCGCTCGGCCGCGCGGCGTCTGATTCGATGGTCGGGCTCGGGGAACCCGCGATCGATCATGCTGGTTCCCGTCTTCGGGGTGGTGCCAGCACCACCCCCGCCGTGGACCGCGCACCCGCGCGCCGGGACGGCACACCGGGGGCGCGCCTCCCGGCCGACCGGATCACCTCCGGCTCGCTCCCCGGGACCTGTCCTTGAGGGTGTATGTCCCGTCGTAGACCGGGGAGTCGGCGGCGGGTGCCAGGCAGGGGGTGGTTCTCGGCTCGTCGGGGCGGGTGGCGCCGGAGAGGCCGATGCGGGCCGCTCCGCCGCCCTCCGGCACCAGGAAGCTCACGCCCAGGCGGAAGTGCGGGTGCACCCGGCCGATCCAGGGGTGGCCGGGGCTGGTGCGCACCAGGGTTCCGGTGACGGTCGCGGTCGGGCCGCCGATGGTCAGGCAGTCGACCTTGAAGTCGCCCCAGAGCACCTGGGTGGTGCCGTCGGGCCGCTGGTAGGAGTGCGAGAGCCGGAAGGTGCCCCAGGAGCGCTCGGGCCGGCTGCCCGCCCCGTAGACACTGTGGGCGTCGATCGAGAAGCGGACCTCCTCGGTGTCGACGGGGTACTCCATGCGGGCCTCGCCCTTGAGGGCGGAGACGGTGGTGGGCGCGGGGGTGCCCGGCTCCGCGGGTGCCGCGGCGGCGACCGGGGCCGCGAGGGCGAGGACGAGGGCGAGGGCGGCGGTGACGCGCAGGGGCTTGAAGGGCATTCCGGGCTCCGTCCGACAGATACCGACAGGTGTGGCTGCGGCCTCGATCGTCGCCGTCCGCCCTGCTCCCGGGCATCGTTCGGGCGGAGGTTCCGGCTCCGCCACGCGGCGGAGAGGGACCTACGCCCTCGGGCGCTCACCGCACATGGCGCTGGTGGTCCCCCGGCAACAGGGTGCCGGGCTCGGCGGCGGCCACCTCGACGGCCTCGACCTTGGGGTTGCGCTGCTGGCGCCGGGAGACCCAGTTGGCCAGGTAGGACAGCAGCATGCACATCCCGATGTAGATCGGCGAGATGATCATGACAACGGGGATGAACGGCAGGCCGTAGTCGAGGTTGGAGGCGATCAGCTTGCCGGCGTGCAGGAACTCCTCGTAGGTGATGAGGTAGCCGAGCGAGGTGTCCTTCAGGGCGACCACCAGCTGGCTGATGATCGCCGGGAGCATCGCACGGACCGCCTGCGGCACCAGGACGTGCGTCATGACCTGGGTCTTGCGCATGCCCAGTGAGTACGCGGCCTCCCGCTGGCCGCGCTCGACGGCGTTGACGCCGCTGCGGAAGACCTCCGCGAGGACCGAGCCGTTGTAGAGAGTGAGGCCGGCGACCAGGGCGGGCAGCGGCGCGACCTGCAGCGCCACATAGATGAAGAAGATCATGACGAGCAGGGGCATCGCGCGGAAGAACTCCACCACCACGGTGCACACCCAGCGCACCACCCGGTGTTCGGAGAGCCGGCCGGTCGCGAGCAGCGCGCCGAGCGCCAGGGACAGCACCGCCGCGAGGCCGAAGGCCCGCAGGGTGTTGCCGAGGCCGGTGAGCAGCAGTTCCTGAATCCCCTTGTAGAGGAAGGGGCTCCACTTGGCCGCGGTGAACTGCCCGGTGTCGAAGAGGAGGTAGACGATCCAGACGACCAGGGCGATGATCACGACCGTCGCCCCGAAGCCGTAGAGCCGGTGCCGCGCCCTGGTCCGCGGGCCCGGAATGTCGTACAGGGCGGTGGTGGTCATCGGGAGACTCCGAAGCGCTTCTCCAGCACGTTGAAGATCGCGCTGATGGACAGGGTCACGATCAGATAGCCCACCGCGATCCAGACGAAGGACCAGATGATGCTGTAGCCCATCTCGCTGAGCGGTTTGTAGACGCCGAGCAGTTCGGTGACGCTGAAGGCGCCGGCGATCGCGGAGTTCTTGGCGAGCGCGATCAGCGTGGAGCCGATGGGCGGGATGACGGACCGGAATGCCTGCGGCAGGACGATGTCGCCGAGGGTCTGGGGAAAGGTCAGGCCCAGGCTGCGGGCCGCCTCGCCCTGGCCGACCGGCACGGTGTTGATGCCGGAGCGCACCGCCTCGCAGATGAAGGCCGAGGTGTAGCAGCCCAGCGCCAGGATGGCGAAGAGCTTGAAGGGCAGGACGAGGCCGAAGCGCGGCAGTCCCAGGACCACGGCGAAGAACAGCAGCGTCAGCGGCGTGTTGCGCAGCACCGCCACCCATGCCGTGCCCAGGGCCCGCAGCGAGCCGACCGGTGCGACGCGGAAGGCCGCCATGAGGAAGCCCAGGACGAGCGCGAGCAGCGAGGCGTAGGCGGTGAGTTCGACGGTGCCCAGCAGGCCCTCCCCGTAGAGGGAGAGGTTGTCGAGGAGAACGTTCATCGGTGGGTTCCTTGGCTCCTCAGCTCGCCGGGTAGCGGTCGATCGGGGGCGGCTTGGGCGCGGGCACCCCGGACACGCCGAGGGTCGCGTCGTATGCCTTCTGCCAGTTGCCGTTCGCCTCGTCCGCGGCGAGCGCGTCGTCGAGCGCGAGGCGCAGCGCGTCGTCGCCGTGCGGGACGCCGATGCCGTACGGCTCCTGGGAGAACGGCTTGCCGACGACCTTCAGCTCGTCGGGCACCTTGGCGGCGTAGCCCAGCAGGATCGCGTCATCGGTGGTGACCGCGTCGACCTGGTAGGTCAGCAGGTTGTCGACGCACACCGAGTAGGTGTCGTAGGCGACGAGGACGGCCTTGGGGTACTCGGTCTGCATGCGCTGGTACGGGGTCGAGCCGGCGGCCGAGCAGACGCGTTTCCCGGCCAGGTCCTCGGGTCCCTTGATGTCGGTCTCGTCGGCACGCACCAGCAGCGACTGCCCGGCCATGTAGTAGGGGCCCGCGAAGCCCACCAGCTTCTTGCGCTTGTCGTTGATGGTGTACGTACCGACGTAGAGGTCGATCTGGCCGTTCTGCAGGGCCGTCTCGCGGTTGGCGGAGGCGATCGTCTTGAACTCGATGGTGTCGGGCGGGAACCCGAGTGCGGCCGACGCCATCCTGGCGATCTCGATGTCGAAGCCGGAGTAGAGGCCGGAGGCCGGGTCCCGCTCGCCGAGGTAGGGCTGGTCCTCCTTGACGCCGATGATGAGATGGCCGCGGTGCTTGGCCCGCACCCAGGTCGGGGAGTCGGGCAGGGAGAAGTCCTTGGCGACCTGGTACTGGGGCAGTTCGCTGCCCTTGGGGCCCTTGACCGGCGGGCTGCCGGGCCGGCCGCAGCCCGCGAGGGCGAGTGCGGTGAGCGCGAGGGCCAGGAAGGCCACGAGGGCACGGCGCAGGCGCGTGGAATGACGGTGCGGCATCGCGGCGCCCCCGTTAGTGCTTGAGGATCTTGGAGAGGAAGTCCTTGGCCCGTTCGCTGCGCGGTGCGGTGAAGAACTCCTCGGGGGTGCGGTCCTCGACGATCCGTCCGTCGGCCATGAACACCACCCGGTTGGCGGCGGAGCGGGCGAAGCCCATCTCGTGCGTGACCACCACCATCGTCATGCCCTCCCGGGCGAGCTGGCGCATGACCTCCAGCACCTCGTTGATCATCTCCGGGTCGAGCGCGGAGGTCGGCTCGTCGAAGAGCAGCGCCTTGGGCTCCATGGCGAGCGCGCGGGCGATGGCGACGCGCTGCTGCTGGCCGCCGGAGAGCTGTGCGGGGTACTTGTCGGCCTGCGAGGCGAGCCCGACCCGGTCCAGGAGTTCGCGGGCGCGCCGCGCGGCCTCGTCCTTCTTCTTCTTACGGACCTTGATCGGCGCCAGCATGATGTTGGCGAGCACGGTCTTGTGGGCGAAGAGGTTGAACGACTGGAAGACCATGCCGACTTCGGCGCGCAGCTGGGCCAGCGCGCGGCCCTCCTCGGGCAGCGGCCGGCCGTCCAGCTTGATGGTGCCCGACTCGACGGCTTCCAGGCGGTTGATGGCGCGGCACAGGGTGGACTTCCCGGAGCCGGAGGGCCCGATGACCACGACCACCTCGCCGCGGCCGACGGTGAGGTCGATGTCCTGGAGGACATGCAGATTTCCGTAGTGCTTGTTGACCCCGTGCAGCTCAATCAGCGCGTCACCGGCCATATGCAGACCTGCCCACTCTCATCCGTACAGCGCAGAGCCCGCAACCTACCGGGGCGAAAGGGGCGGTTCTTCGCTGACACGCACGTACCAGCGGATAAGGGTGGATAAGTCAGGTAAGCCCGTTGGTCTCCCCGGCGGGTGTCATGCCTCCGATGCCTCGGCGTAGACCTGGGACAGCTCCGGCGCGCCGACATCGGCCCATTCATGGCCCGCCGCGACCACGTCGACCTCCCGCCCGGACTCCAGCCTGACCACCGGCTGCCCGTTGGGCCAGACATGCCAGACCGCGCCGCGCACCGTGCGCACCAGCACCGTGCCCAGGTAGAGGCCCGCGTCGTTGCCGAGCCACGGCGCCACTTCCGGATCGTCCCGCCACACCGGCTGCAGCTGGTCCAGCAGCTCCAACGAGCGTACGGAGTCGTCCAGTTCCACCCCCGCGGTGGCGGCCTGGGTCCGCAGCAGCTCGCATTCGGACAGCAGCTCGACGACGCTCCCGGGATCGGCGCGCACCGACTCCGCGAGCGGTACGGACCGGTGCGCATGCTGACGCCTACGCCACTTGTCCAGGAAAGACATGTTCATGGTGTGCAGGGTCCCACCCGACCTGTGGTGCGGGCCACAGGCGCGCGGCGCGATCGGGCCCGGTTCGTCACCTTGACGCCCCCCTCTCGGCTTCCTACCTTCATGGCGCTCGGATCGGATCGGCCGGATCCGGCGACGCTCCCCGCACCGCGGCGGAGCGGCCGGATCCCGGTGCACACTCGCCCGTTGACGCCCCCGGAGGGACACCGACCGATGCGCCTACGACGATGGGGAACCGCCCTGACCCTGCTGCTCGCCCCGACGGCACTGCCCGCCACCGCCTCCGCCGGCCCGGCCGTGGCCGCGGCGCCCGGCCCGCAGCACCAGCCACCCGGCCCGCTGCCGCTGGCGAGGCTCTTCGACAACACGGCGGTCGGCGACAACTCCGCACCCGGCGCGGCCGACTTCGACGGCGCCGGCCGCTCGCTGTCCGCGCAGGACCTGGCGGCGGCCGGCTGGACGCCCGGGAGGGCGCTGACCCTCGACGCGACCCGGCTCACCTGGCCGCATCCAGCGGCCGGGACGCCGGACAATCTGCGGGCGGACGGGCAGTCGGTGGCCGTGCGCGGGCGGGGCGGGGCACTGACGTTCCTGGTCGCCGGGACGGGCGGCGCGGCGTCCGGCACCGGCACCGTGCGCTATCGGGACGGCTCGCGCGGCTCCTACGAACTCACCGCGCCCGACTGGCTGTCCGGCCCGCTCAGCACCAAGGCGGTGGCGCTGCCGCACGTCAACGGCGCGGCCGGCGGACCGGCCGGGCCCGCGCGGCTGTACGCGGTGTCGGTACCGCTGCGGGCCGAGCGGGAGGTGGCGTCCGTGGTACTGCCCAAGGCGCCGGAAACGGGGGCCCAACTGCATGTCTTCGCGGTAGCGGTGCGGGAGGACGGGCGCGGCCGGACCGGGAGTTGGGCGGCGAGCACGTCCGGCTACCGGGCCGTCGGCCCCTGGACGGACCGTACGCTGCGGCTGGTCGTCCACAGCGGGGCGGGCGGGCCGCGGGCACGGATCCGGATCGCCAACACCTTCGCGGCGGCGCCGGTCGACATAGGGGCGGCCAGCATCGCGGTGCGCGGCGCGGGGGCGGCGGCCGACGGCGAGCCCGTGCCGCTGACCTTCGGCCGGGGGCGGACCGGCACCCGGATACCGGCCGGGGCCGAGGCCGTCAGCGACCCGGCGCCCTTCACCGTCCCCGCCGGCACCGATCTGCTGGTGAGCATCCATCTGCCGGGCACGGTGACGGCGGCGCCGGTGCACCAGGAGGCGGCCCAGCTGTCGTATCTGAGCGCGGACGGCAGCGGGGACCGTACGGCGGACGCCGAGGGCGGCGGCTATCCGGAGACGATGGCCTTCTGGCCGTTCCTCACGGGTGTCGAGGTGGACGGCGGGCCCGGCTCGATCGTGGCGCTGGGCGACTCGCTCACCGACGGGGTGAAGTCGACCGGCGGCGCCAACCGGCGCTGGCCGGACGTCCTCGCCCGCCGCTTCCAGGCGCAGAGCGCGCTGCCCCGCTACGGCGTGCTCAACCACGGCATCTCGGCGAACCGGATCGTCACCGACCGCTATCAGGGCGACGGGGTCAGCACGGACACCGGTGGGGTCAGCGCCCAGCACCGGCTGGAGCGCGATGTGCTGGCGCAGCCGTCGGTGCGGACGGTGGTGGTCTTCGAGGGGGTCAACGACGTGCGCTGGGGGACCCCGGCCGAGGAGGTCGTCGCCGGACTTCGGGCCCTCGCCCGGCGGGCGCACGAGCGGGGGCTGCGGGTCGTGGTCGCCACCATCGCCCCCTGCGAGGGCTACCGCGACTGCACTCCGGAGGTGGAGGCCCGCCGCCAGGCCGTCAACGCCTTCGTACGCGGCAACGCCGGCACGGTCTTCGACGCGGCACTGGACTTCGACGCCGTACTGCGCGATCCGCAGCGTCCCCAGCGCATGCTGCCCGCCTACGACAGCGGCGACCACCTCCACCCCGGCGACGCGGGCCTGCAGGCGCTGGGCGACGCGGTGGATCTGCGGGCACTGGTGCCGGGGCGGCGGGGGTGAGGCCGGGCGCCCCTGGCGGCGCGCTGCGCCCGGGGCGCCGGGGTCAGCCCTGCTGATCCTCCTGGGCAGCCTGACCGCCGACGACCCCGCCCGCCATCCGACACCACCCGAGACGGCATCCCCCGCCGAGAGCTGAGCGGCCCCGCCCTGAAGTCCGTGCGGCGAACGGCCCTCAGGCCGGGTGCGTCACCGACCAGCCGCTGTACCGGCGTAAGGGTCAGGGTCGGAAAGGCCCTAGACGTCGAGGTCCACGACGACCGGGGCATGGTCCGAAGCGCCCTTGCCCTTGCGCTCCTCGCGGTCCACATAGGCGTCCGAGACGGCCTTGGCGAACGGCTCGTTGCCGTAGACCAGGTCGATGCGCATACCGCGGTTCTTGGGGAAGGCGAGCTGGCGGTAGTCCCAGTAGGTGTACGGCCGGTCGTACTTGAGCGGGCGCGGGACGACGTCCGTCAGGCCCGCCTCGCGCAGGGCCGACAGGGCGGCGCGCTCGGCGGGAGTGACATGGGTGGCGCCGACGAAGACCGCGGGGTCCCAGACGTCCTCGTCCGTGGGGGCGACGTTGTAGTCGCCGAGGACCGCGAACGGGCGGGGGCCCGCCGCTTCCTCGGCGACCGCGGTCTTCAGCGCCTCGAACCAGCTGAGCTTGTAGGTGTAGTGCGCATGGTCGACCTCACGGCCATTGGGGACGTACACCGACCAGACGCGGGCCGGGCCGCAGGTCGCCGAGATCGCGCGCGGCTCCTGCGCCCCTTCGTAGTCCGGGCCGCCCGGGAGCCCCTGGACCACGTCCTCAAGCCCCACCTTGGACAGCACGGCCACGCCGTTCCACCGCCCGTTGGCGTTGACCGCGGCCTCATAGCCCAACTCGCGCAGCTGGTCGTACGGGAACTGCTCGGCGCTGCACTTGGTCTCCTGGATGCACAGCACGTCCGTGCCGGTGCTCTCCAGCCAGGCCAGCAGCCGCGGGAGGCGGGCGGTGATCGAATTGACGTTCCAGGTCGCGATGCGCATGTCTGCAAACCTACAGCCCGGCACTGACAGTCGGCTCCCGGCCGGTCCGGTCGCTCAGCCGACCAGGGTGCTGCCGCCGGGCGCGATCCGGCCGTGGTCGGTACCGCCCAGCTGGTCGATCATGGTGTCGTAGATCGGCCGGGCGTGGTCCTGGAGGAGGCTGTCGTGGATGTCGATGGCCCGCCGGGGCGCGACCTCGCGGACGTAGTCGATCACCTCGGCGACCTTGTTCCAGGGCGCGTGGACGGGCAGCAGCAGGGTGTCGACCGTACGGCCCTCGGGGACGGTGAGCGCGTCGCCCGGGTGGAACACCGCGCCGCCGTCGACCAGGTAGCCGACGTTGGTGATGCGCGGGATGTCGCGGTGGATGACGGCGTGCAGCTGACCGTGCACCTCGACCTCGAAACCGGCCGCGGTGAAGGTGTCGCCCTCGCCGACCGTGTGCACCCGGCCGGGGAACGCGGCGGAGAGCTGCTCGGCGACGCTGGCCAGGGTCCAGATCTGCGCGCCGGGGTTGGCCTCCATGCCCGCGCGCAGCCGGTCCTCGTTGAAGTGGTCCCGGTGCTCGTGGGTGACCAGGATCGCGTCCGCTCCCACGGCCGCGTCCGCTTCGCTGAAGACACCGGGGTCGATGACGAGCGTCTGCCCGTCCTTCTCCAGCCGGACACAGGCGTGGGTCTTCTTGGTGAGTTCCATGGCCGCCATCTTGCCGCGCGCGGGGCCGGTGGGGGGCGAGGTATGCGGGAGTCCGGAGAGACGGCCCCCCGCAGGCCCCCGCGGGCAGCCGGAAGGCGCGACGAGCCGGGCCCGCCGGCCTCAAGCCTCCGGCGTGGTCTCCTCCCGGATCACCCGCTGGGCGATCGCGAAGGCGGAGTTGGCGGCCGGGACGCCGCAGTAGACGGCGGTGTGCAGCAGGACTTCCTTGATCTCCGTGGGCGTCAGGCCGTTGCGCAGGGCCGCGCGGGTGTGCAGCGCCAGCTCGTCCTGGTGGCCGCGGGCGACCAGCGCGGTGAGCGTGATGATGCTGCGGGTGCGGCGGTCCAGGCCGGGGCGGGTCCAGGTCTCGCCCCAGGCGTAACGAGTGATGAAGTCGTGGAAGTCCTCGGTGAAGGCGTCGGTGGCGGCCGCGACCCGGTCGACATGGGCCTCGCCCAGGACCTCGCGCCGGATCTTGATGCCCGCCTCGTACGTGCCGCCGCGGTGCTGCTCCGGCTGGGCGAGGCCGGACTCTATGGCGGCGGGCGGCGCCTGCGGGGGCGGCGGGGGCGCGAGCTGCGGCTTGGGGGCCGCGGCGCCGATGGCGGCCTGCCCACCGGGGCCCGGCTTGTCGTGCCAGGCGGTGGAGAAGTGCCGGATGAGGAGTTCGGTGACGGCCGAGGGCTGCTCGACGGGCGCGAGGTGGGAGGTGCCGGGCACCAGCGCAAGGCTCGCGTCGGGTACGCCGGCGACCAGGGTGCGGGCGTCGGTGGTCGGGGTGACCTGGTCCTCGGAGCCGACGACGACCAGGGTGGGCACGCCGACCCGGCCGAGCGAGGACCGCACGTCGTAGGAGGCCAGCGCCTCACAGGCGGCGATGTAGCAGCCGGGGTCGGTGGTCCGCACCATCTGGACGGCCCACTCGACGATCGCGGGCTGGGCCCCGGCGAAGCCCTGGGTGAACCAGTGCTCCGGGGAGGTGCGGGCGATCGGGTCGAGTCCGTTGGTGCGGATGACCACACCGCGCTGGCGCCAGGCGTCGGCGGTGCCGTAACGCGGCGACGAGGACACCAGGGCCAGCGAGGTGACCCGGTGGGGGCGGGTGAGCGCCAGCTGGGTGCCGATGGCGCCGCCGATGTTGCAGCCGGCGTAGCCGAAGCGGTCCACGCCGAGCGCGTCGAGAGTGGCGACCAGCCGGTCGGCCAGTTCGGCGATGGAAGGCGCCGCGTGCGCGGGCGAGCCACCGTGACCGGGCAGGTCGAAACGGATCACGCGCCAGTGACGGATCAGCTCGGGGATCTGCCGGTCCCACATGTGCCAGGTGGTCCCCAGCGCCGCACCCAGTACGAGTACGGGGGCGTCGTCGGGGCCGTCGATCCGGTGCTGCAGGGTCTTCTCACTCACCCGGCCACGCTACCGAACACGCTGACGCGGTCCTGACACCCGGGTCAGGAAGAGCCGTCGTGAGGATGGCTGCGATCGCGTCCGAAGCGGAATATATGCAAGTCAGAGCCTCACGATCGAGCCAATGCAGATGACCGGGCGACCCGGCTCGTCACAGCTCCCTCCCATCGTGATCCAGAGGGTGACGGCGTTGTCCGGGCCGCATCCGGGCGCTCTGCACCCGACCGTCGCCGGTCTTGGCCCGCGCCTTGGCGCGACCGCTGAGCACGGCCCGCGCAGCGGCCTGCGCGTCGAGCGGGTCCGACTTCCCGCGCAGACGGCGGGCCGTACCAGTGCTCAACCTGGCCTCGACGGACTGACGATGAGTCGACTCCCCGTTCACTCATGACCGGCATTGACAGACAAGCTCTGTAGCTACTGCGCGAGTTCCTCGCTCGCTCCCCCCAACTCCTCCGAGGAGTAGGCGCCGCCCTGGGCTGTGCCCTGGTCAGCGCCTGTCCTCGCCGAGCCGCCCAGGTTGTCGCACGAGACGACCCGTTGCACGAACGGGTACCGCCCACCTTCGTCGTCGACCGATACCGACAACACCACGGCGTCAGGCACGGCACGGCGCAGCGTGTCCACTGCGCGGCTGCGGGCCTGCGGGCCTGCGGGGTGTTGCCCGAGATGATGCTCAGCAGTCCCCGCTTCGGTCTCCGACCGGCGGAACAGTTGACCAAGGCGCGGCTTGTGCCACTGAAGCCCGACGCGCAGGTCACCGCGTGGACAGGCCGCTTCGATACAGTGGTCGGACGGTTCCGCTCGGAGCCGCCCTCGCAACGGTGCGCCACGACAACGTCGGCCGCCCCGTCCCCCGCGGGTCACCCCCGATTCTCCGCCCCTCAGCGTCGAGGGCTGACGCCGACTCGATGGAGCGGCCTGTGGCCGACGCAACCTCCCGTAGGAATATGGACGACCACGTGAACGATCACACACCACTGCCCGCCCTGCGCCCGACCCGGGGAGTGGCTCGCTGCGCCGTCGCCGCCCTTGTCCTCGCCGGCGCCGCCTGGGCGGCCCGGGGCGTGTGGCAGATCCAGCTCGCCGCGGCCGGACAGCCGCCGTCCGGACCGCCGGACCAGGGCGGCGGCCGGCACCGCACGCTGACCGCGCTGGAGAACGCCTACCACCTCGTCAGTGCCCTGGGAGACGCGGCCACGGCGCTCTGCGCGATCACCTTCCTGATGTGGCTGTGGCGCGTCCGGGGCAACGCCCGCACCCTCTCGGGGCAGCCCCCTCGCTACGCCTGGCCGTGGGTCTACGCCGGCTGGATCGTCCCCGTCGCCAACCTGTGGATTCCCCGGGGGATCGTCGCGGACATCCACCGCGCAAGCGCCCCCGGTGAGCGCTTGCCG
The DNA here is from genome assembly GCF_055567415.1 of Streptomyces sp. NPDC026575. NCBI lineage: Bacteria > Bacillati > Actinomycetota > Actinomycetes > Kitasatosporales > Streptomycetaceae > Streptomyces > Streptomyces sp. NPDC026575. The sequence goes on from NZ_JBVHQM010000049.1 coordinate 27,965, forward strand.
CACGCCGTGAACTGGTGGTGGGGCCTGTGGCTGGTCGGCTCCCTGGGCGCGGCGTCGCTGTACGCCGGCACCACGGATGCCGTCATCGCCCGCGCCTACACAAACCCACCCCTGCTGCTGGTGATCGATGCGGCCGCCGTCGCCGCGGCAGTGGCTGGCGTCTTTGTCGTCCGCGCCCTCACCGCGGTACAGCAGAAACACCTGCACCAATAGAACACCGCTGATTCCGCAGGGCTTCCGAGGCGCAGGCGCTGACCTGCAACGATTCCTCGACTCGCGATCCCGGAAGACCGCGAAGTCATCGGTATCGGCACTAAGCCGTGTCCGACGGCCACCGCGGCTTCTGGCTAGCCCCTCTTCTGTTTGTACAGTTCGAGGTCCCTGTTCGCGAACAGATGCACATAGCCGCAGTGCCAGCAGATCAAGCCGGTTGCCGACTCGTTCGCCCAACCCCAGTTCATGAACTCCATGCCGGAGCTGTTGAGCTTCACCTCTCGGTCCCTGAACAGGTCTCCCTGACAGAAGTTGCACGTGATCCACACGCCCCCGAGAGCCGCGTGAACAGGCTTGGCCATACCTCCACCTTTCCTTTGAGCCGCCGCAGTGGCGACCCGTCTCGCCCGCAAACTGCGTGGCGGGCAGCGTCATCAGGCCCCCAGACCGGGCCATGCCACCGCATCAGCCCAGTGACTCCCCGATCGGGAAGACAGCGTGGTGTGCTCTTGGAATCAGGCGATGCCCGGCTGACGCTGGGCGTCACGGCGGCCGATGAGGAACCAGAGCAGGCTCCCGAGGAAGGGGGCCGTCAAGGCGAAGACGATCCAGACCAGCTTCATCCCGCCGGTGAGATCGGACCTGACGATGCTGAGCAGAGCGCCGAAGAAGAACGCGAGAGCGCCGAGAGCCACCGCAGCTCCCGCGCCGGCGATCATGATGTCGCCCATAGGGGCAAGGGCCATCTGGTGTGCGAGCTGTGCCTGCATCGTTCGCTCCTTCTTACTGCTGGGGGATTCTCGGAGTTCGTCGGTCGTGCTGGATGTGGGGTGACCGGTGGTCAGGGCGAGTGGTGCACCAGGTGTGGGGGTGGAGATGAGAGGCGGTTACCCATCGGTGCGGGAGCCGCCGGCCACAGCCACCGGTGCCGGTTCCTGTGGTTCGGTCGGCTCGGGCGTGTCTGGGCTGGTGCGTGCTCGTGTGTGAGGGAGGGCGTGGTTGCGGATGCCGGAGAGGGTTTCGTGCGGGCCCAGGCCCTGGGGGTGGCGGCGGATGACCCCCACGTAGATGCCGATCAGGGCCAGGCAGAGGGCCGGGGGCAGCAGCAGGACGAGTCCGGTGACCGGGTCGGCCGCGAGGCTGTACGCCACCTCCTCCGCCTGGCTCGCGATCTCCATCAGGAGGGAGGGGTCGGCGGAGGCCGTGGCGCCGAAGAAGACCGCACTCGCGGAGAGGGAAAGGGCCGTACCCCCGCCGAGGCAGGTGAGCAGCAGGACAGGGCTCAGTACCAGGGCGCGCAGGGCGAGCCGGGCGGGGCTCGGTCGTCCGCCGTCCGGCGTGACCAGCCGCAGCCGCAGGATGTGCTTGCCGGGTGTCGCGCCCGTCAGCCATGGGAGGAGGACGAACCAGAGGGCGAAGGTGACCGGCGGCGCCAAGAGCACCGTCTCCGCGCCGAGCACGGAATATCCGACGACCGCGACAATCGGGGTCAGCAGCGCGACGCCGGTCACGTCCAGCAGCAGGGCGACGAGGCGGCGGCCGAAGGGGACCTTGCCGACGGCGAGCGGGGCGAGGGCGCGGTCGTCGAGGGTGTCCAGGGCGGGTAGTGCGCGGGCCAGGGGGCCGGCGATTGCCCAGCCGAGGGCTGCGCCGGCGGTGTTGGCGATGAGGTCGTCGACGGCGAAGAGGCGGTAGGGGCACGTATACAGGCCCCACAGTCCGGTGTACTGGGTCAGCTCGAAGAGCAGCGATCCCGCGAATCCGGCCGCGGTGGCCGCGGCGAGGCCGCGCCGGAAGTGGATCCGTACGAAGACCCCCAGCGGCAGCAGCAGGACCAGGTTGAACACGGTCTGCCAGAAGGCCGAGTTGTGCAGGATCAGCGCGTCGAGGGTGACGCGGTGGTGTGCCTCCTTCCAGATGTCGGAGAAGGCGACGCCCGGTGTGAGCTGAGGCTCGGCGAAGGACGGATATTTCCTGCAGACGTCCACCGAGGGCTTCGGCAGCGGCACGATCACCATGCAGAAGGCGGTGAGTGCGTAGTAGACGCCGCCGTACAGCGACAGCACCCGCCAGCGGGTCATGACGCCGTGCCGCCGGTAGAGGATGATCGCCGTCGGTACGAACATCGCGAAGGCCAGCGCGGGGAAGAGCAGCGCGGCCGTACCGATCGGCAGCAGGTAGACGTCCGTCATGCCGGACGGTTCACTGCCCGCAGCAGCAGATAGACGGCGGCGGCGACCGGGAGCACCAGGGCGAGCAGACCGACCGGGAAGAATACTGCTCCGAGGCCGAAGTGCAGATCGCCCATGGCGATCACGGACTGCGCCAGAGCGAACAGCAGCGGCACGAGGGCGGCCACCGTCCCGATCACCTTGTCCCGGTTGCCCCACTGCCGCATGGTCCACAGCCACCAGATCACGCCGATCACGGGAATGCTGCTCAGCACAGGGTAGGGGTTGAGCAGCGGAAGGGGGCCGGTCATCGCAAGCAGCACCAGCATGGCGAGCATGGCGGGGATGTTCCCCAGGCTCGCCCGCGGGGTCGGGGGCGCTTCTCCGAGCGCCGTCGCCGCGATCGTGCGCGGGTCGCCGAGGCGTGCGAGCACGGCGCGGATCTCGTCGTCGCCGGAGGCGGACTCCTCCGCGAGGGCCACGGCGATGTGCTCTTCCAGGTCGGCCAGCAGCTCGTTGCGGCGTTCCGGGCTCAGTCCGGCCGCCTCGCGCGCCACGGTGGCCAGGTACTTCTTCACCAGGGGGTGGTCGGTGATCGTCATGGTGGTCTCCCGTTAGTCGGTTCGGTCGGTTCCGTCGGTGATGAAGTGGTCGACCGCGTCACGGAAGTGCGGCCAGATGGCGGTGAACTCCTTCAGCGCCGCATGCCCCGACGGCGTCAGCTCGTAGTAGCGCCGGGGCGGCCCGCTGCGGGACTCCTGCCAGCGGGTCTCCACCAGTCCGTCACGGCGTAGCCGTGACAGCAAGGGGTAGATGGTCCCCTGGCTCGTGACCATGCCCTTCACCGCGCCGAGGGTTTCCAGCAGCTCCACGCCGTAGCGCGGGCCCTCCCGCAGGATCGCCAGCACGCAGTACTCCAGCACCCCCTTGCGGAGCTGGCTCTCCGCCTTGCTCGCGGCAGGCTTACCTGCGATGTCAGGTTCCATGCATTGCACAGTACCTGGTCATCTCCAGACGTCCAAAGGTGACGTTGGCGCACCCACGGGAGACAGCCCCACGTTTTGCCCCTGTTTGACCCTGCTTGGCGGTGGTTACAGATGCGGAGGTTCCCGTAACGCCATCCGTTCGTAGTGGCCATGCCCGTAGACCCCACGGACCCCGACACCTTCGAGGACGAGACCGATGTCACCGAGGTCGACACCGAGGCGACGGGCGCCGACGCGGCCGAACGACAGACAGACCTCGGCACGCAGGAGCCGCTCATCGATGTGGACTTTGGGGGGACGAGGAGTGGGACCCCTAACCACCTGTGGCGCGCTCTAAGCCTCCGAACTGCGGTGATGCCCGCATCGTCGGCCGCTGCACCAGACATCCAGCCGTCACGGGTACGGACGTGTAGGTCCTGAAGCGTCCTATATGGACTGCATGCTTCCAGTAAGGCTTTCCAGGTGGACAAGGAGCTATCGCCGTGAACAGGAATGGCAGCCGCGCGGGCGGGCAGCAGGCGCTGGCCGGGAAAGTGGCGCTGGTCACGGGGGCGACTCGCGGCGGGGCGCGGGCGATCGCCGTCGAGCTCGGCCGGGCCGGAGCCACCGTCTACGTGACCGGCCGGACCACCCATGGCGAGGCCAGCGAGACGGGCCGGGCGGCGGAGACCGTCGAGCAGACCGCCGAGCTGGTCACCGCGGCCGGCGGCGAGGGCATCGCCGCAGTGGTCGATCACCTCCAGGCGGACCAGGTGCGGGCGCTGGCCGAGCGGATCGACCGGGAACGAGGGCGGCTGGACATCCTCGTCAACGCCATCTG
>NZ_JBVHQM010000050.1:0-29981 GCF_055567415.1 Streptomyces sp. NPDC026575
ACGAAGTCCGTAGGGCTGTCACCGCACCCGACAAACAACCGCCCGCCGCTGGGGGTACCTCCCACGCCCTTTAGGCAGTGGGGGAGCAACGGCGAACAACCACCACGGCGCCGCAGCCGAAAACGTGGGAGGCGGGCAAAGCGCAGCGAAACGGCGTCAGGGGCGACGAGACCCGTTGAGCGTCGGGGACAACCACTGCCGTGCCGTCGCGCGGAACGTGGCGGGGGAGAGCGTGCCGGAGCCCTCCGGGATGACGCCGAGGAGGGGGGCGCCCGCGGCGTCGGGGAGGTCTTGCAGGTTGCAGCGGGACGCCAGGTCGGGCTCGGACGGCCAGCTGCCGACGACGATGCCGGGGCAGTCGAGCCCGTGCGTGCGCAGTGCCAGCGCGGTCAGGGCCGTGGCGTTCAGGGTGCCCAGACCGGCCTGGACGACCACCAGGACGGGGGCCTGTGCCAGACGCGCGGCGTCGGCCAGTGTGTTGCCGTCCGCGTCGAAGCGTACGAGCAGCCCGCCCGCGCCCTCGACCAGCACCAGGTCGTGCGAGGCGTCCAGCTTCGCGACGGCCTCGGCGATCTCGTGCGGTCGCACCGGCGGCAGCCCGGCCCGCAGCGCGGCGGTCGCGGGCGCCAACGGCTCGGGGTAGCGGGCGAGTTCGACGGTGGTGACCCGGCCGGCCAGCCGCTCGACGTCCGCCGCATCGCCGGCCTCGCCCGCCGCGACGCCGGTCTGGGCCGGCTTGAGCACCGCCACCGAACGGCCCGCGGCGATCGCGGCCGCGGCGATCGCGGCCGTGGTCACGGTCTTGCCGATCTCCGTGCCGGTGCCCGACACGAACAGCACTGACATCTCTGGGTTTCCTCTCAGCCCTCGCGCGCCGCCGCGCACACCGCGGCGCAGATGCGCGCCACATCGTCGTCACCGGTGATGTACGGCGGCATGGTGTAGATCAGATCGCGGAACGGGCGCAGCCACACGCCCTCCCGGACCGCCGCCCGGGTCGCGGCCGCCATGTCCACGGCGTGGTCGAGCTGGACGACACCGATCGCGCCGAGTACGCGTACCTCGCGCACCCCCGGGACGTGCTCAGCCGCCGCCAGCCCGTGCCGCAGTCCGGCCTCGATCCGCTTGACCTCCTGCGCCCAGTCCTGGGACAGCAGCAGCTCGATCGAGGCGTCGGCGACGGCCGCGGCCAGCGGATTGCCCATGAAGGTGGGGCCGTGCGCCAGCACCGGCAGTTCGCCGCGCGAGATGCCGTCCGCGACGGCCGCCGTGCACAATGTCGCGGCCAGGGTGAGATACCCGCCGGTCAGCGCCTTGCCGACGCACATCACATCGGGCGAGACGCCCGCGTGGTCCGCGGCGAAGAGGGTGCCCGTACGGCCGAAGCCGGTGGCGATCTCGTCGAACACGAGCAGGACGCCGTGCGCGTCGCAGGCATCCCGGAGCACCCGCAGATACTCGGGGGAGTGGAAGGACATTCCGCCCGCTCCCTGCACCACGGGCTCCACGATCACCGCGGCCAGCTCCTCGGCGTGCCGGCCGATCAGCTCGCGGAGATGGTCCGCGTACGCCTCGTCGGGGGCGGCGTCGAAGCCGGCCGGCGGCGCGTCCGCGAAGATCTGTCGCGGCAGCACGCCCTGCCACAGCTCGTGCATGCCACCCTCCGGGTCGCATACCGACATCGGCTGCCAGGTGTCGCCGTGATAGCCGCCCCGCCAGGTCAGCAGGCGTTGTTTGCGGGGCTTTCCGAGCGAGCGCCAGTACTGCAGGCACATCTTGACGGCGACCTCGACGGACACCGAACCGGAGTCGGCGAGGAAGACGTGCTGGAGCGGACCGGGTGTGATGTCGACAAGTCGCTTCGCCAGGCGCACGGCGGGCTCATGGGTGAGCCCGCCGAACATCACATGGCTCATCCGCTCCAGCTGGCCGCGCGCCGCGTCGTTGAGCACCGGGTGGTTGTAGCCGTGCACGGCCGACCACCAGGAGGACATCCCGTCGACCAACTCGTCCCGACCCTCGGCCGGTTCGGCCAGCCGCAGCCGGACGCCGGACGCCGACTCGACCAGCAGCGGTGCGGCCCGGCCGGGCATCGGCCCGTACGGATGCCACACGTGCTGCCGGTCGAGTGCGAGCAGTTCGCGGGGAGCGAGCGGCTCAGGCATTGGGCGGCAGGTCGGTACCGGCGCCGCGGCGGCGCACCGCCACCAGGTCGCGGCGGTTCTCGTCGGAGGGCGCGGGGACGGTGGCGGCGGGCGCATCGGCGTCGGCGGCCTGCGCCGGCTCCGCGGCGTCGTCCCCGTGCTGCCTGCGGTGCTCGGGCAGCGTCGTGGTGTCCGCGCCCTCGACCTCGAACCCGGCGTCCTCGATCATCGCCAGGTCGTCCTTGCCGGCCTGGCCCTCACTGGTCAGGTAGTCGCCGAGGAAGATGGAGTTGACCAGGTGCAGGGCCAGCGGCTGCAGGGTGCGCAGATGGACCTCGCGGCCGCCGGCCAGCCGCACCTCGATGTCCGGGCAGACGAACCGGACCATCGCCAGGATGCGCAGCGCACGCTGCGGGGTGAGGTTCCACTCCTTGGCGAGCGGGGTGCCCTCGAAGGGGATCAGGAAGTTCACCGGGACGGAGTCGGGGTCCAGCTCGCGGAGCGCGAAGACGACATCGACGAGGTCGGCGTCGCTCTCACCCATGCCGGCGATCAGCCCGGAGCAGGCGGACATGCCGGCCGCCTGGGCCTGCTGGACGGTGGAGACCCGGTCGGAGAAGTCGTGTGTGGTGCAGATGTCGCCGTAGGTGGCTTCTGAGGTGTTGAGGTTGTGGTTGTACGCATCGGCGCCCGCTTCGCGCAGCCGGCCGGCCTGGCCGTCGGAGAGCAGCCCCAGGCAGGCGCACACCTCCACGCCCTCGTTCTGCTCCTTGATCGCGGAGATGGTCTCCGAGACCCGGTCCACGTCCCGGTCGGTGGGGCCGCGCCCACTGGCCACCAGGCAGACCCGCTTGGCGCCGCCGGCCACTCCGGCGGCGGCCGCCTTGGATGCCTCATCGGGCTTGAGCCAGGTGTACTTGAGGATCTCGGCCTTCGACCCCAGCCGCTGGGAGCAGTACGAGCAGTCCTCGGGGCACAGGCCCGACTTGAGGTTGACCAGGTAGTTGAGCTTGACCCGCCGCCCGAACCACTGGCGGCGCACCTTTCCGGCCGCGGCCACGACATCGAGCAGTTCGTCATCGGAAGTCGCCAGCACGGCCAGCGCCTCTTCACGGGTCGGCAACTCGCGCCGCAGTCCCTTGTCCACCAATGTGTTCAGCAGGTCCATGGCGTTGATCCTGACGTACGCCACCGCCCTCGGCCAAGGAGGATTCCCACAACGAGGGGCGATCGGGGTGTGTGTATCGCCACACTGTGTGCGTGCGGAACGACCGCTAACGTCTATCGACAGCCCACAATCGAGGCCGAACGACTAAGGACGCCGATGCCGCAGGACTCCGCCCCGCCGCTGCTCCGCGAAGCCCCGCCGGCGCCCCGCACCGGGCACTCGGCCGCACCGTCCGGCAAGGGGTACCACACGGCCTTCGACTGGATCGACGCGGCACACGCCGAGCGCCAACGGGCCGGACTCGTCCGCACCCTGCGCCCGCGGCCCGCCGACTCCCCGCTGCTCGATCTGGCCAGCAACGACTACCTCGGACTCGCCCGCCACCCCGAGGTCACCCACGGCGCGGCCGAGGCCGCGCACCGCTGGGGCGCGGGCGCGACCGGCTCGCGCCTGGTCACCGGCAGCACCGAGCTGCACGCCCTGCTGGAGGCGGAACTCGCCGCGTTCTGCGGCTTCGAGGCCGCTTTGGTGCTGTCGTCCGGCTATGCCGCGAATCTTGCCGCCGTCACCGCACTCACGGACCGCGCCACCCTCGTCGTCTCCGACTCGGGCAACCACGCTTCCCTTATTGACGGCTGCCGTCTCTCCCGGGCCCGTACCGAAGTCGTCCCGCACGCCGATCCCGAGGCCGTACGCACCGCGCTGACCGGCCACGACGGCCGGGCGCTGGCCGTCACCGACTCGGTGTTCTCGGTCGACGGCGACGCCGCGCCGCTGCCCGCGCTCGCCGAGGTCTGCCGGACCAGGGGCGCGGCGCTGCTCGTCGACGACGCACACGGCCTGGGTGTCCTCGGTGACGGGGGCCGCGGTGCGCTGTCGGCGGCCGGACTGGCCGGTGACGGCGATGTGGTGGCCACGGTGACCCTCTCCAAGTCGCTCGGCTCGCAGGGCGGTGCGGTGCTCGGCCCCGCCCGGGTCATCGAGCACCTGGTCAACACCGCCCGCTCGTTCATCTTCGACACCGGCCTCGCCCCGGCGGCGGCCGGCGGTGCGCTCGCCGCGCTACGGCTGCTGCGCCGCGAACCGCAGCGCGCCACCCGCGCCGGACAGGTCGCCCGCGAGCTGCACGGCCGGCTCACCGCGGCGGGCCTGGCGGCCGTGCGCCCGGACGCCGCGGTGGTCTCGGTACGCGCCCCGTCGCCCGAGGCCGCGGTCCGCTGGGCCGCCGACTGCCGGGCCGCCGGCCTCGCGGTCGGCTGCTTCCGGCCGCCGTCCGTACCCGACGGGATCTCCCGGCTGCGGCTCACGGCCCGGGCAGATCTGACGGATGCTCAGATCGATCGGGCCGTCGGGACGATCGTGGCCACGGCTCCTACGGGCTGAGGCGGCCGGGCGGACGGTTCCCGCGGGCCTCGTCACAGGGGTCCCATGCGCCCCAAATCCGGTCTCCCGTGGCAGAGTTCACCGCTTTGAGCGACAGAAATCTGTATAAGTTGGTGGATCGAGCACCTCACCGGCAGCATGGGTGGCAGTCTGGCGCACAGCAGAAGTCCGAGGCCGAATCGGTGTCCCGAGCGGCATCCCCGCACCCTGGTCAGCGGACCGGAGCCGGCCTCGGTGGGAAAGGGACGGCGTCGCGATGGCAGACCACCAAGAATCGTCACTCACCCTGCCGAGCGCCCCGGACTCGGTCGTCCTCGCCCGCCGGCACACCCTGGCGGTGCTCGCCGAATGGGGGCTTCCCGCCGGCACCGAAGCCGCCGACTCGGTCCGGCTGATCGTCTCCGAGCTCGCGACCAACGCCGTCCAGCACACCTTCGGCCAGTCCCCGACGTTCACCGTCGAGCTGCGGCTCGAACGGGACGAGGTGCTGCGTGTCGGCGTCACCGACAGCCACCCCCGGCGGCCGCGCCGGCTGCCCGCCGCGGTCCAGCAGGACAACGGCCGGGGCATGGTCATCATCCGCTGGCTCGCCGCGGAGGCCGGCGGTCGGCTCTCGGTCGTCCCCACCGAGTCCGGTGGCAAGACGGTGTGGATCACGATGCCGTGGCAGGTCGCGGCCCGCTGACGGCCGCGGCGTAGCACTGCAGGAACCTTTCACTGCGGGCTGCGGGCTGCGGGCTGCGGGCTGCGGGCTGCGGGCTGCGGGGCCACGGTCAGACCAGCAGGGCGGCGGCCTGCCGGCGTGCCTGGTGCAGCCAGGCCGCGCGGGTCTCCTCGGCCGAGTCGGTGACGGTACGGAAGACGGTCCGGCGCACGTCGGTGACGCCCGCGTACGGCAGCACACAGGCCGCCCAGATCCGTTGCAGCGGGTCGCCGAACTCGCTCTCCTCGCGGTCGGCGGGGGTGTCGGAGGTGTTCAGGACGAGGGCCCGGCGGGCGCGCAGCAGGCCCGCGGGTTCCCCCTCCGCGGTGCCCAGCTTGTAGGCGACGCCGGGTGCGAGCACCCGCTGCACCCAGCCGGTGAGGACCGCGGGCGGCATGCCCCACCAGTTCGGATGGATGAACACCAGGGAGTCGAGGGCGGCCACCTCCGCCCGGTGCAGCGACACCTGCGCGTCCTGGGAGGACGGCGCCGACCGGACCGTCTCCGTCTCCTCTGCGGAGAGCAGCGGTGCGAAGCCCTCCGCATAGAGGTCGTGCGCGAGCACCTCGCACCCGCGCTCGCCCAGCTCCGCCACGACGGCGTCGAAGAGGGCGTGGTTGAAGCTGCCTGGGCGCGGGTGCGCAAGGTAGACACCGATACGCATGGTTCGTCCCCCGGTCGAGATGAGCGGTCATCGGCCGCCGATCCGTGTGGGCTTGTTTGCCCGCGCGTCCACTCGGCCGAGCGTCATTATCCGTGAGCGGTCGGGACGGGGTGGCAAAGGATGGGTGCCCGTCGTCATGAACGCGCCGATCCGCAGCCGCCCGCCGGACAGCCCCGTCAGCACGGACAGCTCGTGCCGGGCCTGCTCCAGCTCGTAGAGCACCCGCCGCGCGCGTACGAGCAGCAGCTCACCGGCCGCCGTCAGCCGCGCCCCGCGCTGCTGGCGCACCAGCAGCGCGGCCCCGGCCTGGTGATCCCCCATCGTCGCGAGCACGGCCTTCATGAACTGCCCGCCTGGAAAGAGGAGCACAAAGCTTCCCGCCGCAAGGTCTGCACCCTCAGCCCCTCGAACATTTACGGGACCGCTTTTAGCCGCCCGTCACACTTGATCCGGTTGAGTCGAATGTGAATTCGATGTCCGGGTTGGCGATTTCGCGCCCTTGAGCAGCTATATGGCGAACTGCAATGGTTGCCAGGCACCCACAGCGTGAGGGTGGCCACCGGCCTTCACAGGGCATGAGCGGATCTACGGAACTCTTCCGCACCACTAACAGTGCATCAGAGGGCGTTGCCATGGCAGATATAATCTCTGGGGTTGTAGACGCGGCTGGCAAGACCATTTCAGGCTCGGGATTTACTGTGGAAAGGATCGAGACAGGTACTTACACAGTCCATTTCGATAGCGCTTTCTCCAACACGCCTGCGGTGACAGTCACCGTGCTGGGCCGATACCCCGAAGGGCGTCCGTTCGACCCGTCGGTCGTGTGGACGATAGGCACAGACCTGGCTAAGGTCCTGACGGGGGACGGCTCTGATCAATACGCCGATCGCGCGTTCTCTTTCATCGCCATCGGCTAAGTCCCAACAGGATCAATGAACGGTCCTGGTGCCGCGGAGCGCGGTACCAGGACCGTCGCACGTTTGCGAACCAGGCAGCATCATTGACCCGGGGCCTTCTTAGGCTTCCCGCGGCGGCATCTGTGCCGGTGACGCCACGCATCGGAATCCCGAGTCGTCGTCCGGCATGAAGTCGTCCGTGTCGTCAATGGCGGACGGTGCCCCTCGGAACAATGGGCTAGTGAAGGCGCCGCCCTTCACTTCGTATCGCCGGCCTGGCAGGCGTCGAACACCACTCCCATACGTTGCCGACCATGTCGTAGGCGCCATATGGCGAAACGCCACTTACGCCCTCCAAGAAGATTTGCCCTCGACTCGCGCCGGGCGGGGTGCCGACCGCCGTGGGGGCGCGGGCGGGCTCTTGATGCACCGCGCTGGCGGTCGGCCGGGCTCGCCGCGGTGCTGGTCGCCGTGACCGGGCTCTTCGGCGCCGTCCAACTCCTCGGCGGATGGTCGTCGCGATCGCGCTGGTGTGGTTCCCCGCCGTCGCACTGCTCGTCGACCGGCTGGGCACCTGGCTGCGCCGCCCGCGGGTCGCGCCCTGGAAGCCGTCCCCGGTGCACGGCTCACCGCCCTGGGAGGCATCCTGCTCGTGGAGCCGCTGCTCGGCTCAGGGCAGTCCGCCGCCCGGGGGAAGGCGTCCGCGGGCCTGCGGACGCCTTCTGCGCGCCGCGGCCGTCGGCAGCTTGCTCAATTGCCAGTTCGTCACACCGTCAAACTACCGAGGCCCACTGACAATTGACCGAGCGTGAGGCGAAGCCCCAGGTCAGCCCACTCGTCCGTACGAGATCGCGGAGCTCCAGATCCTCGCCAGCCGCACCACGTCGCCGGTCTTGGGCGCATGCCACATGCGGTCGCGGCCCGCGTAGATGCCGACGTGGTAGACCCCGTGGGGCGAGTGGAAGAAGACCAGGTCTCCGCGTCTTCGGAAGGAGGCGGGGATCTGCCGGGTGTGGTTGTACTGCGCGGCGGCGCTGCGTGGCAGGGCCCGGCCGACGCGCTTGAACGAATACAGCGTCAGCCCCGAGCAGTCGAAACGGTACGGCCCCTCGGCGCCGAACTCGTAGGGGGAGCCCTGCTTGGAGGCCGCGACCCGCACCGCGTGAGCGGCGACGGACGCGGCCTCGGCGTCGGTGGTCGCCCCCGGGGCGAGTGTGGTGGCGCCGAGGGTGACCATCGTCAGAGCGGAGACGGTGGCGGCGCGGGCCAGCAGTTGCGGCGTGTGCGTGCGCACGGTCATGTGCGAACCCTTCGTCAGCCGCCTGCGAAGGAGGGCCTGTCGGGTTCGGGCAGGCGAAGATGCCCGGCCGTGCGTACGGCTTCACCCCAAGGAGTCCGACGGCCGTCATGGCCCGGACCCCGTCCTGCTCGGGTCCTCCGCTCCCGCCGATCCACACCGTCGACCGGACATCCGGTACGGCGGCGGGATTAGGCGCCCGTCCGGACCGCCCCGTCGCTGTGGCGGGGTCTTGTCGTCGAAGGGATCGTCACGCACCCACCACCTGAATTCCGAGCTGAAAATGCCGTATGTGAGATGGGTCACATTTGGGCTAAATGGGGGGAATTGTTCCTTCAGGTGGCGGGGTGGCTGGTGTCGCGGCCCCGGGACCTGGGGCGAAACATGGGGACCCGAGGAATTCTCTCCGCCCCGCGCAATTCGTCACCTCCTCGCAAACGGTGTGGACGCTACGCCGTCCGGGCAGGGTGGGTTGGGCGTGTCGGGTCACCGCTCCCCGGGCGGCAGGGTGACCAGTTGGGCGCGTCGCTCGCCGTCCAGGACCCGCAGCGCCCGGGCGAGCGTGTCGTGGTGCAGTTCGCTCTCGCCGCGGTTGTGCATCAGCGTCAGGGCGTCCCGCAGTCCGGCGGCCTTGCCGACGAGCGCCTGCGCGGCCCGCAGGCCGCTGTAGGTATGGCCGCCGCGGGACGGGTTGATGCGGCCCAGCAGGTCGAGCACCTCCAGGTAACGGTCGATCAGTTCGCCCTCGGCGCGGGTCAGGGCGGGCAGTGGCGGTGGCTCCGGCGGCAGCATCCGGCTCACCGGCTGACGGGCTGGAGGGCCGACTGCTTGCGGTTGCGGGTGAGCCCGTCGATCAGGCCGTACGCCTGGGCGCCGGGCGCGTCGAAGATCTTGTCGCGCTCGATGTCGGCGGCGATCCGCTCGGGGGTCTGCCCGGTGTGCCGCGCCAGCATCTCCACCAGCATGTCGCGGCCGCGCAGCATCTCCTCCGCCTGGATCTGCAGGTCGGTGGCCTGTCCCTGGATGGGCTCGTGGAGCGAGGGCTGGTGGATCAGCACCCGGGCGCCGGGCAGCGCCAGCCGCTTGCCGGGGGCGCCGGCGGCCAGCAGTACCGCGGCGGCGGACGCGGCCTGCCCCAGGCACACCGTCGCCACGTCGCACGACACGAAGTGCATCGTGTCGTAGATGGCGGTCATCGCGGTGAGGGAGCCGCCGGGGGAGTTGATGTAGAGCGAGATGTCCTGGTCCGGCGCGGCGTGTTCGAGGTGGATGAGCTGCGCCATGACGTCGTTGGCGGAGGCGTCGTCCACCGGGGTGCCCAGGAAGATGATGCGCTCGCTGAGCAGCTTGGAGTACGGGTCCATGGTGCGCGTCCCCTGTGAGGTGCGCTCGGTGAACTCGGGCAGGACATAGCGAGCCGTAGGTCGCAGCATGGCTGCTCCTCTCCTCTGTAAAAAATGTACAGGATGTACATCCCGTTAGAATGGCATCAGGTTCTAGTGATCAAGTCAAATGCCAAGGTCAGATGGGCTTTTTGCTCCTCTTTGGGGCTCGCATCTCACATTGCTGTCACCGTTTGACGGGGACGTCCATGGCCACCCTGGTCCGCGAGCTTGTCGCGACTCGCCGCGGTAAGGCCGAGGTCGGCACCCCGGACGACGTCCCTTGGCTGTTCCCGGGCGGTCATCCAGGGCGCGCTGTCACCGACAGTCAGATCGGCAAGCGCCTCCGCGACTTCGGGATGCGACCCAACTAGGATCGGTCCGCTGCGCTGTTCACCCTCGCGAGCGAGCTGCCTGCTGCGATCCGCGCCGGCGCAGGCATCGGCGGTTGCGGTGTGACGAATAGGCTTTGTCGGCGCTTAGGCATTCGGGGCGGGTGCGGGGGTGTCCTCCGCCTGTGTGGGGCACGCGGATGCGGCCAAGAACTTCGATCATCTGTGGCCCGTCACCCCACTGTCCCGGGGTGAGCAGCAGGGCGAGCGGGCGGCGCCCGCCCTCACTGGCCAGGTGGATCTTCGTCGTCAGGCCGCCCCGGGAGCGCCCAGTGCCTCGTCCGGCCGGTGCCACGCAGGACGGGTTTGCTTGCCCGGGACTTTCTCTGCGCGTTTGCGGGCGCCGGCTGCGTGCTGGTGGACACGTAGGACGGTCGAGTCCACACCGATCATGGACCAGTCGATCCGCCCCTCCGCATCGGCAACAACCTGAAGCCCCGCAAGACCCTTTCCCAGGTACCGTCTGCCGACCACTGGCGATGACGGCCGTACACCGTCTGCCACTTGCCGAACCGGGACGGCAAGTCCCTCCAGGGGATGCCCGTGCGCAACTGGAACAGAATCCCGTTGATCACCGTGCGATGACACTTCCACAGCCCGCCCCGCCCAACATTCTCGGGCAAGTGCGATTCCAACCGGACCCACTCCGCCTCGCTCAAATCGCCCCGCCCCACTCGGCTGAGAACGATCCATGCCCCGGGCGGTCACCGACTCATCAGACACGCCCTAGCCGTCGTGGAGTGCGCAGCCCTTGGAGGAGAAGCAGAACGGGTCTTCGATCATGTCCAGGTGCTGCTGGTAAACGCCGTCCCATCCCTCCGGGTCGTACGGATGAATGATCACGGGCTGCTCGGCGGCCATGCCTTGTGGCGCTGTCATGATGTAGGGGAAACGGTGGCGGGCAGCCACGGTCCTCAAGTCTGACCACGGTGGAAAGGCCACCGAAGGGTTCACCCACAAGCGGGCGATGCCGTCCACCTCTCCGTCCAGCGCCAGAAACTCGTACTCAACGAGCCACGTGACCACCGCACGCAGGCGTGAGTCGGGAACGCCCAGTTCATCGGCCCAGCGGGCAAACTCGAACAGGACCGGCCCGCCGTCCGTGAGCTGGCGGGACAGGATGCTCAGCACATCCCGGCAGGTCCCGCCGTCGCGCGGGGGCTTCTCCCCGTCAGCTGCCCGGGTCTGAATGCGGTGCAGGAAGCCAGCGGCCATTCCTGCCGGTCCGGTAATGACGCCGAAGTCGCACGTGCATGTGGTCACGCCCAGCACAACGTCCCGCCGCTCCCTGCGGTGCAGATGCTCACCTGGACAGACGCTCTGCTCTGCCAATGGGCGTAACCTGCGGACGGAGCAGTGCCTTTCGACTGAACGTCTCGCTTCGCCTGTCCAGCTGGCGCTGGCTCGGTAGCGTGACCTGATGGCGAAGAGGATCAAGAAGCGGACCCAGCCCCGCATACGGCGCATCCCGGCCCAGCGTGTCATCGACGGCTGGCCCGAGCGCGACGGAATCATCCGGCGCATCCGCCCAGGAGAATGGGCCCGAGCAAACGCACTGCTGCCTGCAGCCGGCGTCGAGCTGGACGACCTCTCGACCGCCGCGATCGACAACAACACGCTGGGCACCGTTCTGCTCGAAGGCCTGCACACCGACGTCCAGGATTTCCACGAACGCTTTCTCGAATCACTGAGGGGTCAGGACCTCGTCCAGCAGTTGGTGCCATGCTCCCCGGTCCTGGTCGCCGAGGACACCTCTGGGCAGATCGCCGGGGTGTGCGAGGTGATGCCGCCCGCCACAGCCATCGTGAGCATGCGGAACATGGGCCTCCCCGACGTCGTGGCCATCATGCTCGCGGTGACCGTGGGAAAGGTCCGTGGCCTGGCCGTCGACGAGGCTGTACGCGGCCAGGACTGGGGCAGTGCCCTGCTCCACCGCACAATGCAGGTTTACGACCAGCTCGGCTTCGTTAACCTGCACGGCTCATTCGATGCCGACTCCCCGCACCTGGAGGCGTTCTACCGCAGGCAGGGATTCGACGTACTCGGCGTCGGCGAGAAGATCCAGATGGACCACTGGGGCCCGGTGGTGCAGACCGGCAGTGACCACAGTGAACGTATGTTCGTCCGCCATCGTGACGCGTCACACCCGCCGTGGGTGCAGGGTGTGGCTCAAGCCCGGCGAGGTATGTGAGACCAAGCCCAGCCAGCGGCCCCCGCGCCGGTCGGCCAGGCCGCCCCGGCCCCGACCGCCGGCTCTCGCGGGCGTTTGCTGCGGCCGGTACCTGATGAGCTGCAGAGTCCGGCCGAGGCGGAGGAGACAGCGCGTTTGCGGGCGCAGATTGCCGCCGAAATGCCTGGACTGGCCGCCATCACCCTCGCCCACCACGGAGCCACCTGCGGCGGGCCCGCTCGCTCCGACGTTGGGTCGGGCTCATGACCGCGAGCCGCACTTGCGCCACGACCGCCAGACGCGCGACGTGATCGCACGGTTGTTCATCACAAGTCAGTGCAGGGATGGCGATCCAGGGACACTCGGAGTCCTGCACCTCCTCCACCCGATCGGCCCCACAGACCATGACAAATCGCGCGCTGGGGCGTTGGCGCACACGTGGCAAGCAACAAAATCATCTCCCTGCGCCGCGCGGCCGCGGCCAGGAGTGCAGGGACCGCAGCGGCTCACCCGGTGTTCGAGGCAAAGGGCGTGGCCCGTAAGGAAGTTCCGCAGCCGCTCTCACAACGCGCCGTGTCAGCACCAGGCGCGGCCGGGCAAAGAGCCCAGCCCGCATCGCACTGCAGGTGCGGATCCGCCTCGACCTGGACGCCCAGCTCACCACAGCGTCCCGCGTCACTGACCGCTCGCCGCAGTACCTCGTCGAGGACGCGCTGGTGCTGTTGTTCAAGCGGCTGCGCATCCCACCCCAGGCCGTTGGCCAGCAGACATGGCGAGCGGTCTCGACGAGGAGCAGCTGATGGTACGCGGCCGCTATGGCACTCCGATGATCACCGTCCGGTTTCCCCGGCAGCCGGACGACCCTCGCCGTCAGGGCCGGTGCCCGAAGTGCCAGGCATTGCAGGGCGAGCGGTGCTTCGACCGGCCGAAGAACGGCGTCCACACAGAGCGGCTCAAGGCAAACGGCATCGCCCCGAAGACCCGGCCGCCCCTGCGGGGAGCCGGTGGCAGGCACGCGGCGGCAAGGGCGCCAAGGCTCGAACGCAGCAGCCCCCACGGCGGCGCACGTCAGGTTGACCACAGCCGTACGGCGATGCGTCGGCCAGCCGCCGATCTAGGCCGTCCCGACGACTTCAGGGCATGTTGCGGACGGGTCTCCATGGCACAGACGAGTCAGCTCCTACACTTCCCTTAGCAACTGCGGGGCAATGAGGCCCTGTTGGGCGCCGTCAAAGGGGCTGCCGTGGCTATGAGGTTGCACCGCTCCAACACGTCTCGGCTTCTGCGGAGCAAGGCGTACGACACGTGCGCGTACTGTTCCTGCCCGGTGGAGTGGTTCGACCGCTACGACGACCGGCGCATCCCGCTGATGCCGAACGAGTTCCCCCTCAAACTGATCCCGCCGAAGTACCGCTGGTACGTCGACGCCGGCGTGGCCTACACCGGAACGCTGCGCGGCTACATGTACTGCCGCATCGCCCACACCACCATCTGCCCCGCCCTCGACCACGACGGCCTAGACGAGGAGCTGCAGCCTTTAGTGACCCGGCTCGGGGCACGCATGCAGACGAAGATCGCCGAAGGGAAGTTCACCCCCCGGCTGGTGGAATCCCGCGACCCCGACGATGCCGAGGAACCGGAGCCAGCCAACGCAGCCCCAGCCGGCAAAGAGCGGCACACTATGCTCTACCTGTCCGAACTGCGTCTGGCCCCCGGCCGGATCGAGGACCTCCAATGCATCGCCGAGACGCAGGAAGGCGGCCGCTGCAAGAACCGGGTGCACACCCCTTCCGCCGATGAAGGCATCTGGGACCGCGTGGAGATCCCGCACGCCCCAGGCCGCAAGGGCGAGCTCATCCTCAACACCACCGGCGGGACGATGTGGGTGTGGAGTCTGGCCGCCTTGGACTTCCAATCCGCGGCGCGCTGGATCAGGCAGCGCTGCGTCGAGCACGCCGACCCCCTGGTCGCCGACCACGGACCGCGCGAGTGGGTGAGGTTCCACCCCGTCAAACACGGATCCTTCATCCTGGGCCACAAGCCCCGCGGCTACCGAGAACGAGAAGCCAATCACGACCAGCTCCCCATGGAACCTGCGAGGACCGAGTGCGCCACCCTCGGCTGCGACAACTCCACTTCGATCCCTGTTCCCGCAGCGTGGTTGTGCTACGAATGCGACCGCCGTACCAAGCGCCGAGCAGAGACCCACGCCCGATGGCAGCGTCCGTAACCGCTCCGGCCTGACGAGTCAGAGGGGCACGTTAGTGGCGCCGGCCCTCCTTGGCTTCGGGCAACCGGTGGGAGGCTTGCAGGGCACTAGGCTGATGTGTGGGCCCGCCCGTGGAGAACTCCGGAGTGCCAGTTGAATCTGCGCTACACCGCCAACCGAGCCGTCGTCGTCTGCAACCAGTGCGATGGGCAGCCTGTTCTACCGACGCACGACGAGGACACCGACCCCCGGCGCTGCGTACGCTGCCAGGGCGAGCACCGCTGGCTCCCTCAGCCTCACCCGGCGGACCACCTGTGCAAGGTGTGCAAGCGGGAGTGCCCCAGCTGCCAGGCCCCCACCCCCAATGGCGAGCGATGCCGATCCTGCAAGAGCGTCTGCCGTACCTGCTCGGCTCCGCTGCCAGAGCGGCCTGAGTACGCGTCCGGCATCACTCACATCGAACCCGCCCGCCGCAAAGACTGTCGCCACAAGTGGACGCGCACCTACTTCCCCCGCTCCTGGGACTGGGACCGCTGCGAGGCGTGCAAGGCCGCCGGGATCGCCACCACGCCGTCGACCAACCCGGTACGCACCGTTCTGGCCGCGCTGCCCGACAAACTCCTCCAGGCATGCAACGGCAACATCTCGCCCACCGTCATCGACACCATCCAGGCCGAACTCCAGTGGCACACTCCCCAGCGGCTCGCCAACCGCATCGAACGCCGATGGTGGCGGAGTTGGGCCAGCCGCCCACTTACCCACAAAGCCGATGCGCGGCACCAGGGCTACGGCCCCGACGACATCGCGGCCTGGCTGCTCGCACCCACCGACTGCGCTGGCCGGTGCGAGGACGGGTGGCACCTGGCATCGCCTGATCGACCCGATCGGGACGACGTGCCCTGCCGGATCTGCCAAGGCGGACAGCTGCTGCGGCCCGACCACGACGAGACTGGCAGCGAGGATGAGCCGTCATCGGCCGCGGACCGCACCATCACCGAAGCTGTGAACTATCGCCCACCGGTGGGCGAGTGCTCGGGCAAGGGCGGCTCCTGCGGCCGTCCCGTCACACCGCCGCACACCTGGTGCCCTGAGTGCCTGGACTGGCCGTGGTGCGCCTGCCAGCGCCGCCGCTACAACCCCACGACAGCCTCTGTCTGCACGTCGTGCACACCACGATGAGATAGAGCTCGCGACGGCTGCCCCGCATCCCGGCCGGCGCAGGCTGCTTCCGCAAGGCCGGCGTGGCGAGGGACGTCGCCGATCGGACACTGCTACTGCTGAAATCACGCCAAAGATCACCAATGGCTCATTGTCGTCGCCGCTCAATGCCACGGTGTCACCACCGGGCGGCGTTCGGCTCGGCGCCCAATGACGCAGGGAGCGGCATGAAGCTGAGTGATGATCAGGACTGGCGTGAACCATCGGGCGACGCCGACATGCCCTCGCCCTGGCCCGAACTCGACGAGCACCTCCACCTACGCCCCGGTCACCTCATCGGCATCGGCGCCCCGGCCGACAGCCGGGAGGCCGAAGTCGGGTACGACCTGGCGCTGCACACCGCCGCCCGAGGTGAACACACCCTGCTGTACGCACCGGAACTCACGTCCCGCAATGCCGTGCCGAACCTGGAAATCCGCCGCAGAGGTCTGAGTCTCCAGAACATCGAAGCCGTCCTCGAGTCCCGCGCCTCCACCAACAGCCCGGTCAAACTCGTCGTCATCGACCACTTCACTCTGATGGAGACGGACGACGAAGAACTCGTCCACCACCCTGAGCAAGCAGCTGACCTGGGCCGTCGGCTGAAGATGCTCGCCTCACGTGTGCCGATCGTCGTCATGGCGCGACTGACGGCCCACACCGAAGACCTCGACCCGCTGGAGCCCCGCCACCTAGGTCTCGCCCACGAGCTGGAGTACGACGCAGACACCCTGTTGCTCATGCACCGTACTGGCCCACGCCATGTCGCCGTCCTCATCGCCAAGGACCGGTATTCCTACGCACCCCGGAAGGCTGCCTTCACCTGGTGAACAGCATCACCCCACGATGAGATGCTCGGTTTTGCGAAGGTGTTCCCGCCCCAGCTCGGCAACCAATCCGCCCCCGCCGCCTTTCGGACGACATCAGATCGAACTGATCTCTGAGTGCCAAGCCGGTTCCGCACACTGAGCAGCCACCAGCACAATCCGGGTGGTCCAATAGCGGTGACAGGCAACGCTGAGTGGCAGAGGAGCAGGATGACCCAACCCTCCAGCCGCTCGGATCACGGCCTTACCCCCGCGCCCGTGGCGGATCCCGCCCGCATTGCCCTTCAAAACGCCCGGGCAGACGCACGGCGCAGACGGCTTCGGCCACCGACCTCTGCGTCCAAGCGACTCCGCTGGCGGGGGAGTCCTACCCCGCTCCCGCTGAGCACCGTGCTGCTGGAGCTGGCGAATCGACACTGGCCCACCACCCTCACCAAACCCGCAGCCGTGACTCAATGGACGGCCCTGGTCGGCGAAACCGTGGCCAAACACCTCGTCGCGATCGACTTCGACGCCAAGGCCAGGACCCTGTTTGTGCGCGCGGCGTCGAAGGCCTGGGCTATCCAAGGGCGCCTATTAGCCCCCAAGCTTCTGCAGAGGCTCAATACTCTGCTCGGGCAAAGCGCCGTACATCGCATCCACATTGCCGAAGGTGCAACGAGCTCACGGGCAGAGACAGTGGGCACCGGCGTACTGCCCCAGCTGCGAGCCTCCACCGCACCGAGCCCCACCCAGGACCGCGTCCGAAACCAGCACAGCACCGATCCACAGCTCGCAGCCGCACTCGAACGCCAGGCCCGACACGCGGTGCAGGAACTCGCAGGCGTCTTCCCCCGGCCAGAGGCCGTCCCGGAACAAGGCAGAGAACACCTCGTACATGCCCGCGCACTTGCACGGGCGCGCAGCCGGCAGACCGGCAAAGACGCACCATTCGTGCACCGGGACGGCACACGCTGACTACGCTGACAGGCGTACCAGGAGGGGCGCTGGACCTGCCCCATCGTCGTAAGAGCGGGGGACAACACAGTGGCCGAGGACAAGACCGAACCTGGCTCCCCGCACCACGACATCCAGGCAGAGCAAGCCGTTCTGCGCGCGATGATGGTCTCCGAGAAGGCAATCGCCGACATCGTCGAGATCCTCCACCCCGACGACTTCTATCGGCCCGCGCACGAACTGATCTACACCACCATCCTCGACCTGTACGGCCGCAAGGAGAACCACGACGCTATCGCCGTCGGCACGCAACTCGCCGCAAGGGAACAACTACACAAAGCCGGCGGAAACGACTACATCACCACGCTCGCCCAAGGTGACCGCCGCACATCCTGGGGCAAGCACGCCGAACGCATTCGGGCGCTCGCCACCCTCCGGCGAACGGCAGAGGCCGCGTTGCACATCGACAACCTGGCCAGTGAAGGCACGGCAGAAAGCGCAGACCGCATCGCCGACGCGGCGCAAGCCGAGATCTTTGCAGCCACCGCCCGCCGCTGCCACGGCATTCTCCCCACCTATTCACTCGGCGAAGTGATGGAGGAGACCCTCGATGAGGTCGAAGCCATCGCAACCGGCCTGGTCCACGGACAGCTCACGGGTGTGCCCACCGGCTTCACGGACCTCGACTCCCTCACCGGCGGCCTGCACCCAGGGCAGTTGATCGTCCTCGCTGCACGGCCGGCAATGGGCAAGTCGACCCTCGCCCTGGACTTCCTCCGGGCAGCCTGTATAAAGAGCGATCTCCCCGGTGTGGTGTTCACCCGCGAACTCAGCCGGACCGAAGTCGGTATGCGGTTGTGCTCCGCCGAGGCACGGGTGGCACTGCACCATATGCGCTCCGGAATGATGACGGACGAGGACTGGACGCGCCTGGCCCGGCGCATGCCCGACATCTCCTCCGCCCCCCTCTACATCCAGGACGACGCGTACGCCACGTTCACCGACCTGCGCGCCCATTGCCGACGGCTGCACAGCCAAAGTGACATTCGACTGATCGTCGTGGACGCCCTGCACCTTCTGACCTATGGCACCAGGCCCTTCTCCTCGCGATACGAAGAGATCTCCGAAATCTCGCGCTGCCTGAAACTTCTGGCCAAGGAACTGGGTGTCCCCATCGTCGCCATCTCCCAGCTCAACCGGGGGCCAGAACAGCGCATCGACAAAAAACCGCAGCTCAGCGACCTAAGGGACTCGGGAGCCCTGGAGGACAACGCCGACGTCGTCATCCTCCTCCACCGCGAAGACGCCTACGAGAAGGCATCGCCCCGCGCCGGCGAGGCAGACCTCATCGTCGCCAAGCACCGCAACGGCCCGACCGCAACAATCACCGTCGCTTTCCAAGGCCACTATTCGCGCTTCGTCGACATGGCACAGACGCCGCCAGCACGACGTTCACAAGAGAACGCCTCACAGGAAAACGACGAAAAGGCCCAACAATGAATTGAGAGAATGGCGGAGGAGCGGACGCGCCCTCTCCGCCACGACGGTCACGACGGCGGATTGGAGGACGATGAAGGCCACGAGGGGACCATCGGTCAGGTGCCAAACTACGGTCGCATCAAGCCGAGCCGGACGCCCACGACTCGATCCGTGCTGTATGCAGCCGCTTGCAGGCAGACCGGAAACCGGCAGCTCGGCGGCAAGGGACGCCGGGGGGTGAACCACACGCTGGACAGGCTGCTTCGCGCATCACGGCGTAGCGGTCGACACTGGCTCGAACGGGAAAGGCCGGGATCGCCGGACGAGCCGCAGGATTCTCCGGCGGCCCCGGGGTGAAAGCGCGAGGCCGGCCAGCCAGCATCATTTGCCCCGTACGGGCCTCGTTGGACATCAGGCACGTCTGCCTGTGCTCGATACGAACAGCATTGACTGTCGACGGCGCAAGCGCAGCCACGCCTTGTTCATCAACACACCAGCGCAACGCCGCAGGAACCACGTTCCCGGGTACCAGGGCTGCGTTCAGCACCACCCAGCCGCGGGGCTGGAGAGGGTATTGCTGGACCAGAGCCTGGCAATCGGAACACCGCGCGGCCCGCCCTCGTTCCGCCGGCCAATGGGCGGCGCGCGGTACTGGCTGTCCTTCGGGAGCATTCCACAGCACCATTGGCAGCTGAAATTCCCTTCGAATGGGCCGCTCAACGACGCGCCAGCGGGGACGGTGCGCTTGATCAGCCAAACGAGCCCCCTGATGGATCACCGCCTGGCCCGTCCGGTGCCAGGTGCCCGGGGGCGAGGCAGCCCCAACGAGTCCGGCTCGACGAGGCGGCATTGCCTCGGTCAGACGATCCACGCATGTGCTTCGTGCAGCGCTGCAGGCGGGAACAATGCCCCGAATCCTCACCAGAGGGCAAGCCATAGCCATACGTTGAACAGGACGTAGAGCGCTCCGAGGGAGAGTGGTGCCGGCACGGCGGCGGCCAACCGCAACGTGTTGTGGCGTCGCCGCCACGGCAGGAGCCAGCTGACCAGCAGTAATCCAAAGGGGACGACGAGCCCATAGCCGCACACCTTGAAGATGAGCGAAAAGGTTGGTTCGTTGCGGTCGCTGTGGCACTCGTTGCCGCACACGACAGAAGTGATGATGGCGAGCCAATAGAGCAGGAATCCCCCGACCAGAGTCACGGCGGTCGAGATCGCCGGGGCGACTACCGCCTTGGGCTCACGGTCACCGTCCGTCGGGCGTCTCGGCTCGGCTCCGTACGGGTACGGCATCTGTTCCATGTACAGCAGCCAACACTCCGCCCCACCCGCACGCATGAGTCCGGGTACTCAACCCTCGTGCATCACACGCGCATCGGCGTAGCCGAGCGCCGGCGAGCAGAGCATGGTCATCATGGCCTGATGATGTGTTGGATGCGCTGCTACTGGAAAGAGGAAGACACCTGGTTCTTCTTCGAGATCGATGCCGAGGGCTGGGTGACTCGGCAGGTCGAGCTGCATGGGTCCGAACAGAACCCGCGCGCGGCGGCATCCCTGAGCGAATGGCAGCAGGCACGGGATGCCGGAGCACTGGCCGACTACGAGAAGGAGTACGGACTCACCGCGGAGCTGCCTGTTTCGGAGTGGGAAGGCCATGACCCGGAGCAGCTGACCCAGGAGGAGTTCGACGAAGTCTGGGACATCGCCCGGCAGAGCATCGCAGCCCGGCTTCGTTGATGCACTGGTGCGTGCGGGTGGGGACGCGGGCTGCGCCGGGCAGGCCTCTGCTCGGGCTGGCAGGCCTGTGCCAGGGACACACCGCTCGCGGATCGAGGTGCGGTTCGTGCGGAGCCATGCAGTCAGTGGCGATGGTGGCCCCGAGCACCTCGCAAACGCACGCCTTGTTGCAGCCTCCTGTTCCAAGTGGTCCGCAGCCCCTGGTCCCGCTGGGGTCTCCGGCGATCAGTCACCTTGCGGGGCTGAGGATCCGCTGCTCGGCAGAGTGTCGGTGATGAACTGCTCGAACTTGGGGGATTCCACGATCTCGGTGACGATCGCTTGCACCAGGACGTCGTTGGCCTGCCGGGATGTCGAGAGACCGCGGTAGATGAGAAAGATCATGGGAAGGGCCAGTAGGGCCCATGCCCCCTCGACCAGGACAGCTGCTACCCCACTCAGGACGATGCCCGCGGCCCCCACGTTCACCTTGAGATCGGACTCGGTGGCCAGGCGGTCGTAGTCCCCGTACAGGTCCTTGTCAGCCCCATATAGACGCGTCCGCATCTGTGGCAGATCGAGGACAAGAGTTACGAAGCCCTCCTCCGCCTCCGGGCCAGCCTTAAAATCCGTGCCGAGCCTGTCCCCTACGTAGCGTTGAAGCGTTTCCGCAGAGGGGTTTGTTAGCTCAGCTCGCCTGGCAACCACTCGAGCCTCGTGAAGCTTCGATGCCTTGATCACTGCCATGATGGTGTCGGCATCCAGATCCGTATCATCCGCCATGGGAGGGCCTTCGAAAGTGAGGCGACTAAGGCCTCCGAGGCGCCGTCGCCGCAACCGATCCCGGGCACTCTGGACAAGGCGGTTTACGGCTACGGCCGGCACCTCCAGAACGCTGCCCACCAGGTAGGCGACGAAGGTCGCGGCTGCCAGGGCGGCCGGCTTTCCCATCCAGTTCACCACCTCGTAGAACAGCCTGAGCGGGTCTTGGGCTTCGTCCTTCGTGGGCAGCTGGTTGCCGACGAGGAGGAACAGGGTCAGCAGGTAGATGTAGCCGGTCGCCAGGGGGGGTGCGAAGTTCCCGGATGCCGGGCAGCAGGGATGCGAGCACACGATCATGGTTGTTCGTGCGGTGTCCGCACGAGCCAGGGACACGCGCGTCTTCATCGTCTGCGGCGAAGCTTGCACTGTGCACGTTGTGCTTCGTCACGGCGTGGCCATCGTGCTGGCGGCACTCGTACCTGAGCGGCGCCCTCATCGACGCCGGTTCTCCCATCGGAGACACCTCAGGCCCTGACAAGCCATCTCAATTGGTGAGTCTTCGGTAGCAGGCGAGGTTGGTGAAGGCTAAGAAGTGCTCGGCCTTGCGCTCGTAGCGGCGGTGGAGGCGGCAGCTAGCGAGCCAGACCATGGTCCGTTCGGTCGCCCGACGATGCCGACCAAGCCGCTGCGGTGTCTCGACATCCTTGCGGGCGATGCAGTGCCGGATTCCGCGTCGCGACAGCCAACCTGCGAGCGGAGCGGCCAGCCGCTACGCGGAGCCGTCACAGCAGCGTCCGACGTGAAGGGTCGGGGTACGGCTACGAGCGGCTGACCTGCATCTATTGAGGGTCGTTGCTGGGTGCGGGCCGGAAGGGTTGACGAACACCGAGCTCGTCTGGGACTCACTCCTTAGTACCGAGGTGAAGAGTCTCCGGCGAGTTCGCGCTCTTGCCGGGCCTCCCAGCCCCCTGCACGGTGTGGTGCAACACCGGACAAACTGTAGGGGGACTCGTTGGCCGGCAACACTACACCCGCACCCCGAACCCGAGACCTCGCTCGCATCTTCCGCCACTGGCGCGGGCGCGCCCTTCTTGCATGGGCCCAGCTCCTCCAGCGGACCGTGGCAGGCAAAGCCCACTACACACAGCACGTGGCTCGCAGGAACCGGGCTATTCGTTCAGCCCACGCCCACGGCATCGACAAGGCAACACTCGCCAACGCCCTCCGCGTCAGTACAGCAACCGTGGGGCAGGCCCTGAAGGGCGAGACCACCAGCGAATAGCCCCGCACGAAGGAACCCAGCCCGCTACGCCCCGCCCACCTAGCGGCGGGGCGATAGGTTGAGCAAGACCCGACCCGCCCCACCTCGCCCAGGACGGTCCCGGTGAGCGAAGCCCCCGCCGACTACAGCAACGGCGTCGACCCCGAACGCGCCCTCAAATACGCGCTCCAGCACATCCGCGGCGACCGCGCCGAGATCATCGAAGGGGTCATCGAGCCGGTGTCGCCGACCTGGGACCATGAAGCCGCGGCCGAGACGATCCGCGACCAGATCCGCGCCCGCGCCCGGGAACTCGACTGCGTCACCGGCTCCGGCAACCTCGACCTGCCCGGCTCCTCCAACTGGTACCTGCCCGATATCGCGGTGGTGCCGTCCGCGGCCGCGAAGGGTGCCGGCGCGCTGCTCCCGTCGGACACCCTGCTCGTCGTCGAGGTCACCAGCGAGTCCAACGCGGAGACCGACCGAGTCGTCAAGCGCAAGCGGTACGCGGAGTATGGGGCGCCCCTCTACCTCCTCGTCGACCGACTGGAGCGCAGCGTCACCCTGTACTCCGAGCCCGGCCAGCTCGGCTACACCCGCGCCGACGGCCCCCACCTCTACGGCACCACCATCCGCCTCCCGGAGCCGTTCAGCCTCGACCTGGGCACCAGCAGCCTCTGAGCGACATAGGTGTGGACGAGTAGTTCTCGCACCACCGTCGGGGTCTTCAGTGTCTTCGCCGTTGAGGAGAAGACGGCCGCTCCCCGTCCCAGCCACAGCCCCACGCGGGCCTCCGCTCGGATGCCGACTTCCGGCTGGACCCGCATACACCCGGCATCCTCACCCTCCCTCTGCCTCACCGAGGGACGCGAACGCAACGGTCGCACCGATCGGGAATTCGCTGTTCAGCACTCGTGCGCGGAGCCCCTCTGCCCCGCGTCTTCCACGAAAAACTCAGCAGGCAGACCTACCGCATCCCACCCGCCCGGACAACACCGTCACCTCGATCGCGAAGCTGCTCGGGGTCGCCTGGACGACGCTGTACAAGTACGTACCCGAACTCAAGGCAGGGCGGGCCTCGCTCGTGGCCAGGCCAGAGAATCAGATTCTTCCGGCGCTGTGGAGCTAAGCCACCGCCATTTCTCGATGGCGGTCCGCAGTAGAAATCGGAGTCTTCGGCACTGTTATGACTGTGAGGGGCCAGGCCCAGACGGGCCTGGCCCCTCACAGTGAGCGGTACGCGTTGCAGCGCGTACCGCTAGGTTCTGCGTCAGTGCCAGGTTGTGCACCCGTAGCTGAGAACGCAGGGCACGGCCGTAGAGGCGTGCCAAGAACCTGTGCCTTCAGCCTTGCAACTCAGGCCGCACGGTTACAAGCGCGATCAGGATGCCGGTGCAACAAAAACTCTTACCAGTTGCCACCGACACCGGCGACGGCTCGAAGCCTGCAGGTCAGAGTGATTTCCCTTTTCTATAGGACGCAGTCTCGGCTCCCGGGGCTTAGTCGTACGGGGGTACGTATGAAACAACGGGAGCGGACCTTCGCGATCTAGTGCCAACATGCTCAAAAGGCGATTGCAGTCGCTTAGTTGGTTGTGCACCCGTAGGCCGTCTCCGTGACATCAGGAGGCGGCGCTCGATCAAGGAGCCGCATGAAGAAGAACCATTGGCACCGCCCGTGTGTCATATCCACTCAGGATCCTTCCGTCGGTCTGACCGGTACAGAATGCGTACTGATCATCGTGGTCACCATCATTGGGGCGCTCTTGACGCTTCAGGGCATGCCGGTCGGCACCATTGCTGAGGTGCTGATCGGGGGAGGCCTCGTCGGCCACCGCCTCACTCAGCGCGAAGCACTCCCGCAAAGCGTCTGAGGGAGGGGCCCTGGGACGTCCGGAAACCCCCATCGCCACTCCAGACCTGGCAATGCGGAGGCTTGCGGAGTGGCTGCGCAAGCAGCGTGAAGACGCTCGGATCACCTACGCCGAGATGGCCGAACAGACGGTGTTCAGCGTGGCGACACTCTCACGCGCTACGACCGGAGAGCGGATCCCGAAACTGCCCGTCGTTGAGGCGTACGCCCGTGCGTGCGGAGCCTCTGCTGCCAAAGAAGCTCGCCGACTATGGCGCGTCGCGCGATACAGCGAATACCGCCAGACGCACCCTCGGAGCAATGCGCTCCCCCTGGACCTGGTCCGCGAGCCCGCGGACATGGTCACGGCTCTGCAGCACCTCTACTACAGGGCAGGTGCGATGCCCATCGATGAGATGGAGCGTCGCGCCGGCGGCCATGGCGAGCTGCCGCACACCACGCTATTGCGGATAGTGAACGGCCTGACCATCCTCTCCAGGCCGTAACTGGGAGCCTTCCTCAAAGTCTGCGAGGTACCGCCCTCGGAGTACACACAGTGGACACGGGCCTGGTTGTGCGCATGGCGCCATCGTGAGCTCGATCGCGGACCACGCGTCTCCGATTACGAGACAGCGCACGACCAGCAAGGGCTGCGTGAACAGGTGCAGTCGTGGCCGGGTCCCGAGATCACAAACGTACGAGTTGTCACCGATGGTCGATCTCGGACATACAAGAGGTCATCGGCTGAGGAGGGACACTTGGAGGCCAGCTAGCCGAAGTCGCTTTCGTGGTCATGCCCCGGGCTCCAAGGCGCACCTGCCTTGGAGCCCACGGGTTGTTGCGTTGCTTACACAACCGTGTGCCTTGCTGCCTGGAGACACACGACGTCACGGCCAGCGGCAACACTATGA
Organism: Streptomyces sp. NPDC026575; assembly: GCF_055567415.1. Taxonomy (NCBI): domain Bacteria; kingdom Bacillati; phylum Actinomycetota; class Actinomycetes; order Kitasatosporales; family Streptomycetaceae; genus Streptomyces; species Streptomyces sp. NPDC026575. The sequence goes on from NZ_JBVHQM010000050.1 coordinate 25,349, forward strand.
CGCTGGCGGGCGGTCAGAAACTGCCGTAAGACCCGGATGGGTGAGGTTATCCGGAGTGCACCAGGCCGCGCCCGGCGCGCGGGGCAGGACGAGAGCGGATCGCCGGAAGGGCCGGCGAACGGGAGGGGATCAGCATGCCGCGGCTGTCGCACCTGGGGGATACGGCCTCGACCTATGCCGGTCAGGCCGCCGGTCGTACTGGGGAGGAGAAGCACGTCGACGCGATCGGCGAGGGTCTGGCCGCTATCCCCTATGCGCTGCTGGAGGTCGCCGACGCGATCCGCGAGCAGACTGAAACCCAGCAGCATTAGCCGCCCGCGCCGCACCAGGCCCCGGAGACACCCGTCTCCGGGGCCTGGCCGCGTTTTCGCGGAAGGTTGCGCGGCTTGGGGCGGATGCTGTAGCGGCCAGGACCCTGACCGGCGCTAGACCGTCAGCCGCCTTCGACGTCTGCGTACCGCCGGAGAAGTGCACCACGGTCAGAGCGCAGGCATGCGCTAGGCGGAAAGCCGCTGGTCGGGTGTTACGCGGCTTGCCCTTGGGTCTGGTAGGGCGCGCGGGAGGGGGAATTGCGCGCCCAGGGTACTCGCGGCGCATGGCCGACGGCGTAGCGGCGCGGCCAGGCCGATTCAAACTCTCGCGAAACTCCCCTCCGCGCGGCACCGCACGGCCCACTCCAAGAACCCGAGGCCGCAAAGTCGCAGGTCAGATGACCGAAGCGGGGGCGGTGAATGGTAAATGCTGATGGGGCATCAGCGGCGGATGGCGAATTCGCGAGAACTCGAATCCGCCGCCGGCACGGTGCAGTCTCCTCTCTGCCGGAGGCGCCACCGGGCTCGGACCAGCGGACTTGCGGGGCTAACTCCCCGCCGGGCCAAGGTCTGTTCAACCAATTCACCGCATGCCGCAGCACGCATCAGAAGCAAAGGTTTGCCATGTCCACCACAATTGACCCCAGCCCGCAGACGCATGGGACGTCGACGGACTCGACCGTTCCCGTGGCCCCTCCGCCCACGGCTGTCAGCGGCCGGGAGGCCCCGCTGTTCTCCCAGCACGCCGCCATCGTCCTGGTGATGGCCGCCATCTTCGGCGGCCTCGCCGGCGCCCTCACCTTTTGGAAGAGCCACTCCATCGCCGAGGCCGCGCTCGCCGGACTGGCCGCAGCTGGCGTGAGCATTCCGGTACTGCACAAACTCATTGGATGAACGGTGGGGAGGAGACCTCGGTCTCCTCCCCACCCCCTCTCCTCCGGGGCCACATCGGCTACAGACCGGCTTCAATCTGTGGTCCGCTGCAGGGCCAGCGGCGATGCCGCACTCGCCTTGCAGCAGGCCGGGAAGCTGTAGAACCTCCCATCAACGCATGGCGGCGTATACGCCGAAGGGGCCGGACGAACTATGCGGCCCTTCGGCGTATACGGAGCTCGACGCCGCCTACCTCGGGCAGGCCCGAAGCGCCGGGCGGGGGTGTATGCAACGGCACGAGCCCTACCACGACACCTTGGCCCGCTCGCCGTCTAGCGCTGTGTCCAGCAAGGCCTAGTGCGAGCCGGTCCGGCGCACCCTGGACGAGCGGGTGGCCCGGGTGCTCCAGAGCTTGCCGGCCGGGCCGTTCACGCTGCTGTGGACGCCAGTTTGGGCGGGGGAGGCGGTCTCTCACACCCATGGGCATAGCGTCGGCGGCAGATCCGCTTCCGATGGCCGGGGAGAGGCCGGGGCTCATTGCCCTTCGCACGTCGGTGCGCTCCGGCCGCCACACCTCCCGAGGATTGCTTTGCGCTACACCGGTTCGTACGCGACGTCGGTGTCCTCGCAGCCGGTGGCGAGGTCGCGGAGGGTGTCGCGCTCGGCCCGGTCGACGGTCAGTGCCCACCGGAGCTTGGCGGCCGTCCAGTCGCCGCTGTACGAGCAGGCTGCTCCCCCCCGGTGGACAGACCGGCAACGGGCCTCGCCGCCCGCCCGCTGGGCGGCGACACCCGCCGCGGTGAGCGCGTGATGACGATGACCGAGCGCGGCATGGTCGTCCCGGCCGCCGGCGGCAGCGTCCTGCGGCCCGAGCCTCTCGCAAGGTCAGCAGCGGAGCCGTTCCGCACCCGCGTCGACCACGCTGGCCACCAAGCCCAGCAAGCTGTCGTCAAGTTCGCTCATGAACTGAACAACGGTTGGCGGCAACCCATAGGTACGGCCGTGGTGCTCGACGCAGGGCGGCCACCCGAGCGCGCTGCCCCCTTGCTGTCACGCGCGCGCCGGTCTGGACGCGAGGCTTTCAAGAGTTCCCGAATTCGTCATTAATTCGCTGCTCCCAGTCTGAATTGGCCAATTCGACGTCAAGCATAAGATCTCGCCAGTCTTGTTGTGCCTCGTCCGCGGCTTCCGTGAATCGATCGACATCACCTTGACTGTACAGAAGGATGGCGGCAGCGACCCGCTCCTCTACTATTGAAATGTCGTACCCAACATCTTTGACGACTTCCTCAAGTAGCTGCACGATGGCCGCAACCTCGTCCTGGGGGAAGTCCCGTTCGATTCGGCGGATGATTCTTTTCGAAAGTGCCACAATTCTCCCTTGTGGAAACGAAACGATTGCGTGCGGTAACCGTACTTGCGCGGCTTTAATGATTCTCCCCTGCGGTGTGAAACTTGTCCACTAGTTGAGTGCCGATCCTTCCTGTTGTTCAGTTCGCCGGGGGGATCATGTAGTCACCGACTTGCCGGTATCCGGCTTTCTTCAATTGTTCAAGCTCCCGAGCGAAAATGCTCCGACCATGCCTTGGGTGGGTAAGTGTGGCGTGGTTCTGTGGCGACGCTAAGTAGACGCTACGCTTGTCCCTTATTATCGATTCCACCCATTCATTATTAATATCCATACCCCACTTGGGTACATCTAGGACGTGATGCCCGGGCCAGTCAATGGCGACCTTGGTGTCCGGCAATCTGCCTATCACTGGAATCTCGTCATCTGGAATTCGAGGACACGCCGAGAGGCCGTATGGATCAACCCAGAAATTCGGATTTGTGACGTAGGTCGCCGGGTTGCTGGCCGGTTTTAGGCCAAGTGGGTCAGGGGAAAGGTATCGTGCGACGTCGGGGTCGTAGTGGCGGTGGAAGTTGTAGTGCAGTTGCGATTCCCGGTCGAAGTATTGTCCAGGGAACCGAAGTGGTGTATATGCCGTAGCGGCGCTGTTCCAGGTGGTCTCTCTCCATAGGGTCGCCTGTGCATGCCAGGCGACTTCGCCATCCTTGGACACCAATTCAGTGGGAGACCCAACCAGGTCTGTAATGATGGCAAAGAATCTTTGGTCGATGGCTTGTTGCGAGGCTAATGCTAGGTCGGAAGTTGTTGTTTTGCGTTCAGTCTGCGTCAGGGGGGTTAGACCCTTGTGATCCCAGGTGAGAGTGATGGATTCTGGGGCGCCTGGAGTATGGGTGGATTGTTCGGTGAGGGTGGCGCCATCCCAGGTGAAGTCGGTTTGTTCCACGACCGTTGAGGCGTCGGCAGCCAAACGCTGCTTGGCTATGCGGCGGGCGAAGGGGTCGTAGAGGTAGCGCCAGGTGGTTCCGTCTGGAGTGGTGACGCTGGTCAGGCGGTCTTCTGTGTTCCAGGTGTAGTGCCAGGTGTCGGGTCTGCGGGAGAGGCGGGCTTTTTGGCGGAGGGTTACGCGACCGAGGTGGTCGTGTTCGTAGCGGGTGCGACCGGCGCGGGTAATACGGGTGCCTTCGTATGACCGTTCCCCTCGGGCTGAGGGGCTGGCGTGGTGGTCGGGCCAGGTGGCGTGGGTTTGGTTGCCGGCTTCGTCGTAGGCGTAGCTTTCGGTCCAGTTGGTGGCGTGGACGGCGGTGACGCGGCCGACGCGATCGAGGTCGAAGGTGCGGCGTCCGCTGCGGGTGTCGTCGATGGCGGTGAGGTGGCCGTCAGGGCGGTAGGCGTAGCCCCGGTGAAGGAGTCTTGTTGCCTCGGCGGCCGAGTGCGGTGAGGGGGCGGTTCCAGTGGGGGCGTTGAAGGTGCCGGTGGCTGTGGTGGTGAGGGATTGGACAGTGAGACGGCCGGTGGGGTCCCAAGTGTTGGCGAGCTGCAAGTCGTCGCCGATGGTGCGGGTGAGTTCCTGGCCTGCGGCGTCGTGGTCGAAGGTGAGGGCGTGGCCGGCGATGTCCATGGCGGTGCGGTTGCCGGCGGCGTCGTAGGTGTAGGTGGTGGTGTGGCCGGTGGGGGTGGTGCGGGAGGTGCGACGGCCCAGGGCGTCGTAGGTGAATGTCATGGCGCGGCCGTTGACCGACTCGGCGGTGACGCGGCCCAGGACGTCGCGGGTGTAGGTGACCGTGGCGTCGGGGTTGGCGGCCTGTTGAAGGTTGCCGGAGACGTCGTGGGCGTACGTGGTGATGAGGCCCGCGGCGTCCTTGGCCGTGATGCGGCCGAGGGTGTCGCGGGTGTAGGTGGTGACCTCGTCGAGGGCGTTGGTGCGGGTGGTGAGTTGGCCGGCGGGGTCGTGGGTGTAGGTGAGGGTGCGGTCGTCGAAGTCGGTCTCGGAGGCTAGGCGGCCGGCGGGGTCGTAGGCGTAGTTCCAGGTCAGGCCTTGGGGGTTGGTGACCTGGGTAAGGCGGAGTTCGGTGTCGTGGGTGAACTCGTGGCGGACGCC
>NZ_JBVHQM010000051.1:0-28514 GCF_055567415.1 Streptomyces sp. NPDC026575
CGACCGGGTCCTGTGGCTGGAACGCGGCGAACTGCTGATGGACGGCCCCACCGACGAGGTCATCAAGGCGTACGAGAAGGAAACGGGCAAGTAGCGCCGCACGCGCGGCAGAACGCCGGACGGGCCGGAGTGCTTCCAGCCCGTCCGGCGTTTCCCGTCCGTCCGGCGTTTCCCGTCCGACCGGCGCGTGCCGACCCGTCCGGCATCGGAGGGCAAAGAGGGCGGGCACCGGGGCGCCCGCCCTCCGCTCACTGGTGCCTGCGCATCAGCTGTGCGTACGCAGCAGCGTCCGCATGGTCCGCATGGCGACCGACAGGTTCGCCAGATCGAAGCCCTCGGACCCGTGGATCTCCTCCAGCGTCGCCCGGGCACGGCTGAGGATCGCCGAGTTCGCTTCCTCCCATGCCTTGAACCGCTGCTCGGGCGTCGCGGAGCCGTTGCCCGCCGACAGCACATCGGCGGTCAGCGCCGCATGCGCCGCGAAGAGGTCCTCGCGGATCGAGGCGCGGGCCATCGACTGCCAGCGGTCGTTGCGCGGCAGCTCCAGGATGCGGTCGAGGAGCTGGTTGATCCGCAGCCGGTCACCCAGGTCGTAGTAGACCTCGGCGACCTCCAGCGGCTCCTTGCCCATGCGGTCCGCGACGGCGACGATGTCCAGCGCCGGGAAGACCGAGGAGAAGCCGGACACCTGCACGGCCAGCGGCTCGGGCACGCCCGCGCCGGTCAGCTCGTCCAGGATCGTCTGGAACCACTCCAGGTCGCCGCCCTGCAGCAGCTTCGGCAGCTCCGCCCAGACCTGCGCGACCCGCTCGGTGAAGAAGTCGATGGTCGTCGACAGCTCCAGCGGCTGCGGGCGGTTGTTGAGCAGCCAGCGGGTGCCGCGCTCGACCAGCCGGCGCGAGTGCAGCCGGATCCGGGTCTGGACCTCGGCGGCGACGACGTTGTCCAGCGCCTCGACGTCGTCCCAGACCTGGTTGAGCCCGAAGATCGCGCGGGCCGCGGTGTGCGCCCGGACGACCTCTTCGAGGGAGGCGCCGGTCTCCTCCCGCATGCGGTGCAGGAAGCTCGTACCGCCGCTGTTGACGGTGTCGTTGACCATGACCGTGGTGACGATCTCGCGGCGCAGCGCATGCCCGTCGACCTGCTCGGCGAAGCGGTCGTAGAGCGCCGAGGGGAAGTAGGCGTGCAGCAGCCGTTCCAGGTACGGATCGTCCGGCAGCCCGGTCTGGATCAGCGCCTCGGCCACCGTGATCTTGGTGTACGCCAGGAGCACCGCGGTCTCGGGCTGGGTCAGGCCGCGGCCGGCGTTCAGCCGCTCGCGGATCTGCCGGTCGGTCGGCAGGAACTCCAGCGCCCGGTCGAGGTCGCCGTCGCGCACCAGGCGGCGCATGAAGCGCTGCTGGGCGTGGAGCATGCTGGAGGACTGGGCCAGGGCCAGGGCCAGCGCGGTGTTCTGCGCGTAGTTGTTGCGCAGCACCAGCGCGCCGACCTCGTCGGTCATCTCGGCGAGCAGCTTGTTGCGCTGCTTGACCGTCATGTCCCCTTCGGCGACCACGGCGTTGAGCAGGATCTTGATGTTCACCTCGTGGTCGGAGGTGTCCACGCCGGCGCTGTTGTCGATCGCGTCGGTGTTGATCTTCCCGCCGGCCATGGCGAACTCGATCCGGCCCAGCTGGGTCAGGCCCAGGTTGCCGCCCTCGCCGACGACCTTGACCCGCAGCTCCTCGCCGTCGACGCGGATGGCGTCGTTGGCCTTGTCGCCCACGTCGGCGTGGGACTCCGCCGAGGACTTCACATACGTGCCGATGCCGCCGTTCCACAGCAGGTCGACCGGTGCCTTGAGGATGGCCCGCATCAGATCGGCCGGGGTCATCTTCTTCACGCCGGCCTCGATGCCGAGGGCGGCCCGCACCTGCGCGTTGATCGGGATCGACTTGGCCGAGCGCGGGTGGATGCCGCCGCCCTGCGAGAGCAGTTCGGTGTTGTAGTCCGCCCAGGACGAGCGCGGCAGTTCGAACAGCCGGCGGCGCTCGGCGTAGGAGGTCGCCGCTTCCGGGTTCGGGTCGAGGAAGATGTGCCGGTGGTCGAAGGCGGCGACCAGGCGGATGTGCTCGCTGAGCAGCATGCCGTTGCCGAAGACGTCGCCGGACATGTCGCCGACGCCGACCACGGTGAAGTCCTGGGTCTGGGTGTCGTGGCCCAGCTCGCGGAAGTGCCGCTTGACCGACTCCCAGGCGCCGCGGGCGGTGATGCCCATGCCCTTGTGGTCGTAGCCGGCGCTGCCGCCGGAGGCGAAGGCGTCACCGAGCCAGAAGCCGTAGGACTCGGCGACCTCGTTGGCGATGTCGGAGAACGTCGCGGTGCCCTTGTCGGCGGCGACGACCAGGTAGGTGTCGTCCTCGTCGTGGCGGACGACGTCCTTCGGGGGGACGACCTCGCCGCCGACGAGGTTGTCGGTGATGTCCAGCAGACCGGAGATGAAGGTCTTGTAGCTGGCGATGCCCTCGGCCAACCAGGCATCCCGGTCCTGCGAGGGGTCCGGGAGCTGCTTGCCGACGAAGCCGCCCTTGGCGCCGACCGGCACGATGACGGTGTTCTTGACCATCTGCGCCTTGACCAGGCCGAGGATCTCCGTACGGAAGTCCTCCCGGCGGTCCGACCAGCGCAGACCACCGCGGGCGACCTTGCCGAACCGCAGGTGAACGCCCTCGACCTTCGGGGAGTACACCCAGATCTCGTAGGCCGGGCGGGGCGCCGGCAGGTCCGGCATGGCCTGCGGGTCCAGCTTCATGGACAGGTAGCCGTGCGGCTCGCCCTTGCTGTTCCGCTGGTAGTGGTTGGTGCGCAGGGTCGCCTTGATGACGGTCAGGAAGGACCGCAGGATCCGGTCCTCGTCCAGGGAGGCGACCTGGTCCAGCGCGCCGTCCAGCTCTTCGAGCAGCCCGTCGGTCAGCTCCGTGCCCGCGCTCTGGCGCCCGGGGGACATCCGCGCCTCGAAGAGCGAGACCAGCAGCCGGGTGGTGTGGACGTTGTTGGAGAGGGTGTCCTCCATGTACGTCTGGCTGAAGGTCGATCCGGCCTGCCGCAGGTACTTGGCGTAGGCCCGCAGGACCATCGCCTGGCGCCAGTTGAGGCCCGCGCGCAGCACCAGCTTGTTGAAGTTGTCGCTCTCGGCCGCGCCGGTCCACACGGCCTTGAAGGCTTCCTGGAAGCGCTCGCGGGCGTCGTCGCCCTTGACGTGCTCCGGCATCCGCAGCCCGAAGTCGTAGACCCAGGCGACGGTGGAGTCGGCGCAGCGCAGCTCATGCGGGCGCTCGTCGATGACCTCGACGCCCAGGCGGTTCAGGCCGGGCAGCACCCGGGACAGCGAGACCGGCTCGCCCCTGCGGTAGATCTTGAAGCGGCGCTCGCCGGGGCCGGCGCCGACCGGCTCGGAGAGGCTGACCGCGAAGTCCTTGCCCGGCTCGCCGGTGAGCTTCTCCAGGTGCTGAAGGTCGGCGACCGCGCTGCGCGGGTTGTTGTCGGCCTTGTAGCCCTCGGGGAAGGCGTGGCCGTACTGGCGCAGCAGCTCGGCGCCACGCTCCTCGCCGACCTCCGCGATCAGCGCCTCGGCGAAGCCGTCGGCCCAGGAGCGGGCGGCCTCGACCAGCCGGCCCTCGATGCGGTCCACATCGGCGTCGGTGAGGTCGGGGAGGGCGGAGCCGGGCTGTACGCGGATGACGAAGTGCAGCCGGGAGAGGACCGACTCGGTGTTCCAGGCCGTGAAGTCGACGCTGATGCCGCCGAGCTCCTCCTTGAGGATGTCGATCAGGCGCAGCCGGACGTTGGTGGTGTAGCGGTCGCGCGGGAGGTAGACCAGCGCGGAGTAGTAGCGGCCGTACTCGTCCTGGCGCAGGAAGAGCCGCAGCCGGCGGCGCTCTTGGAGGTAGAGCACGCTCGTGGCGATGGACCGCAGTTCGTCGACGGGCGTCTGGAAGAGCTCGTCGCGCGGGTAGGTCTCCAGGATCTGGAGCAGGTCGCGGCCGTCGTGGCTGTCGGGGGTGAAGCCGGCGGCCTCCAGGACCTCGGCGACCTTGCGGCGGATGACCGGGACCCGGCGCACCGACTCGGTGTACGCGGCCGAGGAGAACAGGCCCAGGAAGCGCCGCTCCCCGATGACGTTGCCCTGCTCGTCGAACTTCTTGACCCCGACGTAGTCGAGGTAGGAGGGGCGGTGCACGGTGGCGCGGCTGTTGGCCTTGGTCAGGATCAGCAGCTTGTGCTCGCGGGCCTTGGCGCGGGCGTCCGCGGGCAGCCGGTTGAAGGACGGCGAGACGGGGTGGCCGTCGGCGGTCTCGCGGTGCGGGGGGTCGGCGCGCAGTATGCCCAGCCCCGTACCGGGCACGGCCGTCAGCACGTCCTCCTGGGCGCCGCCCTCACCGGGCGCGGAGGTGAGTTCGTACTCGCGGTAGCCGAGGAAGGTGAAGTGGTCGTCGGACAGCCACCGCAGCAGCTCCTGGGCCTCTTCGATCTCCATCTCACGCAGGTCGTCGGCGATCGGCTCGGCGGGCAGCTGCTCGGAGATGCGCAGCGCGGCGCCGCGCATCTTCTCCCAGTCCTCGACGGCCTCGCGGACGTCGGAGAGCACCCGCAGCAGATCCGCGGTGATCTGCTTGAGGTCCTCGCGGTCGGTCTCGCGGTCCATCTCGACATGGATCCAGGACTCGGTCAGCGCGTCGTGCGGCAGGTCGGCGGTCCTGGCCTTGCCGGTGGTGGCGCGGGTGTCGCCGTTGGAGTCGAGGACCTCGATGAGCTTGCCGGTGACATCGCGGCGGACGATCACCTGCGGGTGGATCACCAGGTGGATGCCGCGGCCCTGGCGCGAGAGCTCGTTGGTGACCGAGTCGACCAGGAAGGGCATGTCGTCGGTGACGACCTCGACGACGGAGTGGCTGCTGGTCCAGCCGTTCTCCTCGACGGTCGGGGTGTGCACCCGGACGTTGGCGGTGCCCTGCGGTCGCGTCTCCGCGAGGCGGTAGTGCGAGAGCGCGGCACCGAAGACGTCGTCCGGGTGGCGGTCGATCAGGTCTTCAGGGGCGGTGTGCAGGTAGTAACGCTGGAGGTATCCCGCAAGGGTGTCCGGGTCGAGGCCGCGTACCGGGTGCTTCCCCCCGGCCTGGCTTGTTTCAATGACCCGGGCCGCCCTGGCGAGCAGTTCCGTCTTGGCTTCGTCCAGCTTGGTCTGCATGTCCTCTGGCTCCTGTCGCGCGCCGTTGCGTGACGTCGTGGAAGAACTTTGTGGAAGCCGCACAACGCCGCCGCGACGCGAGGTGTCCTGTCGCTGTCGACGCTATGCCGCGATGAGAGAGGGCCGTGTCGTATTCGACAATCTTTGACAAAGTCGACATGGAGTGTTGGCCGCAAAGACCAGCGACCGCCCGGTCACGGTGGTGCCCCGGGCGCACGGCAGGGGCCTCGATGCCCCCGCGGGTTATCGCGCTGATCACGGTGCAAGGCTATCGCTCCCTCCACGGGTGCCGTCATGGGCCGTCTACGTACAAATCCCCGATCCGAACTTAGACCTTCTGGACAACGCTACGCCGGGCCGGAGTATGCGTGCGCGCCGGAAGCGGCACCCCGGGCCCGACAGGGCAGGAGCCGGACCTGGCCCCCTACCGGTGTCAGGGCCACACAGGCCCCCTGGCGCCCGCCTAGCGGACCAGGGTCTCCGCCAGCTCCACGGCCTCCGCGAGGCTGTCCACGACCGGCACCCCGGCGGCCTGCAGGCTCCCGCGGCTGTGCGACCCGCCCGTGTAGAGCACCGCGTACGCCCCCGCGTCCCGCGCGGCCACCGCATCGTCCACCGCGTCGCCGATCACGACCGTGCGCTGCGGGTCCACCTGCTCCAGTGTCGCGAAATGCCGCGCCATCTGCGCGCTCTTCGTGCCCCCGGACGGTCCGGTCCGGCCCTCCACCAGCACGAACCGCGATTCGATCCCGAAGCCGCGGACGAGGGGTATCAGCTCGTCGTGCCCGAACATGCTCAGGATCGACTGGCTCCGCCCGGCCGCCTGCCACTTCTCCAGCAGCAGATCCACGCCCTCGGCGAGACCGCAGCCCAGCCGGTGCTCGCTGTAGTGCCGGTGGAACGCCTCGTCCATCACCAGCCACTCCGCGTCCGTCGGCAGCCGCCCCATCAGCCGCTCGTAGAACCGCGGGATGGGCACGCAGTACAGCTCGCGATAGATCTCCAGGGTGATCGGCGCCAGCCCGATCTCCTCGAACGCGGAGTTGGTCGCCCCGATGACGGCGTCGATGTCGTGGAACAGCGTGCCGTTCCAGTCCCAGACGATGTGTGTCGCGTGCTTCCCCATGCGGTTCCCCAGGTCGTGCCCCGCGCGCTCACCGCGCCTTCCCCATGCAGAAAACGTACCCGGCGCCACTGACAACGCGGCGGACCGGCCGGCGCGGGCGCTCAGCGGATCAGTTCGGGGATCTCCTGCACGGCGAACCACATCAGATCGTGGTCCTCCGCACCGTCCACGGTGAACTGCGCGTCGTCGTCGCCCTGGTCGGCCGCGCCGAGCGCCGCCGCGGCCGCCGCGACATCCGGCTCCGCGTCGGCGGCGTCCACATGCACCGCCGCGGCCTTCGACAGCGGCACCGGCCCGGCGATCCGCACCTCTCCCAGCGCCGACTGGTCCAGCCCCCGGTCGGGGTCCGCCACCGCCGCGCCCTCCGGGACGTCTATGGCCACCACCACCCGGCGCCGGGCCACGTCGGGGTTCCCGGCGAGCAGCCGCAGCGAGGCCTGGGCCGCGCGGTTCAGCGCCGCGTACTCCAGCTCCTCGATGTCGTCCGAGACGTACCACTCGCGCAGCGCGGGCGTGACGGCGTACGCCCCGAGGGCTGCGGCGCCCAGCTCGCCGTTCTTGTGCGCCTCTGCGAGACCGGGGAGGGTCAGGGGGACATAGACGCGCATGGCAGCCGCTTCCGCTCGATTCGCTGGACTCCGAAGATTGTCCCGCCAGCATACGGGCGTGCGTCCCCCATCGTGCTGCCCCCAGGGCCCCCGCACCGCCCCCTCCGGGCCCCTCCCGCACCCCGCCGCAGCGGCTGAATTCCGGCGCCGTGCCACGGACGGGTGAACTCCGACCGCCCCGCACCCCGGCCGCCGCGCGCCTTGCTGCGGGCCCGCGCCCGCCGATACGAAGTTCCCCACCACAAGCTACCGCCCAGTAATCCACCGGGCCCGGCACAACGGGGGCGATCACCACCATGACCGGAAACCACGCCATGACGACCACGACCACCACCACGCGCGCCGCGACCGACGCCATCAGCACGACGACCATCGGCCCCGCGACGACCACGGGCACGACGACGATCACCGGCCACACCGGCCCCGCGACGACCACCGGCACCACAAGGACCACCGCCCCTGTGACAACCACTGTCCCCACCAGGACCACCGGCCCCGCGACCCCGGCCGTTCCCCGGCCCCGGCGCGCTCCCGCGGGCCGTCGCCCCGCCGGACCGGCCGGCAGCGGCCCCGCCCAGGCCGGCCGGGGCACCCCCCGCACCGCCGGGCGCCCGGGCCGCGCCACCGCGCCCGGCTCCCCGCTGCCGACCGTCGGGGCGCAGCGCCGGGCCCACGAGAGCCGGCCGCATCACTGGTTCGCCCATCAGCTGGTGCGCACGCTCAGCGGGCAGCAGCCCGTCCACGCGCTGCTGGGACACGCGCTGCCGGCCGCGTACGACCGGCTGGTGGAGCTGGCCCCGCTGGCGCCGCTGCGGCCCCTTCCCGCCCCGGGGCGGCGCGGCACGGTCCCCACCCTGCGCGAGTGCGGACTGTGCCGGCCGCGCAGCGGGGTCATCGAGGCGTTCGCCCGGATCACGACGGGTGAGCGGCTGCGGGCCCTCGCCTTCCGGCTGGAGCTGGGCGCCGACGCCCGGTGGCGGTGCGCGGCGCTGGACATCGGCCCGGCTCCGGCCCTGCCGAGCCCGGCGGCCCTGTGACCACCGCACGCGGAAACGCAGAAGGCGCCCCGGCCGTGCTCCGGCCGGGGCGCCCCGCTGCTGCGCGGCCCCGGCACGATCTGCCGGAGCCGCGTCACCGCTTACTTCTTGCGGCGGCGACCGCCGCTCTTCTGGGCCTTGCGCCGCTCCGCGCGGGTCAGCCCGTCGGCCTCCGAGCGGGCCGGGCCGCCGGCCTCCTCGTCGCTGATGAAGTCGCCCTCGATGACGCTGCCGTCACCGTCGACCTTCGGCGCGGTGAAGTGCAGCCGGTCCGGACGCTGCGGCGCCTCCAGGCCCTTGGCGTGGATCTCGGGGCGTGCCGCGCCGGCGGGGACCGCCTCCTGCTCGGCCTCCTGCACCGGGACCTCCTCGACCTGCTGCTCGACCTGGACCTCCAGGTTGAACAGGTAGCCGACGGACTCCTCCTTGATGCCCTCCATCATCGCGGTGAACATGTCGAAGCCCTCGCGCTGGTACTCGACCAGCGGGTCCTTCTGGGCCATCGCCCGCAGGCCGATGCCCTCCTGGAGGTAGTCCATCTCGTAGAGGTGCTCACGCCACTTGCGGTCCAGGACGGACAGCACGACCCGGCGCTCCAGCTCGCGCATGATGTCCGAGCCGAGCTGCTCCTCACGGGCGGCGTACTGCTCGTGGATGTCGTCCTTGACGGCGTCGGCGATGAACTCGGCGGTGATGCCCGCGCGGTCACCGGCCTCGTCCTCCAGCTCCTCGACGGTCACCTTGACCGGGTAGAGCTGCTTGAACGCGCCCCACAGGCGCTCCAGGTCCCACTCCTCGGCGAAGCCCTCGACGGTCTCCGCCTGGATGTAGGCGTCGATGGTGTCGTCCATGAAGTGCTTGATCTGCTCCTGGAGGTCCTCGCCCTCCAGGACGCGGCGGCGCTCGCCGTAGATGACCTCGCGCTGGCGGTTGAGCACCTCGTCGTACTTCAGGACGTTCTTGCGCGTCTCGAAGTTCTGCTGCTCGACCTGCGACTGGGCGGAGGCGATCGCCCGGGTCACCATCTTGTTCTCGATCGGGACGTCGTCGGGCACGTTGGCCATCGCCATGACGCGCTCGACCATCTGGGCCTTGAACAGCCGCATCAGGTCGTCGCCCAGGGAGAGGTAGAACCGCGACTCGCCGGGGTCGCCCTGGCGGCCGGAGCGACCGCGCAGCTGGTTGTCGATCCGGCGCGACTCATGCCGCTCCGTGCCGAGCACATACAGCCCGCCGAGCTCCTTGACCTCCTCGAACTCCGCCTTGACCGCGGCCTCGGCGCGCTCCAGGGCGGCGGGCAGCGCGGCCGCCCACTCCTCGACGTGCTCGACCGGGTCCAGGCCCATCTGGCGCAGCTCGGCCTCGGCCAGGTCGTCGGGGTTGCCGCCGAGCTTGATGTCGGTACCGCGGCCGGCCATGTTGGTGGCGACCGTCACGGCGCCCTTGCGGCCGGCCTGGGCGACGATCGACGCCTCCCGGTCGTGCTGCTTGGCGTTGAGGACCTCGTGCGGCACCCCGCGCTTGTTCAGCTGCTGGGAGAGGTACTCGGACTTCTCCACGGAGGTCGTGCCCACCAGGATCGGCTGACCCTTGGCGTGCTTCTCGACGATGTCCTCGACCACCGCGTCGAACTTCGCCGGCTCGGTGCGGTAGATCAGGTCCGCCTGGTCCATCCGGACCATCGGGCGGTTGGTCGGGATCGGGACCACGCCGAGCTTGTAGATCTGGTGGAACTCGGCGGCCTCGGTCATGGCCGTACCGGTCATGCCGGAGAGCTTGCTGTAGAGGCGGAAGAAGTTCTGCAGGGTGATCGTGGCGAGCGTCTGGTTCTCGTCCTTGATCTCCACTGCCTCCTTCGCCTCGATGGCCTGGTGCATGCCCTCGTTGTAGCGGCGGCCGGCGAGGATACGGCCGGTGTGCTCGTCGACGATCATGACTTCGCCGTCGATGACGACGTAGTCCTTGTCCTTCTTGAAGAGCTCCTTGGCCTTGATCGCGTTGTTGAGGTAACCGACGAGCGGGGTGTTGACCGACTCGTACAGATTGTCGATGCCCAGCCAGTCCTCGACCTTGCTGACACCGGACTCGTGGATGCCGACCGTGCGCTTCTTCTCGTCGACGTCGTAGTCGCCGGTCTCCTCGATGCCGCGCTGCGGATTGGCGGCCTCGCCCCTCTTGAGGCGCACCACCAACTTGGCGAAGTCGCCGTACCACTTGGTGGCCGAGTCCGCCGGGCCGGAGATGATCAGCGGCGTACGGGCCTCGTCGACGAGGATCGAGTCGACCTCGTCGACGATCGCGAAGTTATGGCCCCGCTGGACCAGTTCGTCCTGCGACCAGGCCATGTTGTCGCGCAGATAGTCGAAGCCGAACTCGTTGTTCGTTCCGTACGTGATGTCGCAGCTGTACTGCTCGCGGCGCTGGGCGGGCGTCATGTCGGCGAGGATGCAACCGACGCTCAGGCCCAGGAACTTGTGGACCCGGCCCATCATCTCGGAGTCGCGCTCGGCCAGGTAGTCGTTGACCGTGATCAGGTGCACGCCCTTGCCGGACAGCGCGTTGAGGTACGCGGGCAGGGTGCCGACGAGGGTCTTGCCCTCACCGGTCTTCATCTCGGCGACGTACCCCATGTGAAGGGCCGCGCCGCCCATCAGCTGCACGTCGTAGTGGCGCTGGCCGAGCACCCGCTTGGCGGCCTCGCGGACCGTGGCGAACGCCTCGGGCAGCAGGTCGTCGAGGCTCTCGCCGTCCGCGTACCGCTCCTTGTACTCGTCCGTGAGTGCCCGCAGCTCAGCGTCGGAGAGGGCCGCGAAGTCCTCCTCGATGGAGTTGACCTGGCCCGCGATGCGGTGCAGTTTGCGCAGGATCTTTCCTTCGCCTGCACGCATGATCTTCGTCAAGACGGACACTTGGGCTGGTCTCCTTGCCGGTCGGGCCTGCACGGTCGAGTGCGCGGGCGCGGCATATTTCCAAGGGGGCAGGCCCCGCCGCAACGGCCATCGTAAAGGAGGACGCTGCCGAGCCGGGAGGTCCGCCGCCGCGAACCCCGCTATCCCCTTCCTCACGTGAACGCACAAGGCCGCGAGAAGGTGCCGGGCAGGTGCCGGGAATCACGCGAAAATCCTCAGCGGCCCTTTCCCCGACCGAGCAGACTCACCTCATGAAGCCCGTGACCCTCACCACCGAGCGCCTCGTGCTGCGGCCCTTCGAGCCGTCCGACGCACCCGCGGTCCACGCCGCCTGCCAGGAGCCGGACATTCCGCGCTGGACGAGCGTGCCCTCGCCGTACGGCGTCCAGGACGCGGAGCAGTTCGTCGGGACGGTCGCCCCCGAGGGCTGGCGCAACGACACGAGCTACAACTTCGCCGTCGTCACCAAGGCGGACGGCTCGCTGGTCGGCGCGATGGGCCTGGTACGCCTCGACCAGCTGCGCACCCCGGAGCGGCAGGCCGAGCTGGGCTTCTGGACCGCCAGGGAGCAGCGCGGCCGGGGGTACACCGTCGAGGCGGCCCGCGCGGTGCTGAACTGGGCCTTTCGCGATCTTGGCGTGGAGCGCATGGAGTGGCTCGCCGAAGCCGGCAACGACGGCTCCTGGGCGGTCGCCCGGCGGCTCGGCTTCCAAAGGGAGGGCACCCTGCGCGCCAAGCTGCTGTACGGGGGCACCCGCCGGGACGTGTGGATCGGCTCCCTCCTGCCCTCCGACCTGGGCGACGCGGAGCCGGGGCCGTCCGGCGTGCCGGAGGCCACGCCGTACCTGCCCTACCCCGGCTGAGGTGCCACGCGGCGGCGCCGGTCGACCGCGGCCCCGGGGACCGCCGCCGACGCCCGTTGATCGCTGCCGACGCCCGTTGTCAGTGCCCGCCCCTACGCTGTCGAGCATGACCGCCGTGACGCAGCCTTCGCCCCTGCCGCAGCCCGTGACGAGCCTGTCCCGCGACGACGCCCGCCGCCTGGCCCTGCGGGCACAGGGCCTGCTCGGCGCCCCGGACCGCCGGGCGGGAGTGCGCGGCGTGCTGCGGGCCCTGGGCGCGGTGCAGCTGGACACGATCTCGGTGCTGGCCCGCTCCCATGAGCTGGTGCCCTACGCCCGCCTCGGCGCCGTCGGCCGCCCGGCCGTCGAGGCCGCCTACTGGGCCGAGCCGCCCGCCGGCGCGTCGGATGCGCGGCCCCACAGCTTCGAGTACTGGTCGCACGCCGCCTGCATCCTGCCCATCGAGGAATGGCCGCACTTCGCCTTCCGGCGCCGCGCCCGGCGCGCCAAGGGCCACCGCTGGCATGTCCTGCAGGATTCCGAGCGCTCCTGCGCCGCCGTCCTGGAGCGGCTGCGGACCGACGGCCCGCTGACCACCTCCGAGCTGGGCGGCGGCCGCAACGGCGGCGAGTGGTGGGACTGGTCCGAGACCAAGATCGCGGTGGAGTGGCTGCTGGACACCGGCGACGTGGTCTGTACGAGGCGCCGCGCCTGGAAGCGCGTCTACGACCTCGCCGAGCGCGCCGTCCCGGACGGCCTGCTGCATGACGATCTGGACGACGCCGAGTGCCTGCGCCGTCTGGTCTCCCAGGCCGGCGCCGCCATGGGCGTGGCCACCCGGGCCGACCTCGCCGACTACCACCGCCTCAAGGCCGAGCAGGTCGACGCCGTCCTCGCGGACTCCGGTCTGGTCCCGGTCGAGGTCGAGGGCTGGGGAAAGCCCGCCTGGGCCGATCCCGCCGCGCTGGCCTCGGCGCCCCGCGGCCGGCACCGCACCACCCTGCTCTCGCCCTTCGACTCCCTGATCTGGGACCGGCCGCGCACGGAACGGATCTTCGGCTTCACCCACCGCCTGGAGGCGTACGTCCCCCGCCCCAAGCGGATACACGGCTATTTCGCGATGCCGCTGCTGGCCGGCGGCCGGCTGGTGGGCCGGGTGGACCCGGCCCGTGAGGGCACCACCCTCGTCGCCCGCCAGGTCTCGCTGCAGGACCGCAAGGCTGTCGCCCCGATGGCCCAGGCGCTCCAGGAGGCCGCGGCGTGGGTCGGCTGCGACGCCGTCCGCGTGGAGCGCTGCGACGACGCCCGGCTGGCCGCCGCCCTGCGCGCGGAGCTGGCCGCGCAGGACTGACCCGGCCGGGCACGCAGGGGCACACTCCGCTGAGCGGTCGACCGGCCGCTCAGCGGATCTCTAGGATCTTCTCCCGCATCGCGTAGACCACGGCTTCCATCCGGGAGTGCAGCTGGAGCTTCTCCAGGATGTTGCGGACGTGGTTCTTCACCGTGTTCTCGGAGATGAAGAGTTCCTTGGCGATATCGCGGTTGTTCATGCCCGTGGCGACCAGCTTGAGGACCTCCAGCTCACGGTCGGTGAGCCGGGGCGCGGGCACCAGCCTGCGCTCGTCCGTCCGCTGGATCATCGACTTGAACTCCGTCAGGAGCTTGGACGCCATCGACGGGCTGATCTGCGACTGGCCGTCCGCCACGGCCCGGATCGCGGTCGCCACCTCGTCGGTGGAGATCTCCTTGAGGAGGTAGCCGGTGGCGCCGGCCTTGATCGCGTCGTAGAGATCGGCCTCTTCGTCACTGATCGTCAGCATGATGATCTTGGCGCTGGGGGCCACCTCCTTGATGGAGGTGCACGCCTCGATCCCACCGCGCTTGGGCATCCGTACGTCCATCAGCACGATGTCGGGCAGCAGATCCGCGGCCTTGTCGACCGCCTCCGCGCCGTCCCCCGCCTCACCGACGACCTGGATGTCCTCTTCCTGGGCCAGCACGATCTCCAGCCCTCGCCGGAAAAGCGCGTGGTCATCCACCACCAGGACCCGGATCGGCTCCTTGCGCGGCACGCTCACGGCCCGCTCGTCGCCCCCGGCACCGCTTTCGTCGTCGTCCGCGTCACCGCGCACGGGACCGAAACTGTCCCCCATTGATCCTCCCCGTCAACTACTCGGCCAAGAGGCCGGAGCTTGGAAATAAGGCTGGTTGACGACAGCCCCCTGCGGCCAGCCCGATCAATGCCATACGACCGTCTCCCCGGCGTGTCGCCGTTTCGTGTCCACGAACTCCCTGGCTGGCACAAACACTATACGGCTTCAACTCCTGCTTTCTCCGGGCGCGATGGTGCCCCCGGCACACGCCAGGGGCACCGAGCGGGTGGGGTTCAGCCGCCCAGCGCGCCGCCTGCGCCGCCGGGCTCCTCCTCCCCGAACGAATCGGGGTTCAAGTGGATGACGCCGTAGTCGTATGCGTGCCGCCGGTAGACGACACTTGGCAGCTTGGTGTCGGCGTCGACGAAGAGATAGAAGTCGTGTCCGACCAACTCCATCTCGTTGAGCGCCTGGTCGAGCGTCATCGGTGCGGCCGAGTGGGTCTTCTCGCGGACGACCAGGGGGCCCTCGCCCTGGACGTCGATCGACCCCATCCTCGTGGTCGGCACCGTCTGATCGGCTTCTGTGGCGAGTTCGCCGTTGGTGTTCAGGCTCGCGGCGTCGGGCACGCTGACAGCGACCTCACTCGCCGGAATGCGGCCGTTGCCGCGACGTGAGAAGCGCTTGTCGTGCTGCTTGCGCAGCCGCGCCTCCAGCTTGGCGGTCGCCAGGTCCAGCGCGGCGTACGGATCGGCTGCGGCCGCCTCGGCCCGGACCACCGGGCCACGGGAGCGGAGCGTGATCTCCACCCGGTCGGAACGGTCGGCCTGCCGCGGGTTGGGCTCCTTGGACACCTCGACGTCCAGGCTGATCACCTTGGCGTCGAGCTTCTGGACTTTGTCCAGCTTCAGCTTCTCGGCCACGTGCTTGCGGAACCGCTCGGGCACCTCGGTCTTGCGGCCCTTGACGACGATGTCCACGCAGAACTCCGTTCCCGGATCGCTCCGCTCATCCGGCGGAGCAATTCCTTCTTGCACCAGGCTCCGGTAGTTGCCGAAGCCTCGGACTTGGCGACTTTCACCTCCTCCTCCCCCGACGACAAGATCTCCACGCCCCCCGTTTTCAGGGTCGCTGCAAACGCCCCTGAACGCATTCATCGCGACATCCGAGGCAAAACATCCGCCAAGTCCTCACAACCGAACATAGCTCTCCTGGGCGGATGTCGGCACCCCCTCGGAGCCCTCAGCTCCGTTTGGGTGACTTTTCCCAGCCAACTAGCGACCATGTGGGAATTCCATTCCCCGGTCGACCGCGCGGTGCACATCGATTTCCCATGCACTGCCCGGCGCCGCCACGACGGCCGCACCGGTCACCCGGCCACCGGCCGCCGCGATCGCCCGCGCCGCCTCGGCCAGCGTGGCCCCGGTCGTCACCAGATCGTCCACCAGCACCACTGGCTGCCCCGTCAGCAGCCTTCCGGCCCCGCCCCGCACCTCCAGCGCACCCGTGACGTTCGCCAGCCGCTGCCGGGCGCTCAGGCCCGCCTGGTCGACCACGGGGCGCCGCTGCCGTAGTACGGGGAGGACCCGGGCCCCCGCCCCCTCCCCCACCCCCGCCTTCCTGAGCGCGCCGGCCGCCGCCAGCGCGATCCGGCGCACCGGATCATGCCCCCGCCCGGCCACCGACCTGCGGGCCGACGGCACCGGCACCAGCAGCAGCGGCCCGCCACCGGGCCGCAGCCCCCGCACCGCCCCGGCCAGCACCGCCCCCAGCGGCCCGGCCAGCCGCAACGCGCCCCGTTCCTTGTGCGCCAGCAGCACGGCCCGCACCTCGTCGGCGTACGGCGCACCGGCCCACACCCGGGGCAGCCCCGCCGGCTCCGGCCGCGGCCGCACCCGACGTGCCCCGCGCCCGTCCCGCGCGAGCGCCCGCCGGCACCCCCCGCACAGCTCCGTACGCGGCCGACCACACCCCGCACAGGCGACCGGCAGGATCAGACCGGCCAGTTCGCGCCACACCCCCTGCATGGCTCCACTTTCCTGCGGTCCGCGTCCCGCCGCCACCCCTGTGGATAACCTCGCGAAGCGCCCGGGGCCCGGCCCCAGGCAGGCCGATGAGGCAGGTCAGCGGCACGGACCCTTGGTCCCTAGTCGTCCCTTGGTCCCTTGGTCTCTTGTGGTCCCTTGGTGCCGCCCGTCGAGCGGGCCGAGCCCGTCAGCGCAGGCCGGAACCCCGGCAGACCGTGCCTGCCCGTCGCGCAGGCCGTCCAGGCACGGAACAGCTGAAGGGGCCGCCAGGGGCACGGCGCGGATGTCCGCTCCGTCCGTGGCCCGCGCGGGCACCCCGTCATGGCGCCCCCGGTCACCCCCGGGCCCCCGTCACGCCACCCGGTCGCCCCATCACCCCGTCACCCCGTCACCCCGTCACCCGGGATAGACAGGCGCCGTCCCGTCCTTCGCCACGGTCTTCCAGTTCGCGTCCGGAGGCAGCCGCACGATGCCCTCGGTGGCGTCGGCGATCAGCGGCCTGGTCTCGTCCTCCGAGGCGGCGACCGCCTTGACGCCGTTGACGCCGGGCAGCGTCTGCGCGTTGGACGCCGAGCCGTCGGTCTCCATGAACTGCATCTGCTGCACCCCGCCGGACTCCCGCCCGACGACGACCAGCCGGCTGCCGCCCGCCCAGGACGCGGCCACCACGTCCTCCAACTGCGGAGCGATCGGTCGCAGCTCCTGCACGGACAGCACCGGATGCGCCGAACTGCCGTCCCGCTCGACCCGGCCGAGCTGAAGCGTCGTACGCCCCTTGTCCTCCACCAGGACCGCGATCCGGATACCGTCCGCGGCCACCTTGATCGCCTTGATCCGCCGCCCGCCGAGACCGGGCACCGCGACCTCTTCGGGGTCGCCCTTGCCCTCGCGTATCCGCAGCAGCCTAGAGCCGTGGGCGTCGCGGTCCGCGATCCACAGGTCCCCCAGCCCGTCCCAGCTCGGCGCGGTCAGCCCCTCGTCGGCGTGCTTGGCCGAGCCTGCGCTGGTCAGCAGCGGTCCACCGCGCTCGACGCCGTCCTCCATGGCGGCCACGTACAGGGACCGGCCATCGTTGGAGACCCCGGCCGCGGCGTTCTCGCCGCGCGAGATGGCGACCGAGCGCAGGGGCGTACTGCCCGTACCGAACGGACCGCGCACCGGTGTCGGTTCGGTCGCCGAGTCCGACATGGCGACGACCTTGTGGTCGGCGTCTATGAAGTACTCCTTGGGGGCACGCCCGGTGGGCTGCGGCGGGGCGAAGTCGCGCTCGGCCTGGTCCTGGGACAGCACGCACAGCGAGTTGCCGCCGTCGTCCTGGAGCTCCACCTCGCTGATCTTCGAGGCGCGTGTCATGTCCTGGACGGTGAAGAAGAGCTGAGCGGCCATCCGCTTGCACTGGGTGGTGTCGGTGTTAACCGCCGCCTTGCTGAGTTTGACCCGCAGTGCGTTGGCGTCGTCCAGCGCCAGATCATTGACCGCGAGCCGGGTGCCGCGGGGGAACTCCGAGGTGGTCACCTGGTTCAGCCAGTCGGTGGGCCCGGACAGCAGCGCCTCCACACTGGCCGTGATCGGCTTTATTCGCTGCCGCAGGTAGACCGGGTCGGCGACGAGCACGTTGCGGCTCGCCTTCGGCTCCTCGGACTCCGACTTGTAGGAGGCGAAGTAGTACTTGTTGACGGAGCGGTAGATGCGCTGGAAGTCGGACAGGCCCAGCACCAGCCCGTCGGGCAGCCGGTCGATCCGCCACTGGCCGTCCTCCTTGATGAGGTGGATGGTCTGGCGGTACGGCTTCTCCTCCGGGGTGTAGGCGTGGTGGTCGTCCACCGACGCCACCTGGCTGCCGGAGAGCGTGACCGTGTAGCCGTTGACGTCCTCGCGGTTCGGCTGCACCTTCGGCTCGGGCTTGGGGCGCTCCTGGAGCACCTTGGTGACCTGGAAGGGCCGCCAGGTCCGCTTCGCCGACTTGGCCAGATACTGCGTGGCCGTCCGGAAATCGGCCTCGTCGCTGGTCGTCGCGTCGAGGAAGCTGCGCACGATGTTGGTCGGCTGCGCCCCGTCCTGCGGGGGTACGCCGTAGACCCGCACCTGGGAGTCGCCCTCGGAGCGCGGCGACTGGTCGACCGGCGTGACCTCCCCGCTGTCCGGCATCGACGCGCACCCGGCCAGCAGGGCCGCCGCGCAGCCGAACAGGGTCAGCTTGCGTGCCCGCCCGGCTCCCCGGCGGGCACGCGTACGGGACGGGGGCGCCACTACGCGCTCGTTTCCGCGCTCAGTGTCCACGCAGCCCGTCCTCCGATTCCACGCCCCGTCCGGTTTCCCGCTCCGCGCCGCCGTCACCGGCGGGCACGTCGGTGCGCGCACTCTTGTCGCGCCCCATCTCCTCGCTCCGTACGCCCCCGCTCTGCGGCATCACACGGGCGCCGCTGCCGGGCAGCGCCGTGGGATCGGCGGTCGCACGGGCCATCGCCCGCGGCTCCGCGGCGAGCGGCTGTGCACCTCTGGACTGCGAGGACCGCGCCTGGACCGGGATCGTGGACGTCTTGCGCCCCGTCCCGGCCCGCGGCTGCCCCGTCTCGTCCAGCCCGCGGTTGCGCCGCGAGTCCTCCGGCTCCAGGGGGATCGGGGAGCCGCGCAGCGGTTCGCCGGCCGTACGGGGCAGGGTCAGCCGGAACTGCGAGCCACCGCCCGGCTCGCCCCATGCCTGCAGCCAGCCGCCGTGCAGCCGGGCGTCCTCGACCGCGATGGACAGGCCCAGTCCCGTACCGCCGGTCGTCCGGGCCCGGGCCGGGTCCGCGCGCCAGAAGCGGTTGAAGACCCTGGTGGCCTCGCCGGGCTTGAGGCCGACGCCGTAGTCGCGCACCGCGACGGCCACCGCGCCGCCGCTGCGGCTGCCCGCGGAGGCCAGCCGCACCACGACGTCCCGGCCCTCGCCGTGCTCGACGGCGTTGACGACGAGATTGCGCAGCACCCGCTCCACCCGCCGGGTGTCGGCCTCGGCTATGACGGGCTGCTCGGCGCCGCGCACCAGGATGCGGGTGCCCTTCGCCTCGGCGAGCGGCTCGGCGCCTTCGATGACGCGGTGCACCACATCGCGCAGGTCTATCGGCTCGGCCTCCAGCGCGGCCGCGCCGGCGTCGAACCGGCTGATCTCCAGCAGCTCCGCGAGCAGCGATTCGAAGCGGTCGAGCTGGCCGCGCAGCAGCTCTGCGGAGCGCGCCGTGGCGGGGTCGAACTCGTCGCGCACCTCGTGGATGACGTCGGCCGCCATCCGTACGGTCGTCAGTGGCGTACGCAGCTCGTGCGAGACGTCGGAGACGAACCGGCGCTGCATCCGGGACAGCTCCTCCAGCTGCTGGATCTTGACCTGGAGGTTCTGCGCCATCTTGTTGAAGGACTCGCCGAGCCGGGCGATGTCGTCCTCACCGGTGACCTTCATGCGCTCCTGGAGGAGGCCGGCGGCCAGCCGCTCGGAGATCCCCGCGGCCATCCGTACGGGCGTGACGACCTGCCGCACGACCAGCCAGGCGATCGCGCCGAGCAGGATCACGACGAACACCCCGGCCGTCGCGAGCGTCCCCGTCACGAGCTTGAGCGACTCCGCTTCCTGGCTGAACGGGAAGAGGTAGTAGAGCTGGTACTGGTTGCTGTTGACGTCGTTGAGCCGCTTGCCGATGATCAGCGCCGGCACGCCGTCGTCCGACCCGATGCGCTTGATCTGGGTGTACTGGCGGAACGTTCCGGACTTGGTGTCCAGCTTCCGCCGCAGCTCGGCGGGCACGCTGCGCTCGGGATCAACGTCTCCGGAGGCGCGCGGCCCGCGGGTGCCGGGGCTGGAGTCGCCGAACGGTTCGTCGGAGTCGGAGCTGAGCGCCACGACCGAGAACACGCCCTGGCCACCGCTGGCGAGCTGTTCGACCAGGCCGGTGAGCCAGGTCGCGGAGTCCTGGGTGCCGCGGTTGCCGGTGCGGGCGCCATCGTCGCCGCGGGTGTCGTCGGCGCCGTCGGCCATCTTCTGGGCGACGCTGAAGCCGCCCACCGCCTGGCTCTGCGCGGCCTGCGCCTTGGCCGTGAGCAGGCCGTTGCGGACCTGTCCGACGACCACGACGCCGAGCAGCAGGACCACGGCGAGCGACATCAGCAGGGTGGTCGCCACCACGCGCAGCTGGATGTTGCGGCGCCACAGCCGCAGGGCGGGCAGCAGCGGCCGGCGTACCCAACGGCTGAAGAGCCGCAGCAGGGGGTGGACCGGCCCACTCACCGCGCCGTCGGGCAGCAACTGCCCACCGCGCAGCAAACGAGCAGACAACTTACCCGAAAAGGACATATCACCCGTCGGACCGACGGTGCGCCCCCGCTTTCCCTCCGGGGCCGAACCGTCCCGGACCATCTCAGCTGGGCCCGGCCTTGTAGCCGACGCCGCGCACGGTCACCACGATCTCCGGACGCTCCGGATCCCGCTCGACCTTGGAGCGCAGCCGCTGCACATGGACATTGACCAGCCGGGTGTCGGCGGCATGCCGATAGCCCCAGACCTGCTCGAGCAGCACCTCACGCGTGAACACCTGCCACGGCTTGCGCGCCAGCGCCACCAGCAGGTCGAACTCCAGCGGGGTCAGCGCGATCGACTGGCCGTCCCGCTTCACCGAATGGCCGGCCACGTCGATGACCAGGTCACCGATCGCCAGCTGCTCGGGGGCCGGCTCCTCCGAACGCCGCAGCCGCGCCCGGATCCGGGCCACCAGCTCCTTGGGCTTGAACGGCTTGACGATGTAGTCGTCCGCGCCCGACTCGAGCCCGACCACCACATCCACCGTGTCGCTCTTGGCCGTCAGCATCACGATCGGCACACCGGACTCCGCCCGGATCAGCCGGCACACCTCGATACCGTCCCGTCCGGGCAGCATCAGGTCGAGCAGAACAAGATCGGGCTTGGTCTCGCGGAAGGCAGCCAGGGCCTTGTCACCATCCGACACGAACGACGGTTCAAAGCCTTCGCCGCGCAGCACGATGCCGAGCATCTCTGCCAGTGCGGTGTCGTCGTCGACGACCAGGACGCGTCCCTTCATTTGGCCATCATCCCATTACCTGATCGTGACTTTCTCCATCGTGACGTGGAACACACCTCGGCGAGCGCTTCCCGAGTCACCGGCGACACCACTCCGGCCTCCGTCACGATCGCCGTCACCAGCTCCGGCGGAGTGACGTCGAAGGCCGGGTTATAGGCCTGCGCGCCCAACGGAGCCACCGGTATGGCCACGCCCACGGCAGTCCCGGGCCCCTGCGCACTGGGCAACGAGAACTCCGTCACTTCCTGCCCCGGCCGCTGCTCCACCTCGATGTCCGCCCCCTCCTCGGTCTCCAGATCCACCGTGCTGGTCGGCGCCACCACCACGAACGGAACGTGGTGGTACCGCGCCAGTACCGCCAGCGGATAACTACCGACCTTGTTGGCCACCGAACCGTCCGCCGCGATCCGATCCGCCCCGATCAGCACCGCGTCCACCTCGCCGCCGGCGAACAGCGACCCCGCCGCACCGTCCGACAGCACCGTGTACGCCATGCCCGCCCGCGCCGCCTCATAGGCGGTCAGCCGCGCTCCCTGCAGCAGCGGCCGCGTCTCGTCCACCCACAGTCGCCGCAGCTCACCGGCCCGATGCGCGGCGAGCGCCACCGCCAGGGCGGTGCCCTCGCCCCCGGACACCAGCGCACCCGTATTGCAGTGCGTGAGGATCCGGTGACCCCCACCCGGCAGCAGCTCGCCCAACAGCGCCAGACCGTGCTGCGCCATCCCCGTACTGGCCTCGATGTCCTCCGCGTGTACGGCCCGGGCCTCGGCGAGCGCCGCCGCCGGGGCATCGGCCCCGCCGGCCAGCGCCGCGCGATAGGCGCCGGCCGCCCGGCGCACGCCGTACCCCAGATTGACCGCGGTCGGCCGGGCCTGCGCCAGCGCCTCCGCGGCCTCGTCCACGTCGAAGCCCCGCGCCGCGGCCAGCGCCACCCCATACGCCCCCGCGATGCCCAGCAGCGGCGCCCCGCGCACGGCCAGCGTCCGGATCGCCTGAACCAGCGCCGGTACGTCCGTACACACCAGCTCGACCTCCTCCGCCGGCAGGCGGGTCTGGTCGAGGAGGACCAATACGGGCCCCTCCGGCGGCTCCTCCCAGCGCAACGACGGGATCGCGAGCGCCCCGGCGCCCGCCTCGGATACCTCGTACTGATCGCCCATCCACTCAGTCTGCCGCCGACCCGCCCTCGAACATAAGGTCCCCTCACTCTCAGGGCGCGGGTACACAACGCCGGGCGCCATGACACGATGACTGGCACCGCGGACCCCGGACCCCGGCCGTCCCGGCGGACGGACAGTAAGAAGGAGCGACGATGAACAACTCTCCGGGCTGGGCCTCGCCCGGATCCACGCCCTCCGACGAG
The DNA here is from genome assembly GCF_055567415.1 of Streptomyces sp. NPDC026575. Taxonomy (NCBI): domain Bacteria; kingdom Bacillati; phylum Actinomycetota; class Actinomycetes; order Kitasatosporales; family Streptomycetaceae; genus Streptomyces; species Streptomyces sp. NPDC026575. The sequence continues at coordinate 22,299 of NZ_JBVHQM010000051.1, forward strand.
CCGGGCCGCGGCACACAGGAGCAGCCCGCCCAGCAGGCATCGGAAGAGCAGCCCGGGCCCGCGGAGCAGCCCACCCCGCCGAACTGGTCCAAGGAGCAGCCGCCCGCCGGCCAGTGGTCGGCCCCCACCGGCATCCCCAGCCAGGGCGGCCCCCATGGCAGCGGCGGTCAGGGCACGGCCGGCGACCGCACCCGCGCCTCGTCGTCGACCTCGGACACGCCAGGCTGGGACGGCCGACCGGGCCCCGGCCAGCAGCCCCCTTGGGGCGGCGGCTGGTCCGCGACGCCTCCGGCGGCCAAGCCGGGTGTCATCCCGCTGCGCCCGCTCGGCATCGGCGAGATCCTCGACGGCGCGGTCTCCACCATGCGCGCCCACTGGCGCACCGTCCTCGGCATCTCCCTGGTCGTCGCGGTCGTCGCGCAGACCGCCGTCACCATCGTCACCGGAGTGTGGTTCCAGGACGGCGGCCGCGCGACCACCCTCTCGAACGACAACGTCCCGCCGCTCCGCGACACCATGCGCCAGCTCGGCGACACCCTCGCCGGCAGCGCCATCACCTCGGTGATCGGGCTGCTCGCCACGATCATCGCCACCGGCCTGCTCACCATGGTCGTCAGCCGAGCCGTCCTGGGCCGCCCGGTGACCGCCGGGGAGGCATGGCGCGACGCCCGCGCCCAACTCCCCCGCCTGCTCGGCCTGCTCGTTCTGCTCCCCGCGATCGTCACCGCGATATTCGCGGTCGGCGTGGCTCCCGGCGTCATCCTCGCCGCCACGGGCACCCTCGACATCGGCCTGCTCCTCGCCATGCTCGGCGGCCTGGCCGCCACCGTCGTGAGCATCTGGCTGTGGGTCCGCTACAGCCTCGCCTCCCCCGCGCTGATGCTGGAGAAGCAGGGTGTCATCGCGTCGATGCGGCGCTCCGCCAAGCTCGTACGGGGCTCCTGGTGGCGGGTGCTCGGCGCCCAGCTGCTGGCCTACCTGCTGATCGCCATCGTCGAGTTCATCATCCAGATCCCGGCCACCCTCATCGCCTTCCTCATCGGCGGCGAGAGCCTCATGTCGTGGGCGAACGGCACCAGCACCAGCACCGGTTGGTCCTTCCTGGTCGTGCTGGGCATCGGCGCGGTCATCAGCTCCACCATCACCTTCCCGATCAGCGCCGGCGTCACCGCGCTCCTCTACATGGACCAGCGCATCCGCCGCGAGGCCCTCGACCTCGAACTCGCCCGCGCCGCAGGCCTCCCCGGCTACGGCACCGACGCCCCCGGCAACGAAGCGCCGACGGCCGCGACGACCCCCGCCGATGCTTCCGGGCAGCACCCCACCGACGCCGCTCCCGGAAGCTGATGCGGTGACCACAGGGGGGAACATGGCCGCGCTCGGACGATTCATCGCGCGTACCGACGACGACATACCCGTACGGACTCCTCGCCTGCCCGCCCGCGATGCGGCCGAGCGCGAGCTGTCCGATCCTCGGTACCACCAGCACGACCCCAATCCGATCCAGCGGGCGCTCGATTGGCTCTGGGACCGCGTCGACGAGTTGTTCAGCGCGGCCGCCGGCACCACACCGGGCGGCTGGATCGGGCTCCTCGCCATCGCCGCGTTCGTCCTGCTGCTGGTCGTCGCCCTCCGGCTCCGGCTCGGCGCGGTACGTCGCACACCCACCACCGGCGGCGCGCTCTTCGCCGACACGCCCCGCACGGCCGCGGAACACCGAACGGCCGCCGACCGGCACGCCGCCGCGGGCCACTGGAACCAGGCCATCCAGGACCGCATGCGCGCCATCGTGCTCTCCCTCGAAGAGCGCGCCCTGCTCACCCCCGGCCCCGGCCGCACCGCCGACGAGGCCGCCACCGAAGCCGGCCGGGCACTCCCCCCGTACGCCGGCCAACTGCGCACCGCCGCCCGCACCTTCGACGACGTCACATACGGCGGCCGTCCCGGCACGGAGCAGGCATACGCCCTCTTGACCAGCCTCGACACCGACCTCCAGCGTGCCAAGCCCACCCTGGCCGCCACTGCGACCAGGAGCCGCGGATGACCACGGCCACCACGGACGGCTTCGCGCTCTCCCCCGCCACCCGCCGGGTGTGGACCCGCTCGCGTGGCCCCCTGCTCGCGATCCTCCTGCTCGTCATCAGCGGAATCGTCCTCGCTGCCCTGCAGTCCGGGGAACAGTACGGCCGACTCGACCCCCGTTCGGCGGACCGGTCGGGGAGCCGGGCACTGGCCCAACTCCTCGCCGCCCGCGGTGTCTCCACCCAGGTCGTGACGACATCCGAGGAGGCCGCCGCCGCGACGGGCCCCGGCACCACCCTGCTCGTCACCGATCCCGACGTACTGACGAAGCGCCAGCTGACGGGCCTGCGTAACGCGACCGCGCACACCCCCGGACGCACCGTCCTGCTCGCCCCCGGCACCTCGGCCCTCAACGCTTTCGCCCCCCACGTCCAGGTCGACACCCCGGTCGGCAACACCCCGCTCTCGCCGTCCTGTTCCCTGCCCGAAGCCCGCCGCGCCGGCAACGCCCTCCTCGGCGGAATGCGCTACGCCACGCCCGCCAACGGCGCCGACCGCTGCTACCTCGTCGGGGGCCGCCCCACCCTGCTGCGGCTGCCGGCGTCCGGCACCGGCCGCGACACTGTGCTCCTCGGCTCCGCCGATCTCCTGCACAACCAGCACCTCGCCGAGGACGGCAACGCCTCGCTGGCACTTCAACTCCTCGGTTCCCACAAGCATCTGGTCTGGTACCTCCCCTCTGTCAGCGACCCGTCATCCGCCCCGGACGACCAGCGCGGCTTCCTCGACCTCATCCCCTCCGGCTGGCGCTGGGCCCTGCTCCAACTCGCCTTCGCCGCCGTACTCGCAGCCCTCTGGCGGGCTCGCCGCCTCGGCCCCCTGGTGCCGGAAAAGCTCCCCGTCACCGTCCCGGCCGCCGAGACCACCGAGGGCCACGCACGTCTCTACGAACAGGCCAACGCCCGTGACCGGGCCTCAGCCGTACTGCGCTCCGCGACCCGCATGCGGCTCGCCCCCCTCACAGGCGTGTCCCCGGCTCACGCCCATACCCCTGACGTCCTCGTCCCCGCCGTACAAGCCCACTTGACCTCGCCCCCTGACGCCGGAACAGATCTCCACACCCTCCTGTTCGGCCCGGCTCCCGCGGACGACCGGGCCCTGGTCCGCCTCGCGGACCAACTCGACGAACTCGAATCCTCGCTCGTTTCCCAAGAGAGGCATGCCCCCCGTGAGCACCCCGACCGCTGACCGCGCCCGAGCCTCCCTCGAGGACCTGCGCACCGAGATAGCCAAGGCCGTCGTCGGCCAGGACCCTGCCGTCACCGGCCTGGTCGTCGCCCTCCTCTGCCGCGGTCATGTGCTCCTCGAGGGCTCCCCCGGCGTCGCCAAGACCCTGCTCGTACGCGCCCTGTCGACCGCCCTCGAACTCGACACCAAGCGCGTCCAGTTCACCCCCGACCTGATGCCGAGCGATGTCACCGGTTCGCTGGTCTACGACGCCCGCAGCGCAGAGTTCTCCTTCCAACCGGGCCCGGTCTTCACCAACCTGCTGCTCGCCGACGAGATCAACCGCACGCCTCCCAAAACCCAGGCCTCTTTGCTCGAAGCGATGGAAGAGCGTCAGGTGACCGTCGACGGCACCGCCCGCCCCCTCCCCGAGCCGTTCCTCGTGGCCGCCACCCAGAACCCGGTGGAGTACGAGGGCACCTATCCGCTGCCCGAGGCCCAACTCGACCGGTTCCTGCTGAAACTGACGGTCCCACTGCCCGCCCGCAACGACGAGATCGACATCCTCACCCGCCACGCGGCCGGCTTCAGTCCCCGTGACCTCGGCGCCGCAGGCTTGCGCCCCGTCGCCTCCGCCGCCGACCTCGACGCGGCCCGAGAGGCAGTCGCCGAGACCTCGGTATCCCCCGAAGTCACCGGCTATATCGTCGATATCTGCCGTGCCACCCGTGAATCCCCCTCGCTCGCACTCGGCGTCTCCCCGCGAGGAGCCACCGCCCTGCTCTCCACGTCACGCGCCTGGGCCTGGCTCACCGGCCGCGATTATGTGACCCCTGACGACGTGAAGGCCCTTGCCCTTCCCACGCTCCGCCATCGTGTCCAGCTCCGCCCCGAAGCGGAGATGGAAGGAGTCACCGCAGACTCCGTGATCAACGCCGTTCTCGCGCATCTCCCCGTCCCCCGTTAAGACGACACCGTGGCCCTCACCGGACGCACCGCCCTCATCTCCGCAGCCGGAGCCCTCTTCGTCGGCTTCGTGCTGCCCAGCTGGCTCGGCATCCTCACCGTCCAACTCGTCCTGCTGATAGCGATTTTGTTCGACCTCGCGCTCGCCGCGCCAGTGCGAAAGCTCCATTTCACCCGCACAGGTGACACAACCGTTCGACTAACGGGCGAAGCCCACACCCACCTCACCCTCACCAACCCGAGCCGCCGCACCCTACGCGCCAAGATCCGCGACGCCTGGCCCCCGAGCTCCTTCCAGCCCGGCTCGGACATCCCCGCATCCCGCCACACGGTGCGCATCCCCGCCTCCGAGCGCCGCCGGCTCACCACCGCGCTCCACCCCACCCGCCGCGGCGACCACCATGCGGTCCGCGTCACCGTCCGCTCCTACGGCCCGCTCGGCCTGGCAGCCCGTCAGGGAAATCACCACGTCCCCTGGACGCTGCGTGTGCTGCCGCCCTTCACCAGCCGCAAGCACCTCCCCGCCAAGCTCGCCAGGCTCCGCGAACTCGACGGCCGCACCAGCATCCTGACCCGCGGCGAAGGCACCGAATTCGACAGTCTCCGCGACTACACCCCCGGCGACGACACCCGGTCCATCGACTGGCGCGCAACCGCCCGCCGCCAAGACCTCGCCGTCCGCACCTGGCGCCCCGAACGCGACCGCCGCATCCTGCTCGTCCTGGAAACCGGCCGCACCTCCGCAGGCCGCGTCGGCGACGTCCCGCGCCTCGACGCGTCCATGGACGCCGCCCTGCTGCTCGGCGCTCTCGCCGCCCGTGCCGGCGACCGCGTGGACCTGCTGGCCTACGACCGCCGCGTACGCGCCTCAGTCCAAGGCCACGCGGCCCGCGATGTCCTCCCGGCCCTGACCGAGGCACTCGCCCCACTCGAATCCGAACTGGTCGAGGCGGACGCCCGCGGCCTGGCCGCCACGATCCACCGCCGCACCCCGCGCCGGTCCCTCATCGTGCTCTTCACCGGCCTGGACGCGGCCCCCGTGGAGGAAGCCCTCCTCCCCGTTCTCCCCGGCCTCACCCAGCGCAACGAACTCATCGTCGCGGCCGTCGCCGACCCCCGCATCGAGGAAATGGCAACCGGCCGCCACACACCCCAGTCCGTCTACGCCGCCGCAGCCGCAGAACAGACGCGCGCCGCCCGCCGCCGCACCGCGGACCGGCTCCGCCACCACGGCATCACCGTCATCGACGCCACCCCGGACCGCCTCGCCCCCGACCTGGCCGACGCCTACCTCACCCTGAAGTCCACCGGCCGGCTGTAGAGCCGACCTGCCCTGCCCGCTCCCCTAGGCGCTTCTGACGGCGCTTTGGTTCCGCGACATCGTCCAAGAGGCAACCACAAGCACCCTAGGCCGGGAGGGAGAACCCCTCGGGGGCATGCCCTGGACGAACAGCGTCCCCACGCAGACCTTGCCTCTTCTCGTATCGCCCGAGCGCGCCGGTACTCCGGGGAGTCATACCACTCCCCGGAGTGGTTCCATGGTGGGAAACTCGATGACTACGAATCGGGAGGAATCCCAGGTTTCTTCGACGCTCGGGCGTGGTGCCCGCGACAAGGTAGCGGCACCGCAACCGAGGACGGACTCCTGGGCAAAGGCTGCGGCTGTGTCTGCGTCTGCGTCTGCGTCTGCGTCTGCGTCTGCGTCTGCGTCTGCGTCTGCGTCTGCCAAGCCAGCCTCCTCGTCGAGCACATCAACATTGACGATGACGTAAGCGGGCATGAGATCCCTCGTCGCTCGGGCACGGCGTGCACTGATGGCACGGCAGAGACTATGGGGAGAAGCGCCGGCAGATCAGAGCTACCGCGCTTGACTCTATGTGTGGCTCGCCGGCCTGGAACGCAAAACAGCCTCGTTCCCCGAGTCGAAACTCGGGGAACGAGGCTATTCATCAAAATTAGTTCGGCGGCGTCCTACTCTCCCACAGGGTCCCCCCTGCAGTA
>NZ_JBVHQM010000052.1:0-27009 GCF_055567415.1 Streptomyces sp. NPDC026575
GACTGCACCGCCCAGTGCAACGCCACCAACGACGACGAACACGCCGTGTCCACCGTCACCGCCGGCCCCTCCAGGCCGAAGGTGTACGCGATGCGGCCCGATGCCATGCTGCCCGCGCTGCCGATGCCAAGGTAGCCCGTCAACTCCTCGGGGGCGGCCGCGAGTCGGGTGGCCCAGTCGTGGTACATCACACCGGCGAAGACACCCGTCCGGCTGCCGCGCAGCGACGTCGGTTCGATACTCGCCCGCTCGACCGCCTCCCACGTGGTCTCCAGGAGCAGCCGGTGCTGCGGGTCCATCGCCAGCGCCTCACGGGGGCTGATCCCGAAGAGGGCAGGGTCGAACTCGGCGGCGTCGTGGAGGAAACCGCCCTCCCGCACATAGCTCTTGCCCGGCTTGCCCGGCTCGGGGTCGTACAGCTTGCCGACCTCCCAGCCGCGGTCGTCGGGGAAGCGGGATATGCCGTCCTCGCCCCGCTCGACCAGCCGCCACAGCTCGTCCGGCGAGGTCACTCCGCCGGGGAAGCGGCAGGCCATGCCCACGATGGCGATGGGGTCGTCGTCCACGGCCGTGGTGGCCGGTACCGGTACGCCCGTGTCGGGAGCGGTGTCCGTCGCGTTGGCCAGCAGGAAATCGGCCAGGGCGCGTGGCGTGGGGTGGTCGAAGACGAGGGTCGACGGCAAGCGCAGCCCGGTTGCCGAGTTCAGGGCGTTGCGGAGTTCGACGGCGGCGAGGGAGTCGAAGCCGGTGTCGCTGAAGGCCCGCAACGGGTCGATGGCCGCTGCGCCTTCGTGTCCGAGCACAGCCGCGACGCGTGTGCATACCAGGTCCATGACGAAGCGGTCGCGGTCGGTGCCGGACAGGCCGGCGAGCTGCCGGGCGAGCGACCGCTCGTCCCCCGGGGTGTCCGCTGCCACGGCGCTCCGGCGGCCGGCGGGGGCCAGGCGGCGCAGTAGCGCGGGCACGCCGTCGGTACGGCCGCGCAGGGCGCCGGGGTCGATCCTCAGGGGCAGTACATGTGCGTGGCCGAGGCCGAGTGCCTGGTCGAACAGCGCCAGGTTGTCGCGCACGGAGAGCGTGGCGAGGCCGGACCGGTCGGCCCGTCGCAACGCGAGCGCGTCCAGGCGTCCGCCCATGCCGTCGACACCGCCCCACAGGCCCCAGGCCAGTGATGTCGCGGGGAGCCCCGCCGACCTGCGGTGTGCGGCCAGTGCGTCGAGGAAGACGTTGGCAGCGGCGTAGTTTCCTTGTCCGGCCGCATCGAGCAGGCCGGCCCCGGAGGAGAAGAGCACAAAGGCCGACAGCTCGGCCCCTCGGGTCAGCTCGTGCAGGTGCCAGGCGGCGTCAACCTTGGGCGCGAAGACAGCGTCCACCTGGCCGGGTGTCATGTGTTCCAGCAGCCCATCGGCGACCGCGCCCGCCGTGTGCACGACGCCGGTCAGTGGGTGGGCGTCCGGTACGGCGGCGAGCAGGGCGCGCAATTGGTCACGGTCGGAGACGTCACAGGCGGCGATGGTGACCTCTGCGCCTCGTTCCACCAGTTCCGTGCGCAGCTGCGCCGCGCCCGGTGCCTCGGGCCCGCGCCTGCTGGCCAGGAGGAGGTGACGGACACCGTGTTCGGTCACCAGGTGCCGTGCGACGTGGCTGCCGAGGCCGCCGGTGCCACCGGTGACGAGGACTGTTCCGGTGGAGTCCCAGGGGGCCGGCGCCGGCGTCTGTGGCACGGGTACACGTTCGAGCCGCGGCGTGAGCACGGTCCCGTCGCGCAGTGCGCATTCAGGCTCGCCGAGGGCCAGGGCCGCGCGCAACGATGCGGCGTCCGCCGGGCCGCCGTCGGGATCGAGGTCGATCAGGAGGAACCGGTCGGGGTGTTCGGCCCGGGCCGCGCGCAGCAGACCCCAGAGCGGGGCGGTGCCGAGCGCTGTCCGCTCGCCGGTGCGCGCCTCGACCGCGCCTGAGGTGACGAACGCCAGCCGGGTCGCGGCGAAGCGTTCGTCCGCCGCGAGCTCCTGCCACTGCTGCACCAGCTCGACCGAGCGCTTGGTCGCCTCCCGTGCGGCCGCCGGCTCCCCGGCGACCGACCCGAAGGGGGCCAGTACCACGTCGGGGGCCGGGGCGCCGGTGGTGACGGCCGTGACGAGCGAAGGGATGTCCGGGTGAGCGGGCAGCTGTGCCGCGTCGGTGTGCAGCCGGTCGGCGAGGCCGCCCGGGCCTGCGGCCAGTATCGCCAGGTGGGCGTCCGCAGGCTGCGGTTCGCCGTCCGCCGGTGCCCAGGTGACCTGGTACAGCGAGTCGTGGCGTATGCGGCGTGCGGTGCGCAGCGCGTCCGCAGCCACCGGGCGCACGGCGATCGACCGCACGGTGGCGACCGGGGCGCCGGTCCGGTCGGCGATGGCCGCCGCGACCGAGTCGGGGCCGAGCCGGGTGAGACTGACGCGCAGCGCGGACGCACCCGAGGCGTGCAGGGTGACACCGTTCCAAGCGAACGGCAGCTTGGTCCCGGAGCTCTCGCCGGGTGCCTCTCCGGCCAGGAAGGCCATGGTCTGGAGAGCGCCGTCGAGCAGTGCCGGGTGGAGGCCGAAGCGCCCGGCGTCGGTGCCGAGCGGTTCGGCGAGGGCGACCTCGGCGAAGACGTCACCGCCGCTGCGCCAGGCCGCCCGTACGTTCTGGAAGTGCGGACCGAACTCGTAGCCCTCAGCGGCCTGGTCGGCGTACAGGTCGGAGACATCGATCGGCTGGGCACCCGGCGGGGGCCATGCCTGGGTGAGGCTGGCCCACTGCGCGGCGGTGGCCGGGTCCTGATCGGCCTCCGTGGCCCGGTCCGTGGGCGCCAGTACTCCGGAGGCGTGGCACACCCAGGGCTCGTCGTCCCCGGCGAGCGCGTAGAGGTCGACGGAGCGGCGCCCGGAGCCGTCGGCGGCGCCGACGGCCACCTGGACGGTGACGCGCCCGTCCGCGGGCACGGCCAGTGGTTCCCGGAGGGTCAGTTCGTCGAGCACGCCGCAGCCGACCTCGTCCCCGGCGCGGACGGCCAGTTCGACGAAGGCGGTGCCCGGCAGCAGCACCACGCCCGAAATGACGTGGTCGGCGAGCCATGCGTGGGAGGACACCGACAGGCGGCTGGTCAGCAGCACGCCGTCGCTGCCGGCCAGGCGTACGACGGCTCCGACCAGCGGGTGGTCGGGCCGGACCAGTCCGGCCGAGGCCACGTCCAGGGCGTCGGGCGACCGCAGGTCGACCCAGTAGCGCCGGCGCTGGAAGGCGTAGGTGGGCAGGTCGGTCCGGCGCGCGCCGTGCCCGGCGAAGAACGCCTCCCAGTCCACGTCCGTTCCGTGTACGTGCACGGCGGCCACCGCGGTCACCAGTTCGCGTTCCTCGGGGCGCCCGGCACGTAGCGCGGGCGCGAGAACGACGTCGGTTGCGGTGCTGTCGGGTGCCGTGAGGCAGTCCCGGCCCAGGCCGGACAGTACGGCGTCCGGGCCGAGCTCCAGGTAGGTGGTCACGCCTTCGGATTCCAGCCACCGCATGGTGTCGCGGAAGCGTACGGGCTCACGCACGTGCCGCACCCAGTACTCCGCGTCGGGCGTCGCGGGACGGCCGGTGAGGCTGGAGACGAACGGGATACGCGGCGTGTGGTACGTCATGGCCTGGGCGATCTGCCGGAACTCGGCGAGCATCGGCTCCATGAGCGGCGAGTGGAAGGCGTGTGACGTGCGTAGCCGCTTGGAGCGGCGCGTGCCGAAGTGCTCGACGATCGCCGTGACGGCGTCCTCGTCACCCGAGACGACCACCGAGGACGGTCCGTTGACAGCGGCGATGGCTGCCCGGTCGGTGAGGAGGGGGGCCACCTCCTCCTCCGTGGCCTCCAGTGCGACCATCGCCCCGGCCGCCGGCAGTTCCTGCATCAGCCGGCCGCGCGCCCCCACGAGCAGGGCCGCGTCCTCGATGGAGAGCACGCCGGCCGCGTGGGCGGCGGCGAGTTCGCCGATCGAGTGACCCGCCACGTGGCCAGGGGTGATGCCCCAGGACTCCAGCAGCCGGAAGAGCCCCACCTCGACGGCGAAGATGGCCGGCTGGGCGTATGCGGTCAGGTCCAGCTGTGCGGCCTCGGCCGTGCCCTCGTCGGCGAAGAGGACGTCCAGCAGGGGGCGGTCCAGCTGGAGGTCCAGATGTGCCGCGGCCTCGTCGACCGCTTCGGCGAAGACGGGGAAGGCCCGGTACAGTTCGCGGCCCATTCCCGGTCGCTGACTGCCCTGCCCGGTGAAAAGGTGGGCGAGCCCACCCGCGGAGACCGTGGACCGCAGGACGGCGGGGGTGTCGCCTCCCTCAGCCGTCGTCCACAGTGCCCGGACGACCTCGGCACGGTCCTGGGCCACCACCGCGGCGCGGTGGGACATCGCGGCGCGGGTGGTGGCGGTCGAGTAGGCCACGTCGGCCGCCGGTGTGTTCCGGTCCGTGTCGAGCAGCGCGGCCAGCCGGCCGGCCTGGGCGCGGAGCGCGGCCTCGCTCCGCGCGGAGACCAGCAGGGGCGCGATGCGGTCGGTGGCGGGCTCGGCCGGTGGTTCGATGCCGTCGGGGCCTTCGGCGAGCGTGGCTGGTTCCTCGATGATGACGTGTACGTTCGTCCCGCTGACGCCGAAGGACGAGACGCCCGCCCGGCGGGGCCTGTCGTCACGTGTGGGCCAGGGCACCGGCTCGGTCAGCAGCCGAACGGTGCCGGCGGACCAGTCGATGTGCGGTGACAACTCGTCGACGTGCAGCGTTCTGGGCAGCAGGCCATGGTGGAGGGCTTCGATCATCTTGATGACGCCCGCTGCGCCGGCGGCCGCTCCGGTGTGCCCGATGTTGGACTTGGCGGAGCCGAGCCACAGTGGCTGGTCCGGCGTGTGGGCCCGTCCATAGGTGGCGATCACGGCCTCGGCCTCGATGGGGTCACCGAGCTTCGTGCCGGTGCCGTGGGCCTCGACGGCGTCCACGTCCCCGGCCGCCAGGCCGGCGTCGGCGAGCGCCTGCTGGATCACCCGCCGCTGCGCCAGGCCGTTGGGTACGGTGAGGCCGTTGCTCGCACCGTCCTGGTTGACCGCGCTCCCGCGCACGACGGCCAAAATCCGGTGGCCGTTGCGTCGGGCGTCGGAGAGCCGCTCCAGCACGAGCACACCCGCGCCCTCGGCGAAGTTGGTGCCGTCGGCCCCGGCGGCGAAGGCCTTGCACCGGCCGTCGGCCGCCAGCCCCCGCTGACGGCTGAAGGTGGTGAAGGTACCGGGGCTGCTGATCACGGTGACACCGCCGGCGAGCGCGAGGCCGCACTCCCCGCGGCGGAGCGACTGGACCGCCAGGTGGAGGGCGGCCAGGGACCCCGAGCAGGCGGTGTCGATGGTGAGCGCCGGGCCTTCGAAGCCCAGGGTGTGCGCGACACGGCCGGAGACGACGCTCGGCGCTGTGCCGGTCATGAGGTAGCCGTCGAGCCCGTCCGGGGCTTCGTGCACCCGGGGGCCGTACTCGTGCGGCTCCACTCCGACGAACACTCCGGACCGACTGCCGCGCAGCGGCACCGGGTCGATCCCGGCGCGTTCCAGCGCCTCCCAGCAGGTCTCCAGCAGCAGGCGCTGCTGGGGGTCCATCGCCGTGGCCTCCTTGGGGCTGATGCCGAAGAAGTCCGCGTCGAACTCGGCGGCGTCGGGCAGGAAACCGGCCTGCCGGACGTAGCTCGTGCCGGGGGTGCTCGGGTCCGGGTCGTAGAGCTTGTCCAGGTCCCAGCCCCGGTCCGTGGGGAAGTCGGTGAGGACGTGGGTGCCCTCGGCCAGCAGCTGCCAGAGGTCCCCGGGGGAGCGCACGTCCCCGGGGTAGCGGCAGCCGACGCCGACCACGACCACCGGTTCGTCGTCCGCCGCTGCGGCCGGTGGCGCGATCGGTTCGTCGGACAGGCCGAGGACCTCGCGCCGCAGGTGCTCGGCGAGCGCCGCGGGGGTGGGGTGGTCGAACCCGATGGTCACCGGCAGTTCGAGGCCCGTGCGCGCGCTCAGCCGCCGGTGGAGCTCCACGAGGCCGAGCGAGTCGAGGCCCCATTCCATGAAGGTGCGTTCCGTGTCTGCGGAGTCGGCGGCCGATGCGGCCGCCTCCGGGCGTACCTTGCGCAGGGCCGCCAGGGTCTCCTGGTGCACCAGGCGCTGCATGGCGGTGCGCTGCTCAGACGCCGGCAAAGCGTGCACATCCCGGACGACGAACTCCTCACCCGACTCACTCGCGGTGTTCCGGAACTCACTCATCTGCGTACTCCACGGGTGTCGGGGCTCAACTGCGGCCGGATACGCGGGCCGCCAGTGCGGCGCGGTCCGCTTTGCCGTTGACGGTCAGAGGGATGCCGTCGACGGCGAGGATGTCCTTGGGGATCATGTAGGTGGGCAGTGTGTCCATGCAGAACGCCCGGACCTTGGTCTTGTCGAAGGCCGCCGCGCTCTCGTCCATGACGACGAACGCGGTGAGCGCGGGGTCCTGCCCGGGCCTCGGCAGCAGCAGGGCGACCGCCGCGCTGGTACCGGGGTACTCCAGCAGCCGGCGCTCCACTTCCTTCAGTTCGACGCGGTTGCCGCGTACCTGCACCTGGGAGTCGACGCGGCCGCGGAAGTACAGTTCGCCGTCGTCCCCCCGGTAGGCCAGGTCGCCGCTGCGCAGGACCAGGCGCCCGGAGCGGGTGTCGAGGGGGTCGGGTACGAGCGCCTGGGCGGTGGCCTCCGGGTCGCCCCAGTAGCCGGTGAACAGGGAGGGGGCGCGGAGGTGGATCTGGCCCACGGTGCCGGGCTCCTCGACCGGTCGTCCGTGCTCGTCGATCAGGGTGATGTCGAATCCGGGCAGCGGGAAGCCGATGGAGAGCCGTTCCAGTCCGTCGGGGAGCGGATGGGGCACCCGGGTGAAGGAGCAGGCCATGGACTCGGTGGCACCGTAGCCGTTGGTGATGCGCACCTGGGGCAGCAGCCGCTGGAGGTGGCGCAGTTCGGGGAGCGGGAAGTCCTCTCCCGTGAAGAGGATGCCGCGCAGCCCTTGAAGGCCGGCGAGCCGCTGGGGTTCATGGCGCAGTACCGGCCGCCAGATCGACGGGACGCCGTCGACCTGGGTGACGGCGGCCGCTTCTAGGAAGCCGAGGAACCGGCGCGGCCAGTGCAGTTCGGAGCGCGGTACCGGTACCAGCGTGGCCCCGCTGCCCAGGGCGAAGCCGATGTCGAAGAGGGCGAAGTCGAACTGGAGCGGTGAGGTGGTGGCCACCCGGTCCCCGCTCGTGAGGAGCCCTTCGGCGAGGAGGGCGGCGAGCAGTGCGATGACGGCACGGTGGCTCATAACCACGCCCTTGGGGCGGCCGGTGGTCCCCGAGGTGAAGATGATGTACGCAGTGTCGGTGCTCACCACTTCCCTGCGGTGCCGCAGCCGCGGGGCGGGGGCCCGTTCGGTACGGAATCCGTCGGGGCCGAAGCGTGCGGTGCCGACCGGTTCGGGGATGCCTTCGCGCGTTCCGTGGGCGGCCTGGACGAACAGCGCCGGTTCGGCTGCGTCGATGATCGTCAGCAGCCGCTTGGCGGGCGCTTCGGGGCTGACGGGCACGAAGGGCAGCCCCAGCGAGGAGCAGGCCAGCAGAACGGCGATGGCGTCGGCGGAGACATCCGACTCCAGCACCACCCGGTCACCCACGTCCAGGCCGAGGCCGGCGAGCCGCTCCGTGTATGCATCGGTCAGTGCGGCGAGTTGCCGGTAACTGGTGGTGATGAATTCCCCTGCTGCGCCCTTTTCCACGACGGCCGGATTATCGGGAGTGGTGGTCGCCGCCCGCAGCAGGAAATTACGAAGGTTATCTTCCGAGTCGCGCACACGGGCCGGGCTTTTCCCTGTAAAATCCACGCGAATTCCTTCCCCAAGGGTTGCGCCGTGGCCGACAGTTGCTGATGGTGAGGTGGCATAACTTCCTAACACGGCCCGATGTGCTTGGCAACCGTCGCCCGGTGCCGTGACGTCGAGGTTAGGGGGCCTTAGGGGTTCTGATCGATACACATCAGCAAGAGACTTGCCTACGCGCTCTGTAGCAACACGATGTCGATCCCGGAGTGATGGGAAAAGGCTACATGGAAACCGACCGCACAGGTACCGCCATGGTATTCCCTGGAATTACACCGCACCCATTCCAGGAAGTGGCTAAATTCATGCTCATCAATCCGGTTGCACGGCGGATGGTGTCGGCGGCCGACGATGTGCTCGGGTACTCGCTGATGGAGCGTTACCGCACGGCCGATCGCGAGTTCTCGGAGTACGAGCGGGTGGCCTTCCTGCTCATCTGCCTGGCGCTGGCGGACTGGGGCGAGGAGACGCTCGGCATCGAACCGGAGGCCGTCGTCGGGCCGAGCTTCGGCGGCACGCCGGCGGCGATCCACTCGGGCGCCCTGGGTTTCGCCGACGGTGTGCGGCTGACCGCCCGGTGGGGCCACCACCTGGACGCGTACTTCGCGCAGATGCACGGCGACATCGTCACCCAGTCCCTGGCGCGCACCCCTGGCGAGCAGATCCGGGAGATCCGCGCGGAACTCGACGAGATGGGTGAGTGGCACGAACTCGCCTGCCATGTGGACGAGGAGTTCCACATGCTGTCCGTACGCGAGCACAAGCTCGACTGGCTGACCCAGCGCGTCCGATCGGTTGGCGGTCTGCCCCTCTACACCATGCGGCCGCCCATGCACGCGAGCATCTTCCGGCCGGTGCGGGACGACATCGAGGAGAACCTCTTCGGCGAGCTGACGTTCACCGACCCGCGGATTCCCGTCGTGTCGGACCATGACGGCGCGCTGCTGAGGACGGGCGAGGAAGTGCGGACGATGCTGCTCGACGGAATCGTGCGGACGGTCAGGTGGCCGACGGCACTCGCCACCCTGCACGGCATGGGCGTCGGGAAGCTCTGTGTGTCGGGGCCGGACGGCCTGTGGGGGCGGGTGCGGTGCGCTTACAAGAACTTCGAGGTGGTTTCCCTCGATCCCCAGAAGGCCATGCGACCGAGCCGTCGGCTCACCACGGCACAGTAATTCAGACCGCGGACGAAACCATCTTGGAAAGCGTCTCCCACAGCGTGCGCGGACTTGCGAAGTTGGACATGTTCATCGCATCGTCGACGAATCTCGCACCGAATGCGTCCTCCAGCCGGGCGAGCACCTCCACCATGGCCATCGAATCGAGGCCGAAATCCCGGAGGACGAGGTCATCGGTGAGCGGTTCACTGTCCGGCAGGAACGGCAGATGACTGCGGAGTATCTCTTCGAACTGTTCGTTCCACATCATGACTCCCAAGATTCCCCGAAGAATCGCTGTACGCGGTCTTCCTCCGCCGAAACCGTAAGCAGCCGCGCCGGCCCGGCACCACCCTTACCGACCCCTCTTTCCCTGGAGACACCATGCTCACCACTCCCCGGAACGCGCCGCACGCGCGCTTCCTGCGCGGCCTCGCCACCTCCCCGAAGGGCACGGCTCTGCGGGTGGACCAGGACGCGGTGACGTACGAGGAGCTGCACGAAACGGCGCTGCTGTGGGCCGGCGCCCTGCTGGCCGGCTCGGCCGAACCGCCGGGCGCGGTCGCTGTGCTGGCCGGCAAGGGGATCGAGAGCTACGCCGGCATCCTGGCCGCGCTCTACTGCGGTGCGGCCGCCGTCCCCCTGCACCCGGACTTCCCGGCCGCCCGCACGCGCTACATGCTCCAGGCGTCCGGCGCCTCGGCGGTCCTCGCCGACGGCCCCGGTCTGGCCGCGCTGACCGCGACCGAACTGGACCTGCCCACTCTGGCCCCGCACCGCTCCGGCGGCACGGACGGCCGCTTCCGGGCGGTGCCCACCGACAGCGGGCGCGCTCTCGAAGCGCCGCGGCAGGTCACCTCCGAGGACCGGGCCTACCTGCTCTTCACCTCGGGCTCCACCGGCCGCCCGAAGGGGGTACCCCTCACGCACGGCAACCTCGACCACTACTTCGGCCTCATGGACCGCCGTTACGACTTCACCGCCGACGACGTGTTCTCCCAGGCGACGGAAGTCAACTTCGACTGCGCGATGTTCGACCTCTTCTGCGCGTGGGGCGCCGGGGCGAGCGTCCATGCGGTGCCCGCCCAGGCTTATGTGGACCTTCCCGCCTTCGTCAACGAGCGGAAGATGACCGTCTGGTTCTCCACCCCCAGCGCCATCGCCATGGTACGCAGGCTGGGCGGGCTCGGACCGGACGCGATGCCGACCCTGCGCTGGGCCTTCTTCGCCGGCGAGGCACTGCTGCGCGAGGACACCGCGGACTGGCAAACGGCGGCGCCCTCGTGCACGGTGGAGAACCTGTACGGACCGACCGAACTCACCATCACGATCACCGGGCACCGCTGGCGACCGGACACCTCACCCGGTCTCAGCGTCAACGGCATCGTGCCGATCGGTTCCGTACACGAAGGGCACCAGCAGCTGCTGCTCACCGAGGGCGGTGCGGCCTCCGACACGGTGGGTGAGCTGTGTGTCTCCGGACCCCAGATGTCGGCCGGCTACCTGGACCCCGACGATGACGACGGCAGGTTCTTCGAGCGCGACGGGCGCCGCTGGTACCGCACGGGGGACCGTGTCCGGCGCCTGGACAACGGAGAGCTGGCCTACCTCGGAAGGCTCGACGCCCAGGTCCAGGTCCAGGGCTGGCGCGTGGAACTGGCCGAGGTCGACGACGCGGTGCGGGCGTGTGACGACGTGAGCGACGCGGTGACCGTGACCCGGCCGTCGCCGGGCGGCGCGGAGCTCGTCGTCTATTACACGGGGGTTCCCGCCTCCCCCGCCACCCTGACCCGGCAGGTGCGACAGCTGTTGCCCAGCGGCCTAGTGCCGAAGGTCTACCACCACCTCGACGCATTTCCCTTAAATGCGAACCGGAAAGTGGACCGCAGGAAGCTGGCCGAGCAAGCGGCAGGCGACATCAACAACGGTACGGCTACGGGGCGATAGGGGTACGGAACGGCGTGGCCGCACCCTAGCCTTTCCGCTCGGGAGCCCCTGTCGCCCACCCCCTGATACGCGGTACGCGTTCCGGCGGTGAAGAGCCCGGACACAAGCGTGTCTCCCACCGAATGTCCCGCTCAGATCGGAGTCTGCGATGACATCTGACACCGCGATCCAGGAGGCGGAGGCGGCCATCATGCGGCTGGCCACCCCGCCCATGATCGAGGACCCTTATCCGCTGTACGACGCGATTCGCCGGGTCGGCCGGGTGTACCGGAGCGACGTTCTCGGCGCCTATGCAGTGACCGGCTACAAAGAGGTAAATGCGGCCGCGCGCATGCCGAGCATGAAGAACGGTGTCCGTGCTGCGACCACCCAGCGCGCCGACTGGCAGGAGCACGAGTCACTGCGGCTCTTCCTGCGGGCCCTGGTCAATCTGGACGTCCCGGAGCACCCGGCCATGCGGGAGGTGGCCGCCTCGGTCTTCACCCCGAACGCCATCAAACAGATGCGTGGCTCCATCGAGGTGCTCGCCCAGCGGTTCGTCGACGACCTCGCCGAGCAGGCCAAGGGCGGTGGGCCGGTGGACCTGGTGCCCGCCCTCGCCAGTCCCTTCCCGGTCGCCGTGATCAGCGAAATGCTCGGTGTGCCCGGCGACCAGGGAATGCTGTTCTACGAACTCGCCAATGACTGGACGCGGGTCTGGGGCGGCGGCAATTACAGTGACGAGGAACTGGCCCAGGCGGACAAGTCCGTCACGGAACTCCGGGGGTATTTCTCGGAGTTGTTCGCCGACCGTCGGGCGCAGCGCCGCGACGACCTCATCTCGGCACTCATCGACCAGCACGAGACGGGCCTGCTGGACGACGAGGACCTCATGGCGCTCGCCACGTTCCTCTTCATTTCCGGTTTCGAGACCACGACGAACCTCATCAGCACCAGTGTCCACACCCTGCTGGAGAACCCGGACCAGCTGGAGCTGTGGCGCCGGAACCCGGACATCACCGCGAGCGCGGTCGAAGAGCTCCTGCGGCACGGCACTCCCATCTCCGGAACCGTCCGGCTCACGGGCGAGACCGTCCAGCTGGGGGGCGAGGAGATTCCGCCGGGCAGGATGCTGTTCCTGATGACGGCCGGCGCCAACCGTGACCCCGCCCAGTTCACCGACCCCGACGCGCTCGACCTCACCCGCAACGAGGGCGGGCACGTCAGCTTCGGCGGCGGTGCGCACTACTGCTTGGGGGCCAACCTGGCCCGCATGGAAGCGCAGGTCATCCTGCCGCTGCTGATCAACCGGTTCTCCCGTATCGAGGTGACCGGGACACCGGAGTGGCGGACCGCAATCGGACTGCACGGGTTCGAGCACCTGCCGCTGCTGCTCAGCGAGTGACCAGGGCCCCGTGCACGTGAAGGAGCCGGAACGGCTGGCCGTTCCGGCTCCTTCACGTGCACGGGGCACGGTCATCCCATGGGGTTGAAGCCGGCCTCCAGCTTGCCGATGAGGCCCGCGTCTATCTTGAGCTGCGCGCCGGTGATGTAGCGGGACTCGTCGGAGGCGAGGAAGACGATCGTGTGGGAGACGTCCGCCGCGTCCAGGTACGCGATCGGCATGCCGTGCATGTTGCGGAAGATCAGCTCGACGTCCTCGGCCGTCGGGACCTCCAGGTCCGGGCGGAACGTCCGGTAGGCCGCGGGGTTCTTGAGCAGGTCCGTGGGGGCGTTGGTGGGGTGCACCACGTTCACGCGGGTGCCCGAGGGGGCGAGGCGGACCGCGAGCCGCTCCCCGTACTCGGCGAGCACATGCTTGGAGAAGGCATAGCCAGCGGCTCCGTGGCCCACGCCGTTCGCGCCGTCGTACCGCGGCATGAGGCCGGCCACCGAACCGGTGATGATGACGGAGGAGCCCTCCCCCAGGTGCGGGAGTGCGGCGTGCACCGTGTTGATCGCACCGATGAGGTTGATGTCGAGGGTCTCGGTGAAGGCGTCGACCGGGAGCTCCGGGCCTACCGGGCTGATGCCGGCGTTGGGTATCACCACATCGAGTCGGCCCAGCTCGGCGACGGCCTCACCGAACGCGTTGTCTAGCGCGGCGCGGTCGCGCACGTCGACCTGCTTGGTGACGGCACGCCGGCCGGCCTTCTCGACCAGCCGGGCGGTCTCGCTCAGGTCGGAGGGGGTCGCTCCCGCGTACTGGGCGGTCGACGCGTCCTCGCACACGTCGAGGGCGATGATGTCCGCCCCTTCCTCGGCCAGCCGCACGGCATGGCTGCGCCCCAGTCCGCGGGCGGCACCGGTGATCGCAACGACTTTGTCCAGCACACGGTTCACAGGGGGTCCTCCATCATCCACCCGAAACTCCTCGGGCACCGTCCGATGTCGGGTCCTTTTCTATCCCCGGCGAAACCGCGGAGATACGTCAACCGACCCCTATTCGCGGCCGGTTGACGTATTTAGGGGCCGGGTCGGGGGAAGGAAACCCCGGCGACGGGATGGGCCGTCCGTGCGGTCAGACCGTGGTCCGTCGCAGCAGACGACCGGAGACCGGTACCAGCACCACCAGCAGGGCCAGCGGCCAGACGACCGCCATCAGCGTGGCGTGCTGCGCGATCCACGAGTCGCCGCCCACGCTGGGGTTGCCGAAGAGCTCCCGCGAGGCGTTCACGACCGACGAGAGCGGGTTCCACTCGGCAATCGTGCCGAGCCAACCCGACATCATGGTCGGCGAGACGAAGATGCTGGAGATGAACGTCAGCGGCAGTGCGAGGGGATACACGATCGCGGTGACGTGCTTGCCGGGAACCGACAGTCCCATCACCATCCCGACCCAGATCAGCGCCAGCCTGAGGAGGAGCAGCACACCGAAGGCCAGCACGGTCTCACCGGCGCTGTGATGCCAGGTCCACCCGGTCAGCAGGCCGATCACCGCGATGACGGCGGTCTCCACGACCGCCCGGGCCATCTCGGAGCAGGCCCGGCTGGCGAGCAGGGCGGACGGGGTCATCGGCATCGAGCGGAACCGTCCGAACACCGCCTCTTCGGTGTCCCTGGCGATGCCCTGCGCGGCACTGGCGGTCCCGTACGTCATGACCATCACGAAGATGCCTGCGATGAGGAACTCGCGGTAGTTGCCGTTGCCCGGCACGCGCATCGCCCCGTCGAAGGCGTACCCGAACAGCAGCAGCAGCATGATGGGCACCATCAGGGCGATCATCAGCTCTGCGGGCTCGCGCATCGCGTGGGTGAGGTTGCGCCGGGTGAGGACCGCGGTGTCGGACAGCGCCTTGCGCCACCGGCTGCGGCGTACGTAAACGGAGCTGTCCGGGGCGAGGGCCTGCGGGATGGTGGCAGTCATGAGGAGAAGACCTCCGTCTCCTGTTGCGCGGGACGGCGTGCCGTCAGGCTGAGGAACACCTCGTCCAGCGTGGGGCGCCGGATGCCGATGTCCTCCACGCGGACGCCCGCACGCTCCAGCGCGTGCAGTACGTCGGTCAGCACGGCGATGCGGTCCGTGACGGGGGCGCTGATCCGCCGCTCGTGCTGGGCGACCTGCGGGTCGGAGGCGGTCACCCGGCCCACGATCTCGGTAGCGGTGGCCAGTTCGCCCGCGTCGCGCACCACGACGGTGATCTGGTCACCGCCGGTCTGTGCCTTGAGGGCGTCGGCCGTGCCCTCGGCGATGACCCGGCCCGCATCCAGCACGGCGATCCTCGCCGCGAGCTGGTCGGCCTCTTCCAGGTACTGGGTGGTCAGCAGTACGGTCGTGCCCGCGCTGACCAATTCGCGCACCGCGTTCCACACCTGGTTGCGGCTCTGCGGGTCAAGGCCCGTGGTGGGTTCGTCCAGCACCAGGACCTCGGGGGCGTGCAGCATGCTCAGTGCGAGGTCGATGCGGCGTCGCATGCCGCCCGAGTACTGGCGGACGGGCCGGTCGGCGGCATCGACCAGATCGAACCGCTCCAGCAGTTCGCCGGCGAACGCGGTAGCGTGACGGCTGTGGAAGCCCACCAGCTTGCCGAACATGACCAGGTTCTCCCGGCCGGTGAGCAGCTCGTCCACGGCCGCGTACTGGCCGGTCAGACCGATGCGGCTGCGGACCTGCTCCGGCTTCCTTGCGACGTCGAAGCCGGCCACCTGGGCCGTCCCCTCGTCGTAACGGGCCAACGTGGTCAGGCATTTGACCGCCGTGGTCTTCCCCGACCCGTTCGGGCCGAGGAGGCCGTAGACGACGCCCTTGGGGACCGCCAGGTCGAGACCGTTCAGGGCCCGCACCTTGCCGTAACTCTTACTCACTCCACTGGCGTGGATTGCCAGGTCGGTCGCGTTCACATCGCTCTCCCTCCGCACCACCGCTGCCGGTCAGCGCCACGGCAAGTTTATAGCATACGCATACGCTTCACGCGTACGGCTTACGCGTATGCCGATCATTCTCTGGGGGCGGTAGGGGGTGCCAGGGCACGCAGGGACCGACAACACTGCGGGCAGAAGTGGCCCGCCGAGCCCGCACGGGGACGGCGGGCAGCGCTCAGCCGCGGACCGAGCTGGAGAATCCATGACCATCACGGAGTGCCGCGCCTGCGGCAATCGCACGCTGCTCCAGGTGCTGAACCTGGGCGAGCAGGCCCTCACCGGAATCTTTCCCCGTAGCCGCGAGGAGGTCGTACCGGCGGTCCCGCTCGAACTGGTCAGATGCTCACCGGACGGATGCGGACTGGTCCAGCTCCGGCACACCGCCGACCTCTCGCTCATGTACGGCGACCGCTACGGGTACCGCTCCGGCATCCGCCCGTACATGATCAATCACCTGCACGGCAAGGTCGCCCAGCTCACCGGGATGGTGGACCTCGGCCCCGGCGACCTGGTGGTCGACATCGGCAGCAACGACTCCACTCTGCTGCGCGGTTACCCGGCCGACGGCCCGACCCTGGTCGGCGTGGACCCGACCGGGGAGAAGTGGCGCCCGCACTACCCCGAACACATCGACCTCATCCCGGACTTCTTCTCCCGCGAGGCCTTCGCCGAGCGGTACGGAACCCGCCGGGCCAAGATCGTCACATCCATCGCGATGTTCTACGACCTCCCGAATCCGCTGGGGTTCATGCGGGACGTGCGGAGCATCCTGGACGACGACGGTGTCTGGATGCTGGAGATGAGCTACCTCCCGGCGATGCTGGAGGCGACCGCCTATGACGTCGTCTGCCACGAACACCTGGAGTACTACGCACTCCGCCAGATCGAGTGGATGGCCGAGCGCGCCGACCTGAAGATCATCAAGGCGGAGATCACCGAGGTCTACGGCGGCAGCCTCTGCGTCACCCTCGCCAGGCAGGGCTCCGTCCGCCCGGTCGACGAGGCCGCGCTGACCCGCCTGCGCGCCGCGGAGACCGCACTCGGACTCGACACCATGGCACCCTTCGAGTCCTTCGCCAGGCGTGCGGAGGAGCACCGCGGCGCACTGCGCGACTTCCTCTACGTCTCCCGTAAGGAAGGCCGGCTGACCCTGGGCTATGGCGCCTCGACCAAGGGCAATGTGATCCTCCAGTACTGCGGCATCGGCGAGGACGACCTGCCCTGCATCGGAGAGGTCAGCCCGGAGAAGTCGGGCTGCTTCACCCCCGGCACCGGCATCCCCATCGTCTCCGAGAGCGAGGCGAAGGCCCGCCGGCCCGATCAGCTGCTGGTACTGCCGTGGATCTACCGGGACGGTTTCGTCGAGCGGGAGGCCGAGTTCCTGGCTGCCGGCGGGAAGATGGTGTTCCCCCTCCCCTCGCTCACCGTCGTCTGAGCCGCCGCCCGGCACCCCCGACCCGCCCCTCGCTCAGCCGGGTCGGGGCGTCGCCACCCGGGCGGACGAAAGCGTATGACGTACACTGAGCGCATTCGGGTGCGTGTCGCCGCAGGCCGGTCAACCGGAGAAGTGGAAGAGATGAGCGAGACATCTGGCACCGGGCTGGCGAAAATCATCGAAGCCGCCTGGGGTGTTCGTGACCAGCGCGTCAAGCGACGGCAGCGCGAGCTGAACCTGGAGCTGATCGTGAACGCCGCCGTGAAGGTCGCGGCGACCGACGACCTCTCGGCCGTCTCGATGAACAAGGTGGCCGGAGAGCTCGGCGTCTCCCCCATGTCCTTGTACCGCTACGTGGAGGCCAAGGAGGAGCTGCTCATCCTCATGGCCGACGCCGTCTACAAGACGCCCCCGGCCCCGATCGACCCCGACTCCGGCTGGCGTGAGGGCATCTCCCGCTGGGCCTGGGACCTGCACGAGCTGCTCCGCGAGCATCCGTGGGTGCTGCGCATCCCCATCACCGGCCCGCCAGCGACGCCGAACCAGGTGCTCTGGCTGGAGCGCGGGCTGACGAGCCTGGCCGCCACCGGGCTGTCGGAGGCCGAGAAACTGTCGGTGATGATGCTGATCAACGGGTTCGTGCGCAGCGAAGCCCTCCTCTTCTCGGAATTCACGGCCGCGTTCGTCGGGTCCGGCTCCACCTCTCAAGAGGCGATGTCGTTCTACGGCGACCTGCTGGGAAAGCTGGCCAGTCCCGAGCAGTTCCCCGCTGTGCACTCCGCCCTTTCGGCCGGCGGTTACGACGAGGAGAGCGGCCCCGACGACGAGTTCGTCTTCGGGCTCGAACGCATTCTGGACGGCATCGAGCACATGATCGCGGATTGACGCACCGGCTGCGAGCACACCACTGGTGACCGGGGAATAGTGGGGGCCTTAAGGGTACTTCCGCGTTCCTGCCGCCCCTAGGCTCAGTTCGACGGTGGGTCCTCTCGGCCCACCGACCATGCGTCGAACAGGAGCAGTAGTGTCGGCCCACATTCTCTTCACCAGCTTGCCGGACCGCGGTCACCTCTTCCCCCACCTCGCCATCAGTGCGGAACTGGTCAAGCGCGGACACCGGGTCACTTTCGTGACAGCACAGAGCATGGAGGGCCTCGTCACGGCCTCCGGTGCGACCTTGTTGCCCTACGCCTCGGAATACGAGGCGATCATCGACAAGTTCGCCACCGCCAACGACAACCACGGTGCCGCGATGATGAATCTCGGCGTCGACGAGAGCGCCGCCATGGTCCGCGCGGTGGAGGAGGCGCTGTCCGACGACCGCCCTGACCTCGTCGCCTATGACTACGCCACGGGGCAGTCCGGGCGGGTCCTGCAGCGCAAATGGGGGCTGCCGGGCATACAGCTGTACCCGGTGTTCGCGCAGAACGACACCTTCTCCTACGCCCAGGCCTTCCAGGAGGACGGCTACGACGAAGAGTCCGACGCGGGGATGGACAACTGGATCAGCCACCCGGACATGGCGGAGTGGTTGCGCAAGAACGAGGAACTGATCGCGGAGCACGCTCTGGACGTCCCGTTCACCGACTTCATGACGATCGTGCAGGATTTCAGCCTGGTCTACGTGCCTCGTGAACTCCAGCCCCGCCAGGAGACGTTCGACGAGCGCTTCGCCTTCGTCGGCCCGTGCCTGGGCGACCGCAGCCACCTGCAGTCGTGGCAACCGCCGACCGGGGACCAGCCCATCGTGCTGGTCTCCCTCGGGACGCTCTTCAGCGACCACGCCGACTTCTTCAAGACCTGCATCGAGGCGTTCGCGAACTCCGGGATCCACCTGGTACTCACGCTCGCCAACGGCGTCGACCCCGCCGACCTCGGGCCGCTGCCGGCCAACGTCGAGGCGCACCCGTGGGTCTCCCACCTCGACGTGCTCCAGCACGCCAGCGGCTTCGTCACCCTGGGCGGGATGAGCAGCGTGGGCGACGCGCTGAGCCTGGGCTGCCCCATGGTGATCGTGCCGCTGTCCGCCTTGGAGCGGGTCACCTCCCACCAGATCGCGCACCTCGGACTCGGGGTGTCGGTCGAACCTGAGGATCTGAATGTGGACAGCGTCCGCGCTTCCGTACAGCGGCTGATCGACGACGAGTCGTTCCGTCGTAACGCCGAAACGATGCGCGAGCGGGTGCGGGCGGCGGGCGGCGCCGGGCGCGCGGCCGACGAGATCGAGTCGTACCTCTCCCGAAGCGTCTGACCTGGGCTTACGTTCCCGCCCCCCGGGGCTCGGCGGTGCGGCGGATGGTGTCCAGCAGGACCGCTTGCCGCAGACAGTCCTCCCGGTGCGCGGGATCTAGTCCCCGCGCGTCCTGTCCGGCACGCACGGCTGCGGCGAACGCGGTGACGGTGTTGCGCACCTGGTCGTCGGCGGGGAGCCGGATCTCCTGGACCGGGCCCTGACCGTTGTGGAGCCGAACCACCGGAACGTGGTCGGCGGGCGAGGTGAACGCCCGGTCGACCGTGATCCGCCCCGTGCTGCCGTGCAGCTCGTAGGCGGACCGATAGGCGTGCTCCATACCGAACGACAGGTGGGCGCTGACACCTCCAGGGGTGCGCAGCAGGGCACCGCCGGAGGTGTCGACCTGCTGCCCCGGGCCGGAGCCGAGCACGGCCCCGGCGACCTCCAGTTCCGCGCCGAGCAGGTGCAGCGCGGCCCGTACCGGGTACACACCGACGTCGAAGAGGGCGCCGCCGCCGAGCGCACGCTGATAGCGGATGTCGCCCTCCGGCCGGGCCGGAACGGTGAATGTCGCGTGGAAGGACAGGACGCGCCCGATCGCCCCGCTCGTCACTAGTTCGCGCACCCGCGCGTGCTGCGCGTGATGGAGGAACATGACGTTCTCCCGCAGCACCAGCGCGCGGTCACGGGCGAGCGCGAACAGGGAGCGCGTACGCTCCGGGTCGGTGGTGAGCGGCTTCTCGGCGAGTACGTGCTTGCCCGCGCGCAGTGCCGCCTCGACCCACTCGGCGTGCAGCGCGGCGGGCAGCGGTACGTACACCGCCTCCACCTCGTCGATGTCCAGCAGGGCGCGGTAGCCGTGGACCGGCAGGCACCCGAAATCGCCGGCCAGTCGCTCCGCCCTGGCGCGGTCACGGCCGGCGACCGCGTACACCTCGGTCGCCGGCGACGCGGCCATCGCGGGAAGCATCCGGCGCCGGGCGATGTCCGCGCAGCCCAGCACCCCGACGCGCACCGGCCGCATCAGGACGCCACAGGCAGCGCATGGAGGCAGGCCAGCAGCGTGCGGGCCTGCACGTCCAGGTAGTGGCCGTGCCGCACCAGCCAGGAGAGCTGTCCCGGTGTCACCCAGAGGTACCCGGGCGGCGCCTGGAGCGGAACCTCGTCCCCGGCCTCGACCAGCAGGTATCGGCTCTGCGCGCCGAGGAACCGGCCGCCCTCCTCCGAGTGGACCGCCTCGTAACGGATGCGGTCCGGTTCGGCGGTGAGCACGGCGTCGAGGAACGGTGGCCGCCCGCCCGGCTCCTCACGGGCGACCAGTTCGCCGGGGACGTACTGCACGGTTGGCGCGAGTTCGACGGTGTCCAGGAAGCCGCCTTCCACGCGGGCGTGCACCAGGACGTGGAGCACGCCGTCGATCGGCCGGACGAGGAAGGCCATGATCCCCTGACCGTACGGTTCGATCAGCGGCTGGGTCCAGCTGGTCACCTCGCGGTTGCCGGCCTGCACGGACACGGCGACGACACGGAAGCCCAGGCCGTCGGCGGGTTCCAACGAGGCGGCGCCCCTGTGCCACCCGGGGAGGTCCCGAAGGGGCAGTCGGCGTACTGCCAGGTCGTGCCGTGACCGTTCCGCGGTGAACCAGGACAACAGGTCCGTGTCGGAGTGCAGTGCGCCCGCGTCGGCACGCCGGGCACGCGCCAGGGCGGCGGTGAACGGTGCGTCAGCGGACGCGGCGGGGAACGAGGCGGGCACGTCGTCGGGGGCACCGGCGAGGAGCGGCCCGGCGGCGTGCGCGGGGCCCGTCACCGGCAGGCACGAGAGGACCGTCCGCGAGTCCATGTTGATCAGGTTGTCCCGGTGCAGCAGGGCACCTATCTGACCCAACGTCAGCCAACAGAAGTCCGGTTCGAGCGGCACCTCGTCGAGCGCCTCGACGATCATGTTGCGGTTGCTCTTGTGGTGGAACCACGCGCCGTGCTCCGACTGCAACACATCGGCGATGACCCGGCCGCGCCCCGGCGCGACGAAATGCTCCAGGTACTTCACCTTCGCTCCGCGGTGCACCCCGGTGTAGTTGCTCCGGGTCGCCTGGACCGTGGGCGAGAGTTGCAGCAGGTTATTGTTGCCCGGTTCCATCTTCGCCTGCATCAGGCAGTGGAGGACCCCACCGAACTCCTTGACGAGGATGCCGAGGATACCGACCTCGGGCTGCTTGATGATCGGCTGGTACCAGTCGCCGCGCCGCCCTTCGTCGACGGTGACGCGCAGCCCCTCGACGCTGAAGAAGCGGCCACTGCGGTGCACCAGATCGCCGGTGCGCTCGTCGAAGGACCAGCCGTCGAGCTCATTGAAGGGGACGCGTTCGACGTGGAAACGGTGCGCCGTGCGACGCTGCGCGTACCAGGTGTCGAAGTCCCTGGTGGACAGCAGGACGCCCTCGGCGGCTGCCGCCGACCGGGCCAGGCGGGCCGCCGGTGTCCCATCGGCCCGCGGCCGCAGTACTCCGGCAGGAGACCGCACCGGTGCGATCGACGATGACGTTCCAGTGGGCTGCGGCAACATGTCCCTGTTCCCCTGCCTCTCTGTCAGGCCTGCTGGTCCGAACCGCCCCTGAGCGGCTTCCACCAGCCGGGATTGTCCCGGTACCAGGCGACCGTCTCCGCCAGACCACTGTCGAAGTCGATGCGCGGGGAGTAGCCCAGCTGTTCGCGGATCTTCGTGGAGTCCAGGGCGTACCGCAGGTCGTGACCCGGCCGGTCCGGCACCATCTCCACCATGGACAGCGGGGCACCGCACAGCTCCAGCAGCCGCTCGGTCAGCCACCGGTTCGTGCGCTCGTTGCCGCCGCCGATGTTGTAGACCTCACCGGCGCGCCCCTTGGTGAGGACGAGTTGGATCGCCCGGCAGTGGTCGTCGACGTGCAGCCATTCCCGTACGTTGCTTCCGTCGCCGAAGAGCGGGACGCGCTTCCCCTCCAGGAGGTTGCTGACGAACAGCGGGATGAGCTTCTCCGGGTTCTGGTAGGGGCCGTAGTTGTTGCAGCACCGGGTGACCGAGACATCTAGGCCGAGGGTCTTCCAGTACGCGCGGGCGATCATGTCGGCCCCGGCCTTGGACGCGGAGTACGGGGAGTTGGGCGCGAGGGGCCACTCCTCCGTCCAGGACCCCTGCTGGATCGATCCGTACACTTCGTCGGTAGAGACGTGCAGGACGCGCGGGACTCTGACGCGCAGGCAGGCCTCCAGGAGGCTCTGGGTGCCGGCGACGTTGGTGCGGACGAATTCGGCGGGTGCCTCGATTGAGCGGTCCACGTGGGATTCCGCGGCGAAGTGCACGACCGCGTCGTGTCCCGGCAGGAGTTCGAGCAGGGCCGGCAGGTCGCAGACGTCTCCGCGGACGAAGTCCAGACGCGGGTGGGCCATGGGCAGGCTGTTGCGGTTCCCGGCGTAGGTGAGGGCGTCATAGACGGTGATCCGGGCGTCCTCGAAGCCCTCGTAGCCGCCGTCCAGCATGGTTCTCACGTAATGCGAGCCGATGAAGCCGGCACCGCCGGTGACGAGGACCCTCATGCGACCCGACCTTCTTCCGCACGGCCCTGCCGGTGGCGACGGAAGGGTCGCGCGAGCGGGGCGGAGATGATTGTCCTGCGTGCTGCCGATGCGGCCGCACCCTGTCCGGCTCCGGGCTGCTGACCGCGTTGCGGCTGGACGTGGTTCGACGCAGGCACGACGTGGTTCGACGCAGGCATCAGGCAGCCACCTCCACCCGGGCGTCGTCGCCAACGATCAGCCGGTGGTGCGAGCGCCCCTCCTCGGAACCCACGGTGGCGCAGCGGCCGATCATCGAGCCGTGCAGGCCCGGTACGTCGCACACGGTGGCTCCGCCCAGGGTGATGGATTCGCCGATGCTGGTACGGCGCAGCACGCAGTCCCGCCCGATCGACGTGTACGCGCCGACGTAGCTGTCTTCGACCGTGGCACCCGCCCCGATGATCACCGGGCCCTCGATCCTTGACCTGACCAGCCGGGCACCGGCCTCGACGATCACCGGGCCCACCAGCACACTCGCCTCGTCCACGTCGCCGGCGACATGGTGCTTAATGTCACCGAGGAGCCGGCGGTTGCACGCCAGCACGTCGTCGATCTTGCCGGTGTCCTGCCAGTAGCCGCTGTACTCGCTCGCCCTCACATCCGCGCCGGAGGCGACCAGCCACTGGATGGCATCGGTGATTTCCAATTCGCCGCGGGCGCTGGGCCGGATGGCGTCGACGGCCGCGTGGATGGCCGGCGTGAAGAAATAGACACCTATCAGCGCCAGATTGCTGCGCGGCTCACTGGGTTTCTCCACGAGCCGGGCGACCGAGCCGTCGGCATGGAGCTCCACCACACCGAAGGCGCGCGGATCGGTCACCTTGTGCGTGACCAGTTGGGCGTGCGGACGGTCGGCGCGGAACGCTTCGGCGATGGCGCCGACGCCATCCGGTAGGACATTGTCACCCAGGTACATGACGAAATCACTGGAGTCGAGGAACTCCCGCGCGAGCTTTACGCAATGGGCCAGCCCCAACGGCTTGTCCTGGCGTATGTAGACGATGTGGAGACCCAGCCGGGCGCCGTCGCCGACGGCTTCCCGGATGTGTTCCTCCCAGTCGCCGACGATGATGCCGACCTCAGTCACTCCCAGCCGGCCGATGTTTTCCAGCACGTGCTCCAACACGGGTTTGTTGGCGACGGGGAATAGCTGCTTGGGCATGGAGTGGCTGAACGGGCGTAGGCGGGTGCCCGCCCCTCCGGCCAGTACCAGGGCCTTCATGGCGGTCCTCTCCTCAGGAATTTCCGGGTCACCGCTGTTTCGGCGAAATCGGACGACAGAACAGAAGGCCGCGATCGCTGGAACTCGCAGCGGGAGAAAGCGCGCTGCCGGGTTGACCGGCCACGCTTGGTGTGAGACTAGGGTGTCCCCATAACCCCGGAAACCCCTACGTCCCCTTATCACGCCGCTACCGGAACCGATGTCGGGTCGCACGGTTCAGCCGATACCGAGTTCGCTGTCCAGGGCGTCGAAGAGCTCGTCGTCGGTCGCCGTTTCGTAGGACAGTTCCTCATCGCCCGCCGCCCCCCGCTGTGCCTCCTGCCACTTGCGCAGCAGCACGTCCAGCCGTGCGGAGATCCTGGGGCTCCCGTCGTGCGCCGGCGGCACGGAGGCCAGCAGCGCCTCCAGCCGGTCGAGCTCCACCAACACGGGCCGGACGTCATCGCTCCCGGCGGGAGCGGCCAGTCGGTCGATGTGCTCGGCCGCCGCCCGCGCGGTCGGGAAGTCGAAGACGAGGGTGGCCGGAAGCGGCAGTCCGGTGGCCGCGGTCAGTCGGTTGCGGAGTTCGACCGCGGAGAGCGAGTCGAACCCCAACTCCTGGAAGGGGCGTTCCGGCTCGACGTTCTCCGGTGCCCCATGGCCCAGCACCGCCGCCACGTGAGTACGGACGAGGTCCACCAGTGTGCGCTCCCGCTCGGCGGCGGGCAGCCCAGCCAACCTCTGGGCGAACCTCGCCGCGTCCTGGGGGCTGCCAGCGGAGGCCGCCCGGCGCACAGCAGCGGGCACCAGGCCGCGGATCAGCGCCGGGGGCGCCGTGCCCACTGCCGGGGAGCGCAATGCGTCCATGCCCAGCCGGACGGGCACGACGGACACGTCGCCTCGGCGCAGTGCCGCGTCGAAGAGAGCCAGCCCCTCGTGCTCCGCCAGAGCCAGGAGCTCCTGACGGTGCGGCCGGAGCCGCCCGTTCGGGCCCGGCTCCGGGCGCGCGGCCCACGGACCGTACGCCAACGAGGTGGCCGGCAGCCCCTGGGCCCGGCGGTGTTCGGCCAGGGCGTCCAGGTAGGCACTGCTCGCCGCGTGCGTGGCCTGCCCAGCGGTCGGCAGCAGACCGTCCGCAGTGGAGAGCAGTACGAAGGCCGACAGGTCCATGTCCTTGGTGAGCTCGTGCAGGTGCCATGCCTCATCGACGCACCGGCGCAGGGCGACGCTCATCGCATCCGGACCCACCGCATCGGCCGGCCCGGCCCCCGGAACGCCCGTCGTGTGCACCACGCCTGTCAGCGGCCGACCCCCGGGCAGTGCGGCCAGGAGCTGTGTCAGTGAGCCCCGGTCGGAAGCGTTCCAACGGGCGACCGTCACCTCGGCACCGAGTCCTTCGAGTTCCGCAACCAGCGCGGACGAGTCCGGCGTACCCGGCTCCCCGTCAGCGGTCAGCACCAGGTGACGTACCCCGCCCGAGGTGACGAGGTGGCGGGCCAACGCCGCGCCCAGCGAGCCGGTGCCACCGGTGATCAGCACCGTGGAATCCGATGCGAGTGCGGAACCCGACGCGGGTGCGGAACCCGACGCGGGTATGGAACCCGACGCAGGTGTCGGGTCCGGTACTCGGGTGAGGCGGGGAATGCGAATCTCACCCCGGTGAATCGCCAGCTCTCCTTCGCCGGTGGCGGCCGCGACCGCCAACATCCGGCGGGACTCGTCCGTACCGTCCAGGTCCACCAGCACGAAGCGACCCGGGTGCTCGGCTTCGGCCGCCCGGACGAGGCCACGTACCAACGCGTGCCGGACGTCGCCGCCGTCGGTCAGCCGGTCGGTGGTGACCACCAGTTTCGAGTGGGTGAACCTCTCGTCGGCGAGCCAGCAGCGGATAGCTTCCCGCACGCGATCGGTCACCGCATGCGTGTCGTCCAGGACACTGCCCGCCACGGTCGCGCAGGACAGGAGCAGCATGTCCGGGACCGGTTCGCCGACCCCACCGCCTTCGGCCGAGGGGGCCGACGGTGACGCGGGGTGCGCGGCCCCCGGCCACTGTGGCAACTGTCCGTCGTACGGTACGGCGCCCGGCAGCCCGGCGGACGGCAGCGGCTGCCACTCCACCCGCAGCAGGGATGCCCGGCCGGCCCCCGCGGCCGCCTGGGCTAGGCCGGCGGGAACCCGACGCCAAGCCAGCGACTCGACCGTCATCACCGGACGACCGGTTCCGTCGTGAGCCGCTACGGTGCCCCTGTCCTCGCCGACCGGCGACACCCGTACCCGAAGGAGCCGGGCGCCGGTGGCATGCAGACGGACGCCGTGCCAGGAGACCGGCTGGACCGCCTCGGTTCCCTCGGCCGGGTCCGCCGCCGGGCCGGTGTCAGCGGCGGCGATCGGTGCGTGGAGCGCGGCATCCAGCAATGCGGGGTGCAGCCCGAAGAGGTCGCCCTGGGCAGCGCTCTCGTCGTCCAGGGCCACTTCGGCGTAGATCTCCTCCCCAAGCCGCCATGCGGCCCGCAGGTTCCGGAACGCAGGGCCGTACGCATGCTCGCGCACCGACAGCCGGCCGTACGCGTCAACGATGTCGATCGCATCGGCCCCCACGGGCGGCCACGCAGTCAGGTCGGGGCCGATCGAATCGGGGCCAGTCAGGTCGGGAACGGTCAGATCGGGGCCAGTCAGATCGGGAACGGCCTTGCTCGGTCCGGTGGTCAGTGTGCCCTCGGCGTGCTGGACCCACTGCTCGCCGGCCTGCCCGTCCTGGACGGCCCGGGAGTACATCGTGACCCTTCGGCCACCCCCGTCGCCTTCGGACGCGGCGACGACGACCTGGAGCTGCACGGCGTCACGCTCGGGCAGGACCAGCGGCGTGCTCACGGTCAGTTCCTCGATCCGGTCGCATCCGACCTGGTCACCCGCCCGGACGGCGAGCTCCACGAACACGGAAGTGGGCAGTAGCGTGGCCTGACCCACCTGGTGGTCGCCGAGCCAGGGATGCGTACCGAGCGAGAGCCGTCCGGTCAGCACGACACCGTCGTCATCGGGCGAGGCGATCACCGCACCCAACAGAGGATGACCGGCCTCATCCAACCCGGCCGCCGCCACATCCGCCTCCCCCGCCGACACCTCCAACCAGTACCGCTGATGCTGGAAGGCATACGTCGGCAAGGCCACCCGCCGGGCACCTTGCCCCGCGAACACACCCTCCCAATCCACCGGCACACCCT
>NZ_JBVHQM010000053.1:0-22368 GCF_055567415.1 Streptomyces sp. NPDC026575
TCCGAACCCGCCACCCGCTGCGCCGTCCGCGTGATCCGCCCCAACGGCGCCAGCACCCGCCCCGCCATCGCATAACCGAACGCGAACGCCACCACCGTCAGGCCCAGCAGTGCCAGCAGGGAGCGGTTGAGGAGGCTGTTGAGGGCCACCGCGCGCTGCTGCTGGAGGCACTGGTTGACGGCCTCCTGGAGCAGCGGCCCGGACGTCTGGGTGGGCAGGTCGCAGATGTCGCTGGTCGACTCGAACTTGCCGCCGAGGATCTTCAGCGGTAGTGCGCTGCCGTCGTGCAGGGCGTCCGCGGCCAGCATGTAGATGATCGTCAGCAGCACGATCCCCGCCATCAGGAACATGCCGCCGTACAGCAGCGTCAGCCGTATCCGGATGGTGGGGCGCAGCCACGGGAACGGCCGGATGTTGACCGGTCGGGGGTCCCAGGTGGGCTTGGGGGGCATGGGCGGCGGTGGGGCCGCCGCCTTGGAGAACGAGGGCAGGGAGGGCATCGCCGGTCAGATCCGGTATCCCGAGCCGGGGACGGTGACGATCACCGCGGGCTCGCCGAGCTTGCGCCGCAGGGTCATGACCGTGACCCGTACGACGTTGGTGAACGGGTCGGTGTTCTCGTCCCATGCCTTCTCCAGGAGCTGCTCGGCCGAGACGACCGTGCCCTCGCTGCGCATCAGGACCTCCAGCACCGCGAACTCCTTCGGGGCGAGCTGGACCTCCTTGCCGTCGCGGAACACCTCGCGGCGATTGGGGTCGAGCTTGATGCCGGCCCGCTCCAGGACGGGCGGCAGCGCGACGGTCGTACGCCGTCCCAGGGCCCGCACCCGGGCCGTGAGCTCGGTGAAGGCGAAGGGCTTGGGCAGGTAGTCGTCCGCGCCGATCTCCAGGCCCTCGACGCGGTCGCTGACGTCGCCGGAGGCGGTGAGCATCAGGACGCGGGTGGGCATCCCCAGCTCGACGATCTTGCGGCAGACATCGTCGCCGTGGACGACCGGCAGGTCGCGGTCGAGCACGACGACGTCGTAGTCGTTGACCGCGATACGTTCCAGGGCGGCAGCGCCGTCGTAGACCACGTCGACGGCCATGGCCTCCCGGCGCAGTCCGGTGGCCACCGCATCGGCGAGCAGCTGCTCGTCCTCGACGACGAGAACACGCACGTCGCTAGTCCTTCCTCAGGGCCCTTTCGGGCAGCACAAACAATGTCTGGGAGTGCTTCCATCCTGCCCTGAACAGCCGTAAACCGGCGGTAAGAGGGGGTGCCGGGCGGCCGCGAGGGGGTCCGCGGAGGCCGACGGGCAGGATTCCCGGGCGGGTTGAGGTTTCCCTGAGGTTGCTCGTGGGGAGGACGACTGCACACCCGCGATCACGCCCTGTTTTTTCGGCGACCCGCCATGAACTAGTTCCATCGCAGGGACCACGCCGTGATCACCCACCCGTCGGCACACCCCGTGCCACCGACCCACGACGAGGGGGCGCACATGGACGCGTTCACCGCAGGCATTCTGCAGCGCATAGAGAAGACCGAAGAAGATCTGGACCAGGCCCGCGCTGCGGGCGACGACTTCCTCGCCGAGGTCGAGCAGGCCGAGCTCGAAGACCTGCAGCGCCTGGCGAGCGAGCACGGTGTGCGCTACGGGGCGGTCAGCAACGCCTGACCGCCCGCCGGCGCACGACGGCAGCGCCCCGGCACCCCCTCAAGGGCGCCGGGGCGCTGCCGTGTCCGCGTCCGGCCCGGATCAGTCGTGCCAGGCGCCGAGGTCGTCCAGGAGCGGCTGGAGCTCGGCGAAGAGGGCCGGGGAGGCGGCGAGCGTCAGCTCGTGGGAGGCG
Organism: Streptomyces sp. NPDC026575; assembly: GCF_055567415.1. Lineage (NCBI taxonomy): Bacteria > Bacillati > Actinomycetota > Actinomycetes > Kitasatosporales > Streptomycetaceae > Streptomyces > Streptomyces sp. NPDC026575. Next base: position 1,831 of record NZ_JBVHQM010000053.1, read on the forward strand.
ACCCGGCCGGGGCGGCCGCCGGTCAGCGCGCCGGCCTCGCGGGCGATCAGGGCCCCGGCGGCCAGGTCCCAGGGGTTCAGGCCCCGCTCGAAGTAGGCGTCGAGCCGGCCGCAGGCCACATCGCACAGGTCGATGGCTGCCGAGCCGCCCCGCCGGATGTCGCGCACCTGCGGCAGCAGGGTGCGCACCACCTCCGCCTGGGCCGCCCGGCGCTCGGCCAGATAGCCGAAGCCGGTGCCCAGCAGCGCCTGGGAGAGCGGCGGCGCGGGCCGGTGGCGGATGCGCTCGCCGTTGTTGAACGCGCCACGGCCCAGGACGGCCTGGTAGGTCTCGCCGCGCATCGGGGCGGCCACCACCCCGACGACCGCCTCGCCGTCCTGCTCGGCCGCGATGGACACGGACCAGGACGGCAGGCCGTAGAGGTAGTTGACGGTGCCGTCGATGGGGTCGATGACCCAGCGGATGCCGCTGGTGCCGTCGGTGCTGGCGCCCTCCTCGCCCAGGAAGCCGTCGTCGGGGCGGGCCTCCCCGATGAAGCCGGTGATCAGCTTCTCGGAGGCGAGGTCCATCTCGGTGACGACGTCGATGGGGCTGGTCTTCGTCGCGGCCACGCCGAGGTCGGCGGGCCGGCCGTCGCGCAGCAGCTCGCCTGCGCGGCGGGCCGCCTCCAGGGCGAGCCCGAGCAGCTCGTCGTGGAGCGCGTCGGTCGGCGTCGGGTCGGGGTGCAGCGGGTCGGGCACGATGCTCCTTGCTCGGACGAGCGGTGGTCGGGCGGGCGTACGGCGTACGGCGTGCGCGGGCGTACGGGCCGGGGCGGGCGTACGGGGGCTACGCGGGGGCTTGGGCGACCGGGCCGTGCCAGTCGGCGCCGGCGGCGGCCGGGCGCGGGGCGCGCGCCGGGCAGCAGCCGATCGGGCACAGGTCGTGGCCGGCGCCCAGGGCGCCCAGGGCGCAGCGCTCGGGGCTGCGGCCCCGTTCGGTCGCCGCGCGCTCCAGGAGGAGGTCACGGACGGCCGCGGCGAACCGGGGGTCGGCGCCGACGGTGGCCGACCTGGCGACCGGCAGGCCCAGCTCCGCGGCCTTGGCGGTGGCCTCGGTGTCCAGGTCGTACTTGACCTCCATGTGGTCCGAGACGAATCCGATGGGGGCCATGACCACGGCGGGGACGCCGGCCGCGTGCCGCTCCTCCAGGTGGTCGCAGATGTCCGGCTCCAGCCAGGGGATGTGCGGGGCGCCGCTGCGGGACTGGTAGACGAGCTGCCAGGGGTGGTCCACACCGGTCTCCTCGCGTACCGCGTCCGCGATCACCCGGGCGACGTCGAGGTGCTGGGCGACGTAGGCGCCGCCCTCGCCGTCCTTGGTGTGGTCCGCGGGCGTGCCGGAGGTGTCGGCGGCGGCGGTGGGGATGGAGTGGGTGGTGAAGGCGATGTGGGCGCCGTCGCGGGCCGCCGCGGGCAGGGCCTCCAGCGACGCCAGCACACCGTCGATCATCGGGCGGAGGAAGCCGGGGTGGTTGAAGTAGTGCCGCAGCTTGTCGACCCGCGGCACCGGCAGTCCCTCGGCCTGGAGGGCGGCGAGCGCGTCGGCGAGGTTCTCGCGGTACTGCCGGCAGCCCGAGTACGAGGCGTAGGCGCTGGTCGCCAGGACGGCGATCCGGCGGTGGCCGTCGCCCACCATCGTGCGCAGGGTGTCGGTCAGGTAGGGCGCCCAATTGCGGTTGCCCCAGTAGACGGGCACATCCAGGCCGTGTTCGGCGAAGTCCCGGCGCAGTGCGTCCAGCAGGGCGCGGTTCTGGGCGTTGATGGGGCTCACGCCGCCGAAGAGGAAGTAGTGCTGTCCCACCTCCTTGAGGCGCTCACGGGGGATGCCGCGGCCGCGGGTGACGTTCTCCAGGAACGGGACGACGTCGTCGGGGCCTTCGGGACCGCCGAAGGAGAGCAGCAGCAGGGCGTCATAGGGGCTGGGATCGCACTGTTCGGGCATGCGTCGATCCTGCCACCCTTCGTCCGGGTACGGCGGGCAGGTCCGGTGCGCGGAAGGGGCCGGCGGGGCGCTTCGGCACGACGGGAAATCCGGAGGCGGACGGCACCCCACCGGACGTAAGCTGTATCGGCCACATACATTCCTTACCGATCTTCGGTCCTCATCCGGCGGAGCGCCCCCGTTGCCCAGTCCCTACCGCGCCATATTCGGCCGGCCCGGCACCAAGTCCTTCTCCGCCGCCGGCCTCCTGGGACGGATGCCGCTGTCGATGATGGGCATCGGCATCGTCACGATGGTCTCCCAGCTGACCGGGCGCTACGGCCTGGCGGGCGCGCTGTCGGCGGCCATCGCGCTGTCCGCCGCGGTGATCGGCCCGCAGATCTCCCGGCTGGTGGACCTGCACGGCCAGCGCCGGGTGATGCGGCCGGCCACGCTGGTGTCGCTCGCCGCGGTGGCCGGTCTGCTGCTGAGCGCACAGCAGCGCTGGCCGGACTGGACCCTGTTCGCCTTCGCGGCCTGTGTGGGGTGTGTGCCGAGCGTGGGCTCGATGATCCGGGCGCGCTGGGCCGAGCTCTACCGGGGCTCCCCGCGGGAGCTGCACACCGCGTACTCATGGGAGTCGATCGTCGACGAGATGTGCTTCATCGTCGGCCCGATCCTGTCGATCGGCCTGTCCACCGCGTGGTTCCCGGAGGCCGGCCCACTGCTGGCCGGCGGCTTCCTGGCGGCCGGGGTCTTCTGGCTGACGGCGCAGCGTACGACGGAGCCGGTGCCGCATCCGCGGGAGCACCGGGCCAAGGGCTCGGCGCTGCGCTCCCGGGGACTGCAGGTGCTGGTGGTGACCTTCGTGGCCACGGGTGCGATCTTCGGGGCGATCGACGTGGTGACCGTGGCGTTCGCCGAGGAGGAGGGGCACAAGGCCGCGGCGAGCCTGGTGCTGGCGGTCTACGCGCTGGGCTCGTGTGTGGCCGGCGCCGTCTTCGGGCTGCTGCACCTCAAGGGCCACCCGGCCCGGCGCTGGACGGTGGGGGTCTGCGCGATGGCGGTGAGCATGGTGCCGCTGCAGCTGGTGGGCTCGCTGCCGCTGCTGGCCGGTGCGCTGTTCCTGGCGGGGCTGTCCATCGCCCCGACGATGGTGACCACGATGGCGCTGGTCGAGGAGCATGTGCCGCGGGCGAAGCTGACCGAGGGCATGACGTGGACCAGCACCGGACTGGCGGTGGGGGTCGCGCTGGGCTCGTCGGCGGCCGGCTGGGTGGTGGACGCCGCCGGTGCCGCCCGCGGCTATCTGGTGCCGGGGACGGCGGGCGTGCTCGCCATGCTGGTCGCGTTCGCGGGCTACCGCTGGCTCCGTCCGCGGCCGGCGCCCTCGGCGGCGGGCGGGACCGGCGCGGAGGTTCCGGGTCGGGATGCCGCGCCCGTGGAGCGCCGGGACGAGGAGAGCGTCGCGTAGGGCGCCGCCGGACGCACCCCGCCCCGTTACCGCCGGTACGAGATGTCCGGGAGCCGGGCGATTCCGGCCGATTCCTTGATCATGTGATTCCCGTCACCCCCTGTGGACGGCGCGTCGGCGACTGACATCATGCGCTCACACCGACGCCCGGCCGGGCGTGGAGGGAGGGGCTCACCATGGCAGTCAGCAGCGCCGTCGGCGGCTCGGGAGGGCGCGGCACGACAACCGGAGCATGGCGCAACTGGGCGGGCAACGTCACCGCCCGCCCCGCCCGGAGCGTGGCCCCGGCGAACACCGAGGAGCTGGCGGCCGCGGTCCGCGCCGCCGCCGCGGACGGGCTGACGGTCAAGGCGGCGGGCACCGGCCACTCCTTCACCCCGGCGGCCGCCACCGACGGGCTGCTCCTCCGCCCCGAGCGGCTGACCGGCGTCCGCCGGATCGACCGCGAGGCCGGGACGGTGACGGTCGCCGCCGGCACGCCCCTGAGGCACCTGAACACCACGCTCGCCGCGCACGGGCTGTCGCTGACCAACATGGGCGACATCATGGAGCAGACGGTCTCCGGGGCGACCAGCACCGGCACCCACGGCACCGGGCGCGACTCGGCGTCGATCGCCGCCCAGATCACCGCCCTGGAACTGGTCACCGCGGACGGCTCGGTACTGACCTGCTCCGCCGAGGAGAACCCGGACGTCTTCGCCGCGGCCCGGCTGGGCCTGGGCGCGCTGGGCGTGATCGGCGAACTCACCTTCGCCGTGGAGCCGGAGTTCCTGCTGACCGCCCGCGAGGAACCGATGCCCTTCGACGAGGTGACCGACCGGTTCGAGGAGCTGGTCACCGAGAACGAGCACTTCGAGTTCTACTGGTTCCCGCACACCGACAGCTGCAACACCAAGCGCAACAACCGCAGCCAGGGCCCGGCGGCACCCCCCGGCAGGGTCAGCGGCTGGGTCGAGGACGAGCTGCTGTCCAACGGGGTCTTCCAGGCCGCCTGCGCCGTCGGGCGGGCGGTGCCGGCCGCCATACCGGGCATCGCCAAGATCTCCAGCCGCGCGCTGTCGGCCCGTACGTACACCGACATCCCCTACAAGGTGTTCACCTCGCCGCGGCGGGTGCGCTTCGTGGAGATGGAGTACGCGCTGCCCCGCGCGGCCGCGGTCACCGCGCTGAGCGAGCTGAAGGCCCAGGTGGAGCGCGCGGGCTTCAAGGTCAGCTTCCCGGTGGAGGTGCGCACCGCGCCGGCCGACGACCTGGCGCTGTCCACCGCCTCGGGCCGGGACACGGTCTATATCGCCGTGCACATGTACCGCGGGACGCCGTACGAGGCGTACTTCGCGGCCGCCGAGCGGATCATGACGGCGCACGAGGGGCGCCCGCACTGGGGCAAACTGCACACCCGCGACGCTGCCTACCTCGCCGACGTCTATCCGCGGTTCGGCGAGTTCACCGCGCTGCGCGACCGGCTGGACCCGGACCGCCTGTTCACCAACGCGTATCTGCGGCGGGTCCTGGGGGACTGACGACGACGGCCGCGCACCGGTGCCCGCCTACGGGCACCGGGCGCGGCCGTCACGGGTCCGCCCGGGTCAGGAAGCGCCCGGGGTGGGTGCCTGCCCTTCGGGCTGCTGCCCGCTCTCCTGGTGTGCGCCGCCGGTCGAGCCGTCACCGGAGCCGGTGTCGCCGTCGCTCCCGGTGGAGCCGTCGGGTGACGGCTTGGTGGAAGGTGACGTGTCCGGGTCCGGCGAGGTCCTGCCGCCGTCGGACGGGCTCGGGGTCGGCGAGGGCGTGCCCTTGTCCTCGCCCTCACCGCTGCGGCCGTCGTGGGACTTCCCGGGGTCCGGGGACGGCTCGTCACCGCCGCCCTTCTGGCCACCGTCACCGGGCGAGTGGCCGGTCCCGGGCGGCTGCGGGGTGTCGGGCTGATGCCGGCCTGAGCCACCGGTTCGGGTGATGTTGCCCAGCGTGGTGCCGCTGCCGCCGCTCGCCGCCTGCCCGGAGAGCAGCTCGGTGGCGGTGACTCCCCCCATGGCGAGCACGAAGACCACGAGCGCGCCCAGCGCCGGCCGCTTCCAGCCGCGCAGCCGGGTGCCGTACGTCGTGGCGCTGACTTCCTCGGGCCGTCCGGTCGGCAGGGGTGCCGCGGGGGCGGCCCCGACGGGGCGGGTATCCGCCCGGCCCAGCGCCGTGGTCGGCTCCTCCAGCCGCGGTACGAGCTGGGTCCGCTCCAGGGGGTGGGCGCTCGCCGGGTCGCGGCGCCGGGCCTGCTCGGCCCGCGGGACCAGCTGGGTACGGGCCGTGGCGGGCCCGGGGATCCTTGCGGCGACGGAGGTGACCTCGTCCTCCGTGCCCTGCTTGTCGAAGGTCGGCAGCACCATGGTCGGGTCGGCCTGCCGTACCTGCTGGATGGTGGATCGAGTGCGGAGAGAAGAACGGCGCGGCTTCGGCCGGGTCGCGACCGATGCCTCCTTGATCTGTTCGCCGGTGCGCCGGAACAGGTGCTGGAATATCGAACCGCCGGTCGTGGCCACGACACTGACCACACCCGCGCCGATGATGGTTCCGTAAACACCGAGCTGCCCCGCGAGGTACGCGGCGGCAGCCGCAGCGAGTGCGCTGCCGGCCACCTGAGCGACGCTCAGGTCGATCCGCTTCTCCTTCTTCTTCGTGGCGGTTTCGGTTTCTTCGTCCATCTCCAACCTTTGATAGCCCCTTCGATCCATCTTGCATGGAGAAGTGACCAATTGGCGGAGTCAACAGTTCCGAATTTGAGGAATCTGTGAAACTCGCCACCCGCGCGGCAGGTAGAGAGATCGACAAGGCGACCGAAGTCCGCTGACCGCCCAGAAGTTCGGCGGCGCGGCGGTCCACCTCAGTGGCCCGAATGGAGTACTGTGGCGAACCCTGGCCCCGGTTCCCGTCCGGCTGCCCGGAACCCGTGGGAGGGGCCTTGAAGGCGGCACTCACCCTGGGGCGCCGCCGCTCGGCACGGGTGATCGGCGACAGGGCAAGCGGCATGGTCACTGAGCGTTGCAAACTGGTAACCGTGTCATAACGGCGTTTGAGGGCCAAGCCTCGACACGCCGGGCAACTCGGCAATGTTGTGGCAGGCTGCACCCGGGCAGGCCACACTCGACTAGCGGAAGCAGCGACGCACGTGACGTCGGCAGGCACCACCCGGGAGGTCCCCATGCCCGAACTGCGTGTCGTGGCCGTCTCCAACGACGGCACACGGCTGGTGCTCAAAGCTGCGGACAGCACCGAGTACACGCTTCCGATCGACGAACGGCTGCGCGCCGCCGTCCGCAATGACCGCGCGCGGCTCGGCCAGATCGAGATCGAGGTCGAGAGCCATCTGCGGCCGCGGGACATCCAGGCGCGTATAAGAGCAGGTGCCTCCGCCGAAGAGGTCGCCCAGCTCGCCGGCATCCCCGTCGACCGGGTGCGCCGCTTCGAGGGCCCGGTCCTCGCCGAGCGCGCCTTCATGGCCGAGCGGGCCCGCAAGACACCCGTACGGCGCCCCGGTGAGAACACCGGTCCGCAGCTCGGTGAGGCGGTCGCGGAGCGGCTGCTGCTGCGCGGCGCCGACAAGGAGAGCGTCCAGTGGGACTCCTGGCGCCGGGACGACGGCACCTGGGAGGTGCTGCTGGTCTACCGCGTCGCGACCGAGCCGCACTCGGCGAGCTGGACCTACGACCCGCCGCGCCGACTGGTGCAGGCCGTGGACGACGAGGCCCGGGCGCTGATCGGCGAGAGCGACGACACCCCCGAGCCGAGCTTCCCGTTCGTCCCGCGCATCGCGCGGCTGCCGCGCGACCGGCCGCTGGACCGCACGCTGGACCGGCAGACGTCCGAGCGCGCGCAGTCCGGTGGCGAGGAGAGCGAGCAGCGCGGCAGCGAGGAGGCCGTCGGCGAGCGGGAGCGGGATTCGCTGACCAGCCTGCTGGAGGCGGTGCCCAGCTTCCGCGGCGACATGGTCGTCCCCGAGAGCGCCAAGGCGGCGCCGGTCGAGGAGGAGCCGGAGGCCGAGGTCGAGGAGCCGCCGGCCCCGGCCGCCAGCGCGGGCGCGGGTTCCGCGTACGCCGATGTGCTGATGCCGCGGGCCGTGGCCGGCCACCGCGACCGGCTGACCGGGACGACGGACCGGCAGGCCGAGGCGGACGGCGTACGGCCCGGACGCCGGGCGGCCGTGCCGAGCTGGGACGAGATCGTCTTCGGCACCCGGAGGAAGAAGCCGGAGTAGCCGCCGGCCACCGCACACCCTCCGTCCGCCCGCTCCCCGGCTCCCAGGGGGCGGGCGGACGACGTCGTAGGGCGCCGTGGCGGGGGCTCAGCCGGGCTGCGGGCCGGTGGCGACCGGGCGGGACGGGTCGGCGGTCCATTCGCTCCAGGAACCGACGTACAGCGCGGCCGGGACGCCCGCGACCGCGAGGGCCAGCACCTCATGGGCCGCGGAGACCCCGGAGCCGCAGTAGACGCCCACCTCCGCGTCCGCCGTGGCACCCAGCGCCGCGAACCGCTCGGCCAGCTCGTCGGCGGCGCGGAAGACCGTGCCGCCCTCGGCGACGTTCTCGGTCGTCGGCGCGGAGACCGCGCCCGGGATATGGCCGGCCACCGGGTCGATGGGCTCGACCTCGCCCCGGTAGCGCTCGCCGGCCCGCGCGTCCAGCAGAACACCCCGACGGGCGAGCGCGGCGGCGTCGTCGGCCGTCAGCAGCCGCAGTGCGCCGGGCACCGGAGTGAAGTCACCCGCCTGCGGCTCCGGTTGGTCGGTGCTCAGGGCCCCGCCGGACGCCTGCCAGGCGGCGAGACCGCCGTCCAGCACCCGCACGTCCGGGTGACCGCTCCAGCGCAGCAGCCACCAGGCGCGGGCGGCCGCCCAGCCCTGGCCGCCGTCGTAGACGACCACGGGGCGGTCCGTGCGCACACCGGCGGCCCGCATGGCCTCGGCGAAGGTCGCGAGGTCGGGGAGCGGGTGCCGGCCGGCCTTGCCGGGGGGTCCGGCCAGCTCGCTGTCGAGGTCGACGTAGACCGCGCCGGGCACATGGCCGGTCGCGTACTCGGGGCGGCCGGGCGGGCCGCCGAGCTGGTAGCGGACGTCCAGGAGCACCGGAGCGGTGGGCTTCGCCAACTCGCTCGCGAGTTCGGTAGCGGTGATGATGGCATTCATGGGACTCATCCTTGCGTAGCGATGACTACGTACAGAAGGCGGGTGCCCACCCTCCGTATGGCGCAGTTACCGCCTGCCGTAACGTCGCCGAAACGGATGGGAAACACCAAAACGGGCATTCTCCCTCGCGAACGCGCCACGGACGGCGCGGCCGAGGCGCACACCAGGTCACCGGGTGCGAGCATCTGCTCTGGACCCGCGCCGGTACCGCACGTACCGCACGTACCGCACATGGTCCGCACACCGACGCTCCGAGGAGAGAGTGACAATGACGACCGAGGCCGCGACTCGGCGGATGCCCGGCGCGCCCTGCTGGGTGAGCCTCCTGGCCCACAGCCTGCCCGTGACGCAGGAGTTCTACGGCGCGCTGTTCGGCTGGGAGTTCCGCCCGGGGCCGCAGCACTTCGGTCCGTACTCCCGGGCCTTCCTCGACGGCAGGGAGGTCGCCGGGCTCGGCGAGCTGGCGCCCGACCGCAATCTGCCGGTCGCCTGGACGACCTATCTGGCCAGCGACGACGCGGATGTGACCGCGGAGCAGATTCGTTGCTGCGGAGGGACGGTGGGCGTCGGGCCGCTGGACGCGGACGATGACGCGGGGCGGATGGCGATCGCATCCGACCCGCAGGGCGCGATCTTCGGCATCTGGCAGGGCAAGTCGATGATGGGCACCGCGGCCACCGGCGAACCGGGTACTCCGGTGTGGAACGAGTTGGTCACCCAGGACACCGAGTCCGTCGGCCCGTTCTACGAGCATGTCTTCGGCTTCGAGGCGGAGCCCTCGCCCCCGTCCGACCCGCCCGCCGCCGACTATCTGACGCTGCACCTCAAGGGCCAGGCGGTGGCCGGCATCCACGGCGTGGGCAACGCACTGCCCCGTGACCGGGGCCCGCACTGGATGACGTACTTCGCCGTGCCCCATGCGGACGCGGCCGCCCGCCGGGTCACCGACCTGGGCGGCCACGTGCTCCAGCCGGCCCACGACGCACTCCACGGCCGCCAGGCGACGGTCGCCGACACCGAGGGCGCGGTCTTCAGCATCGTCGAACGGGATTGAGCCCCACCGCTCGCCCCGCACCGCGCCCCGGCGCGGGTGCGCCCCGCATTTCCGCGGACGGCCGAGCGTGCGGGACGCATTCCCTCTGCGGCGCGGGCGCCGACGTGCGCTCGGTGCACATTTGGTGCGTTTTCCGAATGCCCCGGGAAACCACCCGGCCTGTTTCTCGCGGGGGGTTCTCCGGAATTCGGTACACATCGGCGACAAAACCGTCGACGAAAAGGGATTTCAAGCCCGAGGAGCGCACCGCCGAGCCAAAACATACCGGACGGTCCACTTGTTGGTGGGCGGGGGCCGGGGCTGACCCGGTAATGCCCGGGCCGGCATTCATCGGCGCGGAGATGCGCGCTGCTTACGAGACCGCGGTGGAACGGTCCGCCCCCAGGAGGCGTTCGGCTCGGAAGGGCGAGGTGTCCAGTCGAGCCAGCACGCCGGGGACGGCGATATTGGGGAGTATCAGCTCCAGCAACCGGGAGATTTCGCGGGACAGGTCCCGGCCTTCCGGCATGACCTCGGACACGAGCTGGACGCCCGTCCAGGCCCCGACGAACAGCCGGGCCGTGTCGGCCGGATCGACATGCGGTAAAAGCTCCCCGCGCTCCTTGGCCTCCAGGAGTACCTTGCCGACCAGCTCGATCCAGTCGGGCCAGCGGGTGCCGAACATACCGCGGGCCTTGGAGTCGACGGACAGCCGTATGGAGGCGCTGAGCAGCGGCTCTCTGGGCAACCGGTGGGCCAGCAGAAGCGCTATGTCCGCCCACTCCTGGAGTTTGAGGGGTTGCGGCACCAGCCCCTCGGTGGTCACCGCCTCGGCGAGCACCCCGCGCGCCAGCTCCTCCTTCGAGGTGAAGTGGAAGTACAGCGCCCCGCGGGTGAGTTGGGCGCGGTCGATGATGGCGGCGATCGTCGCGGCCTCGTAGCCGCATTCGTTGAAAATCTCTGCGGCGGCCACCAGGCAGGCCCTGCGCGTCCGGATCGCCCGTTCCTGTTTCGCCAACTCATGTCTCCCGTGCCAAGTATTTACGGCTATGTTGAAAAAGACCGCGGACCCGGTTTATTTTATCAGCGTCAACTTCTGTCAGATGGGCCGCACCCAGGGGGACTTGATGGCCGAAGCCGCTGCACGCATAGCCACGCCGCAACATGACCGCAGGTCCCCGCTTCGGTCCGGTGACTCCTCCGGCGCCCCGTCCGCCGCAACGTCCGGGAATCTCCAGGAATACGCTCACCTCAAGAACTCGGACAGGGTCTTCGTCACCGGCTGGAACAGTCGCGGATCCGGCGAATTCTCACTCACCGCCCAGTGGCCCGCCGTCCGCGGCGGGCGGCCGTGCGACCCCCGGGTGCTCGCCCAGACAATCCGGCAGAGCGGTCTGGTCATCACCCATGCCGAGTACGGCGTGCCGCTGTCCCATCAGATGTTGTTGCACGACTTCAACTTCACCGTCAATCCGGAATTCCGCCTTCCGCAGAACCGGCCCACGGATCTGGACATCGATGTCACGGTCTCGGGCACCGGACCCAGCGGATGCGTCGGCAGGGCGCTGGACATGAGGCTCCACCTCCGTCAGGGCCGGACCACGGTGGCGCACGCGGACTTCGGATGCGCATGGTCCTCGCCGGCGGCGTACCGGCGGCTGCGCGGCGCGCACCTCGGCGTGGACTGGGGAAGCTGGACGCTCCCCGCGCCGGTCGCCCCCGAGCTGGTCGGACGGTCCAGCGCGGCCGATGTGGTGCTCGCGGCGAGCGATCGTCCGCGGCGCTGGCAGCTGCGCAACGACACCGGCAACACGCTGCTCTTCGACCACCCGGTCGACCATGTACCGGGCCTGGCGCTGCTGGAGGCCGCCTACCAGGCCGCCCACGCGACCATTGCGCCCGCCGGGTTCGCCCCCGCCGTCATCACCACCAGCTTCGCGCGCTATGTCGAGTTCGACGAACCCTGCTGGATCGAGACCGAGTTGCTGCCCCGCTCCGAGGCCGGACCGCTCGCGGTCCAGGTCACCGGAGTACAGGGCGGGCAGACCGTCTTCCGCGCCGGGCTGAGCGGGGCGCCGCTTCCGGGGGCGGTGCGGGCAACCGAACAGGCCCCTGGGGGCACTGATTGACCAGCGCCCGCGTTCACCGGTCAGTCCGTGCGATGACGCGCAGGGGTGATGTGGGCGGCCGCGCGTTGACGTTCGCCGCGGCCTATCCGGGAGCGTCGGCCGACACCGGCAGGACGTCCGGCGACAGCGCACCGGCCCGGGCCGTCGCACTGGTCATCCGGCGCAGATGGTGGCGCCGGCACAGCACCTCGTAACCCACTTCCCCCATCGACTGGTCGACGTCGCCCACCACCACCTGGGCGCCCTCGACCACCATCTCGCCGCCCACCGTGCGGGCGTTGTGCGTGGCCCGCGCACCGCACCAGCACAGCGCTTCGACCTGCAGCGACTCGATGCGGTCGGCCAGTTCGATCAGGCGCCGGGAGCCGGGGAACAGATGTGTCCGGAAGTCGGTGGTGATCCCGAACGCGAAGACGTCCAGGTCGAGATCGTCGACGATCCGCGCGAGCTGGTCTATCTGCTCGGTGGCGAGGAACTGGGCCTCGTCGACGATGACGTAGTCCGCCCGGCCTCCTTGGGAGAGGTGTTCGACGAGGTAGGCGTAGAGATCCATCCCCTCGTCGGCCTCCACCGCGTCGGTCACCAGGCCCAGCCGCGACGACAGCCGGCCCTCGCCCGCCCGGTCGTCGCGGGTGAAGATCACTCCTTGCAGGCCCCGGGCCGAGCGATTGTGCCCGATCTGCAGGGCCAGAGTGCTCTTCCCGCAATCCATGGTTCCGGAGAAAAATACCAATTCGGACACGGCTGTGGGGGTGGCCTTTCGCGTCGGGTCGGAGGCGTCGCAGCGGGCGCGGGCCGCGGGCGGCGCCGTCGGGCGTGCGGGTCGGGTACGGGGTGGTGCGGAAGTGCGGGTCAGGTACGGACTTCCAGGAGCGGCACCAGCTGCTCCATGGGGGTCATCGAGCCGTGCATCCCGACCATCTCCGATTCACGGGGCTCTCGTTCGCTCGCGATGATCACCATGTCGGCGTGTGCGGCCGCGACGACATCACCGATCCGCCCCCGCACCCGGTCGTCGACATGCGGCCCGAACCACCCGGCCGCGATGGCCTCTTCGCGGCTCGCGACCCACATCTGCTCGCCGACCACCTCGCGCCATACGGCGAGCACATCGGCCGCCGCGCCCTGGTGTGCGTAGACATGCCGGGCCCGGCCCTCGCCGCCCAACAGGCGTACGCCGGCGCGCAGTTCCCAGTCCTCGTCGAAGTCGATCCGGGACTCGGGGTCGAAGGGGATGTCGATCATGCCGTGGTCGGCGGTGACGTAGAGGGCGCTGCGCGGCGGCAGCTGCTCGGCCAGCCGCTGGGCGAGCCGGTCGACGTACATCAACTGGCCACGCCAGGCGTCGGAGTCGACACCGTAGCGGTGCCCCTTGCCGTCGACCTCAGAGTAGTAGGTATAGACCAGCGAGCGGTCGCCGGCGGCGAGCTGCTCGGCTGCGAGGTCCATCCGGTCCTCACCGGAGAGCCGGCCGTGGAAGGTGCCGCCGCTGAGCGCGACCTTGGTGAGCGGAGTCTGCTCGAAGTTCGGCGCCGAGACCTGGCAGGTGCGGACGCCGGCGGCGTCCGCGAGCTGGAAGACCGTCGGATACGGCTGCCAGACATACGGGTCGGTCCACGGGTACCAGCGCAGCTGGTTCATCAGGGCGCCGGTCGCCGGGTCCTCGCAGGTGTATCCGGGCAGGCCGTGGGCGCCCGGTGGCAGGCCGGTGCCGACCGAGGCGAGCGAGGTGGCGGTGGTGGAGGGGAAGCCCGCGGTGAGCGGGCGGCCGCTGCCGTTGAACGACGTGCCCAGGAGCGAGGTGAGGAACGGCGCCTCCTCCGGGTGGGCCCGCAGCAGCTCCCAGCCCAGGCCGTCGATCAGGAAGACGCAGACCCGGTCGGCGGGGGCCAGCTCCATGGTCGAGGCGAGGCCGGGAACACCGAGGCCCGCGGCGGCGGTGGGCAGCAGATCGGCGAGTGAGCCGGTGCCGTAGAGGGGTACCGGGGCGCAGAGCGGGTCGAGCGGTTCGGGTTCCGGCCAGACGGGGGCGATGTCGACCATCAGCGCGGGTTCGTGGTGGCCGCGGTGGCCTCGGAGAGCGCCTGGGCGAAGGCGAGCGTCTCACGGACCGAGTCCGGACCGTCACCGGCCTCGCTGACCCGCAGCGAGAGGTCGTCGGCGGTGGAGGAGCCGGTGTAGCCGTGGTCCGCCTCGCAGTTGGGGTCGCCGCAGGCCGCAGGCTCCAGGTCCAGGCGCGCGACGGCACCCCAGCCGATGGTCAGCACGACCTCGCGGGGCAGCTGGCCCGGGGTGTAGGACTCGGGGTTGGCGACCACGCGGCTGAGCACCACGGAGGAGATCCGGCCCAGCTTGACGGACTCGGTGGACGTGGTGGCGTACGGCGAGGGGGAGGTGGCGTCGGCGGCCTGCTCGTCGGTGTGGCTGACGATGAAGCGGGTGCCGGTCAGGACCAGGACCGTGACATGGCGGCGGACCTCGTTGGCGTCGAAGGTCGTCTCCTGATGGACGAGGTACGACACCACCGGCTCACTGCCGACTGCTGCCTGCACCGCCTCGGCCACGAGCGTCGGGTAGTAGCCACTGCGCTCGATCGCCGCGCGCAGCCCCTGGGTCGTCGTACCGGTCTTCGCCATGGGGTCCATCCTACGGGGCCTGCCGGGCGCCACGGGCCCAGTGGGGGCGAGGGGCCGCTCAGTACGCGGGCAGGCGGCGGGGGCCGAGGTCGGTGGTGGCGGGGGGCCGGGCCAGACGGACGGCGGCCCCCAGGACGGAGAGGCCCTGCGGGGCGACCACGACCGGTTCGAGGTCCACGCCGACGACCTCGGGGTGGTCGTCGACGAGCCGGGAGACCCGCAGCAGCAGCTCCGCCAGCGCGGCGGTGTCGACGGGCTGGGAGCCCCGCCAGCCGAACAGCAGCGGGGCGGCGCGGATCGAGCGGATCTGCTCGGCGACCTCCTTGTCGGTGGCGGGGATGAGGCGGTGCGCGATATCGCCGAGCAGCTGGGAGGGGGCGCCGGCCAGGCCGAAGGAGAGGACGGCGCCGGCGGCGGGGTCGATCGCGGCGCGGATGACCGTGTCGACGCCGCGCGGCACCATGGCCTGGACGACCGGGCGCAGCTCCTCGGGAGAGCCGAGGAAGTCGGTCAATTCGGCGTAGGTACGGCGGAGTTCGGACTTGCTCGCGATGTCCAGGCGGACCCCGCCGAGATCGGAGCGGTGGCGTAGATGGGGAGCGGTGGTCTTGAGGGCCACCGGGTAGCCGAGGCGGGCGGCCGCGCGCACGGCCTTGTCCGGGTCGGGGGCCGGCAGGACGGGGCGGGTGTGGATGCCGTAGCGGGCGAGCAGGGCGGCGGCGTCCTCGGGCGGCACCGGGACGGAGCGGCCGCTGGGGACGTCGGGGGCGAGGCGGTCGAGGAGGCGCTCGATGTCGGCGCCGGCCGCCGCCTCCTGGATGTCGTCGTACTCCGGCACCCGGCCCGGCTCGGCGGCCTCGCGGCGCCAGGCGGCGTAGCGGACCGCCTCGGCGAGGGAGCGTACGGCGCGCTCCGCGGCAGGGTAGGCGGGGATACGCAGAGGGGCGGTGCGGGGCGCGGCCTCGGGCTCGGCGTCGCGGGTGGGCGGCGGCGGTGCGGTGCGGGCGGACGGCGGCGGGCCGGGAGGGATCGGGGGGCGGGCGGCGGCCGTCCGGTGTGGCGGGGCGGGTGGAAACGGTGGGACCGGCGGGGCGGGCGGGACCGGCGGGGCGGGCGGGACCGGCGGGGCGGGCGGAGCCGGGGGGAACGGCGGGTTCGACGAGGCCGGTGCGGGGCGGGGCTCGGCCGGGGCGAAGTCGGGCGACGGGGCCTGCGGGCCGGCAGCCGGGGCGGCGGGGGCGGCGGATGCCTGGGGCTCATGGGGCTCGGGGGGCGCCTGCGGTGCCTGCGGTGCCGCCAGCGTCTCGGCCAGGTCGTCCATCGCCAGGTGGACGACGGTGACGGGCTTGTGCGGATGGGCCGCGGCCGCGCTCCGCAGGGCGGCGGCGAGCGCGATGCCCTCACCGGCGCCCGGGGAGGCGCCGTCCTGCTCCCCCACCCAGGGGATGGCCGTGACGATCACGGCGTCGCAGCCATCGGCCGCGAGCGTCTCGGCGAGCGCCGCGCGGAAGTCCTCCGGTGCGGCCGCGGAGGGCAGCACTCGGGGGCGCAGCGGACGCAGCCGCTCGGTCAGGCAGGCGTCGTAGGCCAGCAGCGCCAGCGACTCGGAGTTGCCGAGGATGGCGATGCGGGGGCCGGCCGGCAGCGGCTGCGAGGCCAGCAGCAGCCCGGCGTCGATCAGTTCGGTGACCGTGTCGACGCGGATCACCCCGGCCTGCCGCATCAGGGCGGCGACGGTGCTGTCGGGGACGCGGACGGTGGGTACGGCGTGGCCGAGCGGGGCGGTGCCGTTGTGCCGGGCTCCCTTGGCGACCACGACCGGTTTGACGGCGGCGGTGCGGCGGGCGAGCCGGGCGAACTTGCGGGGGTTGCCGATGGACTCCAGATAGAGGATCACGACATCGGTGTCCGGGTCGTCGTACCAGTACTGGAGCAGGTCGTTGCCCGAGACGTCGGCGCGGTTGCCGGCCGAGACGAAGGCGGAGATGCCGGCGATTCCGCCGTCGCCGGGGCCGCGCGCATGCAGTCCGCTGAGCAGGGCGATGCCGATGGCACCGGACTGGGTGAACAGGCCGATGTGGCCGGAGCCGGGCATCCGGGGGGCGAGGGAGGCATTGAGCCGGACGTCGGCGGAGGTGTTGATCAGGCCGAAGGCGTTCGGCCCGATGAGCCGCATGCCGTACGAACGGGCCTGGCGGAGCAGGGCGCGCTGCCGCTCCCTGCCCTCGGGGCCCGACTCGGCGTAGCCGGAGGACAGGATGAGCACCCCCTGGACGCCGTGTTCGCCGCAGTCCCGGACGACGTCGGGGACGCTGTCGGCGGGGACGGCGATGACCGCGAGGTCGACCGGCTCGGGGATCTCTGCGAGCGCACGGACCGCCGGCACCCCTTCGGGGTCGAGCCGCCGCATGTCCTGGGGGAAGGCGTGGTTGACGGCGTGCACCCGCCCCGTGAAACCGCAGGTGAGGATGTTGCGCAGGGCGGTGCGCCCGATGCCGCCGGGGGCGCGGCCGGTCCCGATGACGGCGACCGAGCCCGGGGCCAGCAGCCGCTGCACGGAGCGGGCTTCGGCGCGCTGCTCGCGGCCGCGCATCACGGCCACGGACTGCTCGGTGGGTTCCAGGTCGAACTCCAGCCGGACCACGCCGTCTTCGAACGTCCGCTTCTGGGTGTACCCGGCGTCCGTGAAGACCTTGATCATTTTGGAGTTGGCGGGCAGCACCTCGGCGGCGAACCGCCTGATGCCGCGCTCACGGGCGACCGCCGCGATGTGCTCCAGGAGGGCGGAGGCCACCCCGCGCCCCTGATGGGCGTCCTGGACGAGGAAGGCGACCTCGGCCTGGTCGTCCTCGGGGTCCTTGGCGGGCAGCCCCTGGTCGTTGATCCGGTCGTACCGGACGGTGGCGATGAACTCACCGCCGACCATGGCGGCCAGCCCGACGCGGTCGACGTAGTCGTGGTGGGTGAAGCGGTGCACATCGCGGTCGGACAGCCGCGGGTAGGGGGCGAAGAAGCGGTAGTACTTCGACTCGTCCGAGACCTGTTCGTAGAAGGAGACCAGCCGCTCGGCGTCATCGGGGGTGATGGGGCGGATCCGCGCCGTGCCGCCGTCGCGCAGCACCACGTCGGCTTCCCAGTGGGTCGGGTATGCATGATCCGGCGGCTTCTGCATGCGGACAGAGTACGACCGGGCACTGACAACCGGCCCTCCCGCGTACGCTCGGGGCAGGACTCAGGGCTGCCGGAGCACTCCCGACAGCGTGCGAGAATGGTCTAGACAACAGTCACGACTTTGAAGGGCAACACCATGGCTGAGCGCCGCGTCAATGTCGGTTGGGCCGAGGGCCTGCACGCCCGCCCCGCGTCGATCTTCGTCCGTGCGGCCACCGCCTCCGGCGTCCCGATGACGATCGCCAAGGCTGATGGCAACCCCGTGAACGCGGCCTCCATGCTCGCGGTCCTGGGCCTGGGCGCCCAGGGTGGCGAGGAGATCGTGCTGGCCTCCGACGCCGAGGGCGCCGAGGCCGCGCTCGACCGCCTGGCGAAGCTCGTGGCCGAGGGTCTTGAGGAGCTCCCCGAGACCGTCTGAGTCCCCCAGGACCCTGTACATGCGGCGGCCCCGCCGCGGAGACCGGAACCCGGTCGCCGCGGCGGGGCCGTTTCGCTGCGGTCGCATTCTTTCCCGGCCAGGCTTCCCGCCCGAAAACTCCTCACCGCCGCACCGCCACTGGATCCGTTCTCCGGAAAAGGCCGTACGGTTCAGCGCCCGACGCGGACTCCCAGGAATTCCGAACACGGGTGGACGGCGAACCACAATACCGGCACTGGAATAGCCGCACTGGATTAGCGGCGCGCTACGAAAAGCCGCCGTGCGGCCTTCGCGCCCATTCCCCCGCGCGCTATTCCCCCTGCCCACCTCTTTGTATACGGGGCCCTTGTTAAGAGCGGGCGCGTGCTGTGTTGACGGGCCGTTTCGGATCCCTCACCTCGGCCTCGGCCGGGCGCCGGAGCCGGTACACCGGAAGCGAACGCTCGATATGGGCCGCCATCAGGGTGCGGGCGCGTTCCGCGTCTCCCCGGGCCACCGCGTCCAGCACCGCGCCGTGATCGTCCCAGGACTCGCCGGCCCTGGTCGGCGGCTCCACCGCGTACATCCACTCGATCTTGCGCCGCAGCTGGGTCAGCAGCGCGGTCAGGCTGGGGCTGCCGGCCGCCTGGGCGAGCGTCTCGTGGAACCAGCCGTCCAATTGGCGCAGGTCCGCGGGGTTGCCGTGGCGGGCCCGCTCACGTCCGAGCCGCACCAGGCCGCGCAGCACCTTCAGATGGGCCGGGCTGCGGCGGGCGGCCGCGCGGGCAGCGCCCAGCGGCTCCAGCAGCGCGCGGATGTCGAGCAGGTCGGCGGCCTCCTGCTCGGTGGGCTCGGCGACACAGGCGCCCGCGTGGTGGCGGGTGGTGACAAAGCCCTCCGACTGCAGGGTGCGCAGCGCTTCGCGGACCGGCACCCGGGAGACGCCGTAACGCGCCGCCAGGATCTCCTCGATCAGCCGGCTCCCCGGCGCCAGCGCACCGGAGACAATGTCCTCGCGAATCGCCGTGCACACCGCATGCGCGGAAATATGGCCTCGCATCGTCCGTGCCTCCGCCGTAATCCACTGGAAACGCCGCCGGTTGGCGGCATTTCCGTGACTCTATTCGACCGGGACGGCTTTTCCGACGGGCTCCGGTTATCCATGGATATTTTTTGGCCAATGGACGGTTCCGGCGTCGGGTGAAGCGGCGTGTCGGCCGATGCAGCGGTGCGGCGTCGGGCGATGCGGAGGCGGCCGCGGTGGATCAGACGCTGACGCCGTGCGCGCGCAGATACGCGATCGGGTCGATGTCCGAGCCGTAGTCGGGGGTGGTGCGGGCCTCGAAGTGCAGGTGCGGGCCGGTGACGTTGCCGGTGGCACCGGAGAGCCCGATCTGCTTGCCCGGGGTGACGCTCTCGCCGACCGAGACGGAGATCGACGACAGGTGGCCGTACTGGGTGTACGTGCCGTCGTTCATCTTGATCACGACGTTGTTGCCGTACGAACCGCCCCAGCCGGCCTCGACGACGGTGCCCGCGCCGACGGCGTGGACGGAGGTCCCGGAGGCGGCGTGGAAGTCGATGCCGGTGTGGCTGCCGGAGGACCACAGGCCGCTGGACGCCTTGTAGGCGGTGGACACGTAGGAGCCGTCGATCGGGGCGACGAAGGTGTTGAGGCGCTTGCGCTCGGCCTCGCGGGCGGCGCGCTCCTTGGCCTCGCGCTCGGCCTTGGCCTTCTTCCTGGCGGCCTCGGCGCGGCGCTGGGCCTCCTCGGCCTGCTTCTTGGCGACGGCTTCGGCCTTCGCCCGCGCGGCGGCGGCCTCGGCGTCGGCCTGCTGCGCGTCGGCCTGGGCCTCGATGCGGTTGGCGAGCTCGTCACCGAGGACGACCGCCTGCTGCAGACCGGTGTCCTGGGTACGCGCCTCGTCCGTGGCGGCCAGCGCCGGCGAGGCCACCGAGGCGACAACGCCGGAGGCCGCGAGGGTGGCTATGCCTGCGATGTTGCGGGTCGAGCGGGCGGTGCGGCTCGCACGACGGTGCTTCCCGGTGGCACGTATGAACGCCATGTACTGGCTTGTCCTTTCCTTCCTTCTCGCCTACCGGGTTAGCTGACGGGTTCGGAGCAGGAAGGTCTCCTACGGGCTCCTCCGGAGAGGGGTCCGATTCACCCCAGGGACGTGTGGGTCCCCGGCTCCCCTGGCTCGCGCCGTACGGGGACTCGGCGATGACTGCCCGGTGCCACTGTTGTGGCGGAGTTGTGACGAACAGCCGGACCGACGCTAATCGGGGCAACTTTCGATCGCCAAACAGAACCGCTTTTTTGTGCGGGATGCCACAAGAAGCGTCGCGGCCAGTCGTCATAAACCGGACATACGGCGGCTCCCGTGGCAGTGGAGCACCACGGGAGCCGTCGGTCGTATCTGATCTGCCGTCATACGGGGCGGCCAGGGCGTGCCTTCGGGCCCGGACCTAGCTGTACTCAGTCATGACCTTGGTGACAGTCGGCTGATCGGGGGCTGTCCTGCGAGCGCGGTGTGTCGGCGTCGAGTGTTGTAGAAGTTCAGCCACG
>NZ_JBVHQM010000054.1:0-20348 GCF_055567415.1 Streptomyces sp. NPDC026575
CCACCGCGATCGTCATGGAGCTGCAGGCGGCCGGCCTGCTGGCCACCGCGGTTCGGCGTGATGCGGCCGTCGAGTACGAGTGCCCGCAGTGCCACGTGTGGGCCGTCTGGACACACGGCGAGAGCCTGCTGGAGGGCGGCGCCCGTGACGCCGTCTGGTGCCAGTCCTGCGGCGTCACCGTCGCCCTGGCTGCGTGCGCCTCCCGGCCGGTCGAGTTCCGTCTGCTGCAGGCCCGGGTCGCCGAGCTGACGTCCCTGCTGGAGCAGGCCCGGAACCAGGCCCGCACCTCTCTGCTTGAGGGGATTGAGCACTGATGGCGACCGCGACCCCGTCTGCGAGGAAGACCGTAGCCGCCGACGTGCTGATTGAGGTTCGGGAGCGTCTCCTCGCTGACCCGACCCACTCCGACGCGGCGGTGTCCGCGACCTCGATGTCCATCTTCCTCGTGCAGCACCCGGAGGTCCGGGTCGCCAAGAACGAGGACTACCCCGAGTGGCTCGCCCAGTTCGAGACCCCGAAGGATGCTGACCGTGGCTGACCGCCCGAAGCCCGAACCCGCCTGCCAGCCGGTACAGATCGTTGCCGGGGAGGGCTACTGCCTGACGCGTGACTGCGACCACGACATCGCCCCCGGCGAGGACTACTGCGACGACGTTCGCGAGGAGACGGCGTGTGCCACGCACTCGACGTTCGACGCCGAGCCCGATGAGTACGAGACGGTCACGCACGCCGAGCCGTGGCCCTGCAAGGTCGGCGCCCAAGCCGCAGTGAAGGAGACCGACCGTGGCTGACGACTACCCGGAGATCGCGGCTCGCTTCGCCCGCGACACCGCCCAGCACCACATGACCGTCCTCCACGACGACGGCCTGTACCGGCACCTGCGGTTCACCAGCAACCCTCGCGGCTACGGCGAGTACTGGTTCGACCTGATCACTTGGCCGGGTCGGCTGGCCATCTGCGGCGACGTCGGTGATGACTATGTCTTCAACCGGCTGCCCGACATGTTCGAGTTCTTCCGGGCCGACCGACGGTGGGGCATCAACCCGCACTACTGGGCCGAGAAGCTCGGTGGTGGGCGAAGCTCCGTCAAGTCGTTCTCCGAGGAGGCATTCCGGCAGATCGTGCGCGAGCTGTTCGTGTCCGCCGTCCAGTGCGAAGCCACACCGCGCGGGCTCGGCAAGGCCATCCGCGCCGACATCCTCGACCAGGACCTGTTCGACGAGGACGAGGCCCGCAAGCTGCTGGAGTCCTTCGAGTACAAGGGCTTCACCTTCGAGGACACGTGGGAGTTCAGCTTCCACGACTACGACTCCAGCTTCCTGTGGGCCTGCCACGCGATCCAGTGGGGCATCGCCCGATACGACCGGGTCCGCCGCTACGGCCTGCAGCCCCTCGCCGAGCCCGCCCGTAAGGCGGTGTCGGCATGAGCGACCAGGCTCTGCAGGGGACGGTGTACGAGGCGATCGCCTCGTTCCAGCTCACCGCGCAACTCTCCAGCCTCCAGCACGCACAGATGCGGCAGCACCTCGCCGAGCACCTGGCCGAGGCACTGAGCCGCGCCGGGTACGCCCCACGCACCGAGGTGTTGCGTGAGGCTGCCGCCGTGGCGGGCCAGTTCCCTGGGCGGTTCTCAAGCCTGAAGGACATGAAGGCGGCCGGGCTGATTGGCCCGCACACGATGAGCACTGCGATCTGTGACGAACTGCGCCGCATGGCCGACGCACCCAAGGGTGGCGTCTCGTGACCGCCGTGCTCACCCTCACCCTCACCCGCTCGGGAGGCGCCATGTCTCTGACCGCTTTCGACCAGGCCCGCGGCCTGCGGCTCATCGCCGACGTGGGGGAGTCGCACCCGCACCTGCCGGCGGCTGAGGTTCACGTGCACCGGCAGATCAGCCTGGTGGCCGAACTGACCGTCGACGTGGTCCTGCACGGCGACGCGGCCGGCTTCGGACAGTGGCAGCGAGCCCTCGGCATCGACACCGTGGCCACCCGCCGGATCGACTTCGGCGGCCAGGTCACCTCCGGCCACGTCACCCGGGACGGCATCACCGTCGTCCTCACCCTGCACCACCGGCAGGACGCCCCGCCGGCCCGAGTCCTGGCGGTGACGGCATGAAGGCCCAGACGCCGCGGGCCGTCGACCCCGACTTCGCCCGGTCGATCGCCGACGGGCTCACCGAGTCCTACGAGGCGTACTGCAAGCGGCTCGACGCCAGCGACGCGCCGGCCAGCCAGCAAGGCACCCACCGAGAGGAGGACCAGTGACCATCCGCTACATCCTCCGCCTCCGCCGCCAGCTCGCCGAGGCCCGCCAGGAGAACACGCGCCTGGAGCAGGGGCTGCACAGCCTCGACGGGGAGATCGCCGACGTGCGGGCAGCCAACACCGAGCTGCGCGCGCAGGCGAAGGTCGAACTCGAATGGCGCCTCGCCGCCGTGACGGTCATCGAGCAGCACAACGTGGAGCGCGCCCGCCTCCTCGGGCGGCTTGAGCAGGCCATCGACTGGGCCACCGAGGTCGGCCGCGTCAACGCCTGCATCGACCGCCAGAACCAGGAGCGGGCCGCCGAAAACGAGCGTCTCCGCCGCGAACTCGCCGGCCTCAAGCGCCCGGTCGCCCGCGTCATCCCGCTCCAACAGCGCGGCCCCGACGCCGCCTGACACACCCACCGCACCACCTCTGAAGGGACAGCCATGCCTTCTTCCGCCTCCGACCAGCTCTTCCCCGACGACGTAGTCGTCGGCACCGGCCGGCTCCTCGGCGACTGGCCGATCACCGCCCCGACGCTTGTCGAGGTGCCCGCCACCGACGAACCCGCCACCGCCCCGCAAGCCGAGCAGCTGCCGTTCGACTCCGACGAGATGCGGAGCGCCGCCTGATGAAGGTCCGCGTTCCGCGGCGTGCTCTGGCCGACGCCACCTCGTGGTCGGCCAGCCACCTCGCAGCCAAGCCCACCGTGCCGGCCCGCGCCGGACTCCTCCTCGAAGCCGGCGACGGCCATCTGACCATTGCCGGCGTCGACTGGAACGTCACCACCCACAGCACCCTGTCCGCCGACATCCTCGAGCCCGGCCGCATCGTCATCTCCGGCAAGCTCGCCGCCCAGGTCATCGCCACCTACCGATCCGACCTCATCGACATCACCGTCGACGGCGGCCGGGCAACCCTGTCCGCCGACCGCGACCGGTTCATGCTGACGCTCCTACCGGAAGCCGACTATCCGGCCATCGCTGAACGGCCGGCCGCTGACGGGACCGTGGCTGGGGAGGAGTTCGCCGAGGCCGTCCGCCAAGTCGCGATTGCCACCGACCCCACCGTGGCCGCCGAACCGTGGCGCGGCGGCATCCAGCTCACCGCCGAAGGCGACCGGCTCACCGTGTGGGCCACCGACCGGTACCGCATGGCTGAACGCAGCATCGCCTGGACGTCGACCAACGGCGACCGCAGCGAGATCGGTGCACTCGTCCCGGCCCGGACCCTCGCCGACGCCGTGAAGGGCATGAACGCCACCGGAGACCTGGGCCTCACCCTCAACGGCAAGACGGCGGGCCTGAGCGACGACACCCGCTACACGACCCTGGTCCGCATCGACGAGCAGGGTCGCAAGGACCCGCACCAGTTCATCCCCGACGAATTCGTCACCGAGGCCATCGTCCCCGTCGACCAGCTGGTGGCCGCCGCCAAACGCGCCTGCCTGGTGGCCACCGACCGCAAGCCGAAGATCTTCATCGGATTCGGCAGCGACGAAATCTCCGTCCGCGCGGCGGGTGAGGACACCGGCGCCGTCGCCATGGACGTCGTCGACGGGCAGCACCTCGACGGCCCGGCCATCCAGATGGCGTTCCTGCCCGCCAACCTCCTCGACGGGCTCCAGGCCATCGGCACCGACAACGTCCGCATCGGACTCACCAGCAACGTCAAGCCGGCCCTGCTCCACGCAGTCGACGACGACAGCGACTACCGCTACCTCGTCATGCCCGTCCGCCTTTGAACCGCCGGCCGCCCCGCGGGCAGTGCGGGGCGGCCACCACCAAGGAGAACACGACATGGGAATCGACTTCTCGCACACCGAAGCGCACTGGAGCTACACCGGCTTTAACCGTTTCCGCACGGCGCTTGCCCTCTTCGAAGGCATTGACCTCGACGCCATGCGGGGATTTCGGGAGGGCGGCAAGCCGTGGGAGACAGTGTCCACGCCTCTCAAGCCGCTGCTCGACCACTCCGACTGCGACGGCGACATGAGCCCCGCCGACTGCGCCATCGTCGCGGTCCGCCTCCGCCAGGTTGTCGACGAGCTGTGGCCGGCTGAGACCTCTACCTGGGAGCTGAGCCCCGAGGCCAGCCTCAACCGCAGCAACGGCCTCCTCCTGGCTGAAGGCATGGAAGCCGCTGCCCGCGCCGGCGAGCCCCTCGAATTCTGCTGACCCGCCTCACCCCGAAAGGCAGCCATGCCCGCACTCACCTATCCGTCCGGCGCCACGGTCGCGTTGCCGGCCGACGCCAGCCCTGAGGACTGGCACGCGACCCGGGCCACCGGCCTCGGCGGATCCGACATCGCGGCGATCTGCGGCCTCAACCCCTACACCAGCCCCCTCGCCATCTACCACGCCAAGACCGGCAACCCGGCGCCCCGCGAGAACAACCCGGCACTCGACGAGGCCGCTCTCATGGGGCACCTCCTCGAACCCGTCGTCGCCGCCCGGTTCGCGGACATCACCGGGCTGCCCGCCATCGAGAACCCCGGCACCCTGCGCCACCCCGACGTTCCGTGGGCGCTCGTCAACCTCGATCGGGCCACCGAAGAGGATGGTCAGACGGGAGCGTTGGAGCTCAAGACCCGCTCCAGCTACGCCCTCAACGACTGGGTGGCCGAGGTCCCTGTCGACGTGCAAGTCCAGGTGCAGTGGCAGCTGTTCGTCACCGGCTGGCAGTTCGCCTACACAGCCGTGCTCATCGGCGGGCAGCGCACCATCGTCCAACGACTCGACCGCGACCAAGAAATGATCGACCACCTGGTATCCATCGCCGCCGAATTCTGGGGCTGGGTACAGGACCGCACCCCTCCGCCCGTCGACGGGTCTGTCGCCACCGGCAAGCTCCTCGACCGCCTCCACCCCCACGGCAACGGCGAGGTAGTCGTCGCCGACCCCTTCGAGGTCGAGACGCTCCTCAAGCAGCGGGCTACCGCCAAGGAGCAGATCGCCGCCGCCGAGCTCGCCGTACAGGCCGCGGAGAACCGACTGAAGGAAATCGCCGGCGACGCCACCGAAGTCCACATCAGCGGCGAGCGCGCCTACTCGTGGGCCAACTCCCACAACAGCCACATCGACTGGCGCGATCTCGCCGACGACCACCCCGAGGTCGACCTCGACGCCTACCGCGTCACCACCCCTTACCGCACCCTCCGCGTCCACCTGGAGTCCCTGTGACCAGCGCAGCCCGCAACGCCGTCGCCCGCCGCGCCGAGACCGTCGGCACCGTCCAGCAGAACGAAGCCGATCAGCAGCCGACTCTGGCCCAGCAGATCGAGCGCATGAAGCCGGAGATGGAACGCGCTCTGCCCAAGCACATGAGCGCCGACCGTATGGCGCGCATCGCGCTGACGCTGGTCCGCAAGAACCCCGACCTGGCGAACTGCGACACCCAGTCGTTCCTCGGCGCTCTCATGACCTGCTCGCAGCTGGGCTTTGAGCCCGGCTCGCCGACGCAGGAAGCCTACATCGTCCCGCGCAAGGGCCAGGCCGAGTTTCAGCTTGGCTACCAGGGCATGGTGACGCTCTTCTACCAGCACCCCATGGCGTCCTCAATCAAGGTCGAGACTGTCCGGGAGAACGACTACTTCGAGCACGAGGAAGGCCTGGAGGAGCGGCTCGTTCACCGCCCTTGCTCGACGGGGCCTCGCGGCCGCGCCATCGCCTACTACTCCGTGGCCCGCCTGATCAACGGCGGCCGGACCTTCAAGGTCATGTACCCGGATGAGATTGAGGAGCGGCGCCAGAAGCTCCCCTCGAAGAACAGCCCGGCGTGGCGGGACAACTACGACGAGATGGCCAAGAAGACCGTCCTGCGTAACCACTTCAAGGCCTTGCCGAAGAGCGCCCAGTTGGCGCGTGCGATGGCCCACGACGGCACCGTCCGCACAGACGCCACGGCCGACGTAATCGACGTCAAACCCGAGTACCCGCAGCGGCCTGAGCTCGAATCCGGCACCACCGACTAGCCCGCACGCGCCTGGGCCGCCCGCGGCCAGTGCGGGCGGCCCACCCTCCAGGATCCCCCCGATCGGAGAACCCCATGCCTCGTTCTCTCACACCGGCCGAGCGTCTCGCCGCCGCCGACAAGGACACCACCCTCGACAGCATCGTCGCCCGCACCGGCGACTGGGACAGGCTCCTGGTCGAGCAGGCCGTGTGGCACTTCGGTCTGGCGAACGACACCTTCTCGGCGAACGACCTGCGCGAGCTGCTGCCCGAGCTGGCCCACGGCTACCTCGGCGCCGCCATCAACGGCCTCCGCACCGCCGGCCTGATCGAACACACCGGGCAGATGGTGCCGTCCACCAGCGGCCCCACCCACGGCCACCGCATCGCGCTCTGGAGGTTGTCGATCAAGGGCCTGCTCATAGCTGAGACCCGCCGGCCGCGGAAGGCCGCCGCATGAAGGTCACCGTCCTGTTGCTGGCCGGCGCCCGAGAACTCACCGAGCCCGGAGTCGTCCCCGGCACCCTCGCCGACATCGCCTTCAACATCGCCGAAGGGCCCGTCGTCGTCCGCCACGGCGCCTGCCCCGGCGAGCACTCTGCCGACCAAGCCGCATCTGACTGGATCAACAGCATCGGCAACCGGTACGGCATCACCGAAGACCCCATGCCCGCCGACTGGGACCACTGCGTACCCAACTGCCCGACCGACTCCGGGCATCGGCGCCGAAAGAAGCCCGGCGACACCGCACACCCCGGAACGCTGCCCGACTACTGCCCGGCCGCCGGCCCCCGCCGCAACGCCGCCATGGTCGCCAAGCAGCCCCGCCCCGACTACATGATCGCCTGCCCGGAACCCGGCCAGCCCAACTACGGAACACGCAACTGCATGCGCCTCGCCAAGCAAGCAGGCATCGAGATCCACGAGGTGGTCGCATGAACCTCCTCCGCCGGCTCGCCGCCTGGATCCGCCGCCCCCGCCCCGTCGACATCGACCCGCAACTCGCCGAACTGGAACGCGCTCTTCGACGCCCTGCCGCCCGCCACCGCAATACCCCAGGAAGGGGGAACTGATGACCACCAAGGCACTCCCGCCGCACGGCAGCCTCTACCGACACAAAGGGTTCAGCTGCAACTGCACACCATGTCACCAGGCCGGACTCGACTATCAGCGCACCCGCTACCGCCGCATCGGATACGGCACCTGGCACCCACTCGTAGACGCCGCCCCTGTCCGGCAACACATCGCAACGCTGCGCCGCGACGGAGCCAGCATCCCGAGCATCGCCTCTGCGGCAGGTGTCTCCACCGCCACCCTGGCCCGCCTCCTCTACGGCGTGAACGGCAAGCGCCCAACCGCCCGGCTCCGCACCGAGTCCGCCAACGCCCTGCTCGCTGTCCGCGCCGAAGACTGCGCTCTCCCCGACGGCGCCCGCATCGACGCAACTGGCACCCGCCGCCGCATCCAGGGACTCGTTGCAGCCGGCTGGCCCTTCACCGTGCTCGGGCCAGAGATGGGCATCCACAACCGACCCCTCGGTGCCCTCGCCCGAGCTACCGCCGTCACGGCCGGCAACGCCCGCAAGGTCAAGGTCGGCTGCAGGCGCCTGGCCACATATACACCTGAGCAGTTCGGTGTCCCACCCCAGGCCCGCTCCCTGGCCCGCCGCGTCGCACAGCGCGAGGGCTGGATGCCCCTCGCGGCCTGGGACGACATCGACGACCCCGCCTGCGAACCCGACCTCGGGCCGGATTCCAGCGCCAACCGGAACGAGTCCAGCGCCTACCGCCGGCAAGAGATCGGCTACTTGAGCTCCTTCGGGATCGCAGAGCACGAGATCGCCGACCGGCTCGGCATGGCCCGCGCCTACGTCCACGACCTCATCCGCGACATGAACAAGCCGCCGAAGGCCATGCCGGCGCTCGACATCGCCGCGTAGACGCCCCTCAACCCGCACGTCCGAAGGAATCCATCATGGCTCGTGGCCACGGCCGGATCCTCACCTCCATCTGGGAGGACGAGGACTTTCTCAACCTCGACGAGCAGCAACAGCGCATGTACCTGTTCCTGATCTCGCAGCCCAACCTGAATCACGCTGGCCTGCTGGACCTCACCCTTCGGCGCTGGTCCCGAAAGGCCCGCGGCTTGACCGTCGCTGAGCTGGAAAAGCGGATCGCTTCCCTGGATGAGGCTCGCTTCGTCGTCATCGACGACGACACCGAGGAACTCCTCATCCGGTCCTTCGTCCGCAACGACGGCGTATGGCGCATGCCCAAGGTCATGGGCGCCATGGTCTCCGGCGCGCTGGAGATCTCCTCCAAGCGACTGCAGAAGGCACTCCTCGCCGAGATGGACCGCATCCCGCTGGAGGAGCTGAACGGCGAGCCGGCCAAGCTGCGCAACGGCACCGAAGGGCCATCGATCCGCCAGCAGGTAGCCGACCACATCGACACCCTCCGCAAGGCGTTCGGGAACCCCGAACCAGACCCGAGCCGAGGGGGTTTCGGAACCCCCTCCGACACCCCCTCGGCAACCCCCTCCGATACCCCTGACGAAGGGGGTCCGAAAGGCTCTACGCGCGGGCGCGCGGGCGCGCACATGCACGCGGCCCCTGCCCCTGCCCCTACCCCTGCCACCAACCCCTGCCCCCACCCCACCCCTTCCGCGGGCGAAGGTCCGACTGGCGGGAGCGCGCAGCGGGTGCCTCAGACGGAGGGGCTACCCGAGCGGATGTTCGCCCGATGGTGGGACACCTACGGCCCTCGTACCGCGCAGTCCAAGCACACGGTCCGCAAGGCCATTGCTGACGCCCTCAAGAACGGCAACAACCCGGACGAGCTGTGGCAGGCACTCGTCCGCATCGGAGACCTGAGCAAGCCCGTCACCGGCGGGACCCTGCAATTCGCCTTCTCTGAACTCCGCCAGGCCGCCAGCAACGTCCGCCCGATCCGCCGCTCAACCACCGATGAGCGCGTCGCTGCCGGCCTGGCCCTGGCAGCCAAGTACCGCGAACAAGAACAGCGTGCCGCCCTTGAGGCCGGCCCCTCCGCCCCGCAGGAGACCGCATGACACTTTCCGAAACCGCCGAGCTTCTGGCCATCGCCGCTGGCATCGACCAACGAACGATCGGCGACGCCGACGTCCACGCCTGGCAGATGGTCCTTCACGACATTCCCTTCGCCAATGCCGCCACCGCTCTGCAGGCCCACTACCGCAGCACTAACCGCCGCATCATGCCCGCCGACATCGTCCAGCGCGTCAAGCCCGCCGCCGGCTACGAGTCCTACGCCGAGAAGGGAATCTTCTAGTGGAAGACCACGACGGCTCCCGCGAGTACGAGCGGGTACCGCCACAGGATCTGGACGCCGAGCAGGCCGTCCTCGGAGCGATGCTCCTGTCGCGAGCCGCGGTCATGGACGTCGTCGAGATCCTGACCGGTGTCGAGTTCTACCGGCCCGCACACCTAACGGTGTTCGACACGATCCTTGCGATGGTCGCTCGCGGAGAGCCGGCAGACCCCATCACCGTCGCCGCCGAGCTGACCAAGCGCGGCGAGATCGGCCGGGTGGGCGGGGCCTCTTACCTGCACACACTTGTCCAAGCCGTTCCGACCGCCGCGAACGCGGAGTACTACGCCGACGTCGTCCGCGACATGGCATTGCTACGCGGCCTCATCGAGACCGGCACACGCATGGTGCAGATGGGCTACAACCCCGACCGCGAGACCAGCGAACTCGTCGAAAAAGCCGTAACTGAGACGCGCGAACTCCGTGACCGCGGCATGGCCTCGGAAGACCTGCCCACTGAGGACATCCTCGACTTCGTCCAGGTCGAAGACACCTACGACTGGCTGGTGCCCGGACTCCTTGAGCGCCGCGACCGCCTGATCCTCACGGCCAGCGAGGGCGGCGGCAAGAGCGTCCTACTCCGCCAGCTGGCCGTCACCCTGTCCGCCGGCATCCACCCGTTCAAACCCTGGGAGACGATCGACCCCGTCCGGGTGCTCACACTCGACTGCGAGAACGGCGCTCCCGCTTCCCGGCGAAAGTTCCGCCCCCTGCTCGATTCCGCAGCAGGCTTCGAACAGCCCGTGAAACGCGGCCAGTTCTACATCGAATGCCGGCCCGAGGGCCTGGACCTGACCCGCTCCACCGACCGGTCGTGGATGATGCGCCGCGTCGAAAAGCTCAAGCCCGACGTCCTGATCATCGGTCCGATCTACCGGCTACACGCAGGCGACCCGAACTCCGAAGAGCTCGCCCGCAAGGTGTCCGTCGTCATCGACGAAGCCCGAGCCACCTCCGGCTGCGCAGTCCTCATGGAAGCCCACGCACCCCACCACAACGGCTTCGGCCAGCACCGCAACTTGCGCCCCCTCGGCTCCTCCCTGTGGATGCGCTGGCCAGAGTTCGGCTTCGGCCTCCGCCCCGTCGAAGACGAGAAGTCCGCCGCCAACACCGAAGGCGCCCGCGGTAGGCGCGTCGTCCCCTGGCGCGGCATGCGAGACGAACGCGACTGGCCCGCCTTCATCAAGCAGGGCGAGAAGTGGCCGTGGGTGTCCTACACGCCCATCGACGCCGACTCAATCACTGGCTATTCCGAGACAGGAGCGATCTGGTGAACGACCCCAACCCGCTGTACGCCGACGCCTGCGAGAACTGCATGACCCGCGACGTCTTCCCGCAGTCATCCCTCCCCGACGGGGCCGAAGGGATAGTCGCCGGCTACCGATGCCCCAACTGCGGTCACTCCTGGACCTGCTCGTGGGCACTCGTGCCGGGCCGGGCCGTGCCGCCTGAGCCGGTCCACATACCGACCAGGCTCGGCGACCTCGTTACCGCACTCGTCGAAGAACAGACCGCCATCAACCGCGCCCGCAAGCACCTGTCCAAGGAGGGGCCCGCATGACCGAGATCCTGCCGATCGGCACCCCGGTGTGGGTGGCCCAGGCCGCCCGCCAGGACGGGACGCGTCGCGCCCTGGCCGGTGACGGCCTGGTGTCGGGCCGGGTGCCGTGCGACGCGTGCCTCGCCCAGCAGGCCGTCTCGGGCCGGGCGATGACGCCGGCCGCCTACGGCATCGCGGCCGCCGTGTGCCGGGAGCCCGTGGGCTACGTCGCCCGGGTCCGCGGGCTGCCGGTGACCGTCATCGACGGCGACCCGACGGTGATCGCGGTTCCGATCACCAGCGACGAGCGGAGCGCGGCATGAGCGGCCCCCGCATCGGCTCCCTGTTCACCGGCACCGGCGCCCTCGACCTGGCCGTGATGGACGTCTTCGGCGGCGAAGTGGCCTGGCATTCGCAGTACGAGCCGCCGGACAAGAACGGCAAGGAAGACACCAACCAGTACGCCGCCCAGATCTTGGCCCGCCACTGGCCCGGCGTCCCGAACCTGGGTGACGTCACCGCCATCGACTGGGCCGAGGTGGAGCCCGTCGACATCCTCACTGGCGGCTTTCCATGCACCGATGTCTCCACCGCTGGCCGCCGCGCCGGCCTCACCCCCGACACCCGCTCGGGCCTGTGGAACCACATGGCCCGCGCCATCCACGTCCTTCGACCCCAACTGGTGGTGATTGAGAATGTCCAAGGGCTCCTCTCAGCGAAAGCTGTCGGCGACATGGAACCCTGCCCGCAGTGTGTGGGAGACGGATCTGCTGAACCTCCACTGCGGGCATGCGGAGCCGTTCTTGGGGACTTGGCCCGCCTCGGGTTCGATGCGGAGTGGTGTGTCGTCGCAGCGTCGGAGGTCGGCGCTCCCCACCCCCGCAAGCGAGTCTTCATCATCGCTTGGCCAGCTACTGCCGACGCCGCGGACCTCGGACACGAACGGGGCGGGGGCGCACGGGGACGGAGGGCCGGGTCTGCGGACACCGATCTCGTTGCTGCCGACGCCAGCCGCCCGGGACTGGAAGTCGGGCGAGTCGAACCTGATGGATCGGAACGCCCGGCCGTTGAACGAGGTTGTAGTGAATCTGTTGCCGACGCCGACGGCGCGGCTGGGGGACGACACTTCCCGCGGCGCGGACCCGGCCCGGTACAAGGGCCCGAAGTCGATGAACGGAAGACGGAGCAACCTGGACGACTGCATCGCGGCGGTCGAGGCGAAGTCGCCATGGATCTCCAGCTCCGAAGCGGAGACTGTGACATCGACTGGGGCCCCTACGGACCCGCCATCCGACGCTGGGAGCGGATCCTCGGGCGACGGGCCCCATGGCCAACTGATGTTCGGGGACGCCTGAGCCCCGTCTTCACCGAATGGATGATGGGCCTGCCCGCCGGCTGGGTCACCGAGACGCCAGGGCTAACACGCGCCGCGATGCTGAAGGCGCTTGGCAACGGCGTGGTCCGTCAGCAGGCCGTGGCGGGCATCCGGCTGCTGTGCGAGCGGGCTGAACTGCTCGCCGTCGCTCCGGCGCTGGGGGTGGCCGCGTGACCGCCCCGTCCTCGACTCCCCGCGGCGAGCGTGCTGGCAAGCCTGGCCGCCGCTGGGAGACCGAACTCCGTTGGACCGGCGAGCGGATCGTGCCCGATGGCCAGCCGGAGCCCCGAACGAACCGTGCCACGCGACGTGCCGCAGTCCGAGCCAATCGCAGGAGGAACCAGTGACCGACAGCCACAGCTTCACCCTCAGGCAGCTTCTGCACCTCGTCGACCGGGCTCGCCGCGGCGTCATCCTGCCTACTGAACTGGACGATTTGCACGGAGGGCTCGTTTTTCTCGGCCAGCTACTGAGTGATCAGGAGGGCGCCTACCGCGAGGCGTCGGGAGCGGCTGACCGGTTCCGCGACGTGCTTTGCGAGGCGCTGGAGCACGTCGAAAACCCAGGGGATGACGTGTTGATCGCCGAACTTCGAGCCCACTTCGGCCAGTCCGGGCCGGAGCCGACTCGCTGGCGCGACTTCCTGACGGCAGCTCGCGCACACATCGACCAGATGAATGCCAGCCGCCGGGCCGCCTGAGCGCCCGCCTGAGCCCCTCGTGCACCCGAGGGGCTCCAACTCCCCAACCCAACTCACAGAGGCCGCGAGACGGCCACACACGCCCGCAGGAGACCGCGACGTGACGCACCGTCAGGAAGCGTGCATCCCCGAGAAGGCCACCCGTGGCCGCCTGAGCGCCTCGCAGGGCGACAGCGGCACCCAGGACACCCAAGCCTCCGAACGGGCCGCAGGCGGGCGCACAGTGCCTCGCGAGGCCGACCTGCACGCCACCCAATGCGACACCTGCCGCACCCACCAGGAAACCGACCGGCAACTCACCGAGAACTGGCACGCCGCAACCCGCCCCGACCGCCCACCCATCACCGACCAACTCATCCGCAACCACGACGCCCACCGCCGCCACACGGAGGACCGCCACCGATGACCGCAGCCACACCCACTGACCAGCCGACCGCGTTAGCCCGACACCGGGCCGCCATCGAGGACGTCATGCTCCTCGGCCTCGAAGGCGCCGACCTCGCTGGCGACGAAGGCATCCGTCGCATCCACGACTGGGCCGACTGGCTCGCCGAACAGGCGGCCCACGTAACCGAGGCCGAGACCCGCCGACTCACCGCCGAACGCGACCTGCTCGCCAGCGCCGTCGCCGTCTACACCCGCCGAACCACCGCCGACGTCCTTGCCGAAACCCGAGAAGCACTCAACGAACAGGAGACCAACCAATGACCGACCTGCGCCTGATCATCTCCCGCCCGGAACCTGGCGAGTGGCTCGGCCGCCTCGACGTCGTCGAAGCCTTGGAGAAGGCGGGCTGGACCGGCGACGACGACATGCCACTGAGCATCCTCCGGCACCCATCCGGCGCCGTCTGGGCTGTTGTCGATGAGACCGGCGACTCGGGCCTCGACTGCCCGAACGGCGCGGGCATCTCGTTCCCCACCGACACCCCGACCGTCGTCATCGTCGCCGCCTGCCTCGCCGCAGCCGCCACGCCGTGATCACGCAAGCGCACCGCCCGGGTCGTATCCGGGCGGTGCTCGCCCCAGCATCCCACGCACGCCAGGAGGCACCAATGACCGAGATCGCCGCCGCCGAGTCGGAGCCCTGCGCCATCTGCCGCAAGCCCAGCCGGACCCGCGTCCACCCCGGCTGCCAGGCCCGCATAGCCGAGCACCTCGCCGACCTCCCCGCCCTGCACGCCGAGCTCGCAGACCACCTCGCGCCCGGCCGGGGAGGCGACGGCGGCAGGGCCGGCACCCGCACCGCGCCCATCCCCTGCTCGCTGGAGGTGCTGAGCCTCACCTCCCGAGGCGGCATCGAAGGCGTCCTGGCCGGCTGGGAGGCCAGCACCCGGGAACTCCTCGGATGGGATCCGGCGCCGCGCCGGACGGTCGGGCAGTCGGTCGGGGCCTCCGCGCGATTCCTCGCCGTCAACCTGCAGTGGATCTGCGACAGCCACCCGGCCATTGCTGACCTGGCCCGCGAACTCGCCGCGCTCGTGGCCCACGCCCGCCGCATCATCACCGGCGACCGGCCCGAACGCCGCGTCGCCGTCGCCTGCCACTGCGGCAGCACCCTCCACGTCACCCTCAGCACCCCCGGCACCCGATGCCCCGCATGCGGCCAGCAGTACGGGCACGCCGAGGCGCTCCAGTTGCCGCTCGCCGCGCGATCCGCGGCGTGACCGAGGCCCC
This sequence comes from Streptomyces sp. NPDC026575, assembly GCF_055567415.1. Classification (NCBI taxonomy): domain Bacteria; kingdom Bacillati; phylum Actinomycetota; class Actinomycetes; order Kitasatosporales; family Streptomycetaceae; genus Streptomyces; species Streptomyces sp. NPDC026575. The sequence continues at coordinate 14,842 of NZ_JBVHQM010000054.1, forward strand.
CGCCGGCACGGTGGGGGCCTCGCCGTGTGCTCAATCCTCGGCCGGCAGCCGGCGCGCCAGGTTCCCGGCCAGGTGTCGCGCCGCATACGCCCCGTCGCCGTCTGCTTCGGCCAGCAGCTGCAGCAGCTCCACGGCCGCGCGCGCCTCCCGTAGGGTCAGCAGCGGCGGGCGCTGCTCGTCCACGTCCACCACACCGTCGACCAGGCCAAGGAGCCGGTCATCCATGTCGCTCATGGACTGGGCAACGGGCCTCTGACCTGCATGGTTACGACCCGCGGATGGAATATGCCACTGGCATATATGTTCACTATCGTTCGTTCTCGTTTCCAACCAGCACGCTCCGATTGCGATAGCGTCTAATCGCGATCGGAGACTAAACCGGGAGGGCGGCAATGTCCGACGAGCCGTGGACCATCGAAACCATCTGCGAAGCCCTCGGTAACCCCGACCTCACCAAGCGCTTCCTCGGCGAGTTCAACACCGCCAAGGTCCATGAGCTGGTCCCCACCTTCGAGAAGTGGGCTGGGATCGCCGCCCGCATCCAGGCCGCCGAACAGCGCGGCCGAGAACTCGCCGCCGCCGACGCCCAAGGCGAAGAGCTTCCCGGCGAGTGGGTCGACCGCACCGAATGGGTCCAGCAGGAAGCCCGCCGGATCCGGGCCGGCCGCGGCGCCGCCTAACCTTCAGAACCTGGTAACACACAGTCGCTGATCCGATACTCTGCTGAACGCCGACCTCACCCACTCGTGACCAGGCGACCGCAGGAGGTCAGCGCAGTGTTCCGGCTCATCTACGACCCAGGGGTAGACCAGCTCCACGACGAGCTCCCCTCAGACGTCAGCCACGCACTCACCATGGCCCTCCAAGCCGCCTGCCACGACCCCATCGGACACACCGCACCCCGCGGCCAAGCCGACGAGTGGAACCGGCAGATCCAAGTTGACGGCGCCCTCGCCATGATCTTCGTGAGTTACAGCCAGAAGACCCTCGCCGTCGTCGACATCATCGACCTCGGGTAGACGGCGGCGCGCCTTCGCTCACCCGTTCGATCGGTGGGAGTAAAATCCTGACCCGTGAGCAACACATTCCCCGACGATCTGGTGCAACTACAGCGCGACCTCGACAAGGCCAAAGCCGAGCTCAAGCAGTTCCTCGACCAGCACCCCCACTCCCCGGAACCCGCAGACGGCTGGACCGACAGGCCGGGCGAGGGCTACTGGCGAGACCGGCACCGCGACCCCTCACCCGGCTGGAGCGACGAAGACAAGCAGACCGAGGTCGATCTCCGGCGGAATCTCCTCGACCTCATCGACCAGGTCCACAACCATCCGCACTGGGACACCTTGTCAGGGCCCGACCTCGTCAAAGCGCGCATGCGACTCAAGCACGTCGACGACCCCATCGAGGAGTAGCCCGACCGCATGCAGAAGGCCCCCACCCGGGATCGGGCGGGGGCCTTCGTGTGCCGCTCAGACCGTCACGGCCTCCTCCCGCAGGAACGTCGTCGGGCACTGCCGGCAGTACAGCGACCGTGCCCACTCCGCCCGCGCCTTTTCCGCCGCGGACGACTTCCGCCACAGCCATACACCCACGCCAGCGCCGCCGAACAACAGCAGAAGCCCCGCCGCGATCGAACCCGACACCAGCAGCACGACACCCAGCACCACCGCGCCCGCCGGCAACGGCCACTGCATCTTGTACTCGACCGGCTTCCCGTACTTCCCGTGCAACGGCGACTCCCGCGGCAACGAGGCGACAAAATCCGGCAGATCCTGAAGGTCGTCATGCTTGCAGCGCGGACACGCGAGCGCCATCCAATCCCCCTCAAGTCAGAAGAGGCAGCCTCCCAGCGGAAGACGGCATTCAGGAGGGCGCGAAGTCGCCAACGCGGGGCGTGGGGGCGCGAAGAAGCCCCGCCCGGGAAGGGCGGGGTCTTGCTCGCGCTCGACTACTCGGCCGCAGCCGGCTCGCCGTCGAGGTGCTCCTGCACTGGCTCGAACAGGCGGTAGAGGACATCTTGCGACGTCATTTCTTAAGCCGGCGCATCAGCGCACCGGCTTCGGCGGCGTCTGGGCCGCCTTCCGCCGCGACCTTCGCCAGCACCTTTACGAGCCTTCGAGCTTCGCCAGGGGTGATCTCTACCGGCTCGCTGGTCCGCCTGCGGTGTGTCCTCCTGGTTGTGCCGGTGGGGTGCGCGGCGGCCGGCGCACCGGACAGGCGTTGCTGTCGCCGCTCGCGCTCGCGAGCGACGAGAAGCAGGTGCTCCGTCGCCGGCCGTTGCCAGCTTCGGCTCTCGTAGTCACGAGCCTTGGACTCCCATTTGCGGTTGGCGCCCCATGGCTTGGTCCCGTCCATGCAGGACATGACTACGTTGCACTTGTCGCACAGGAGGCCGCGGACAAAGCGCACGCCTCCACCTTCCCAGTGATCAATAACGAGGCGCTTGCCGCCAGCGAGATTGGTGGCGACGCTGCAAATCTCGCATTGTCCTCCCGCTCTGGCGTGAAGCGCATCGAAGTCATCACAGGTGATGCCGTGGAGGACGAAGTGGTGACAAGTCTTACCGGTCGGATGATGCCGGGTCTCGGTCTGACGGCTGGGAGGCGCCTGCCTCATGACTAGAGTTCGTACTCTGCGGTCAGGGTTCGGCCTGCGCCGTGATAGTCGACGGCGTACTCGGTGGGTTCTCCATGCTGGTCCCAGTAGTGATTCGCCAGGACGAGCGTTAGCGTCCCAGGTTCGACTCCCAGGTGAGTCGCCACCTCATCGGGGAGGGGGCGGATGCTGACCGTGTCGCGGCGCCGGGTCGCGCGCCGCCCAGTGCGGTCTTCGATGAGGCCGAAGGTCATCTTCGGTAGAGGTTCAGGCACGAGAAACTCAGGCGCAGCCGCAGCGATGGCAGCCGACACCCAGGTCGCCGAGACGGTCTTCACGCCCTGGCTGTCGAGATACCGACGCCGACGTCGAGCAACCTCATCCCCCGCTTCGAGGCCGAGGGCATCAGCGACCTCCTGATCGGCGGCCACCATTTCGACGTCCAGAATTTCGACACGTTCGTCCTCGCCGAGGCCACTGCCGCCGGCCCGGAGCATGCGCAGCCGGTCAGCTCCAGCTGTGAGCTTTTGCGGCTCCGTCACGATTGTCCCGACTCCTGGAGTGGCGATAGCCCACCCCTCCGCTCGCAGGACTCCGGGGATGCGGGCGGCTGTTGCTCGGCTGACTCCCTCGGTGCGCATGATCTCGGCGACGGATGGAACAGCTTGCCCTGGCCGCAGTTCGCCGCTGCGGATGCGGGCGATGATCTGCTCGGCGATTCGCCGATAGGGAGGAAGTCCTTGCTGGTCAGGGGCCATGCTGTTCTAACCCTTCTAGAATCTTCTGGAAGTCTGTTGACTTCGGTAGGTGTTCTAGAACATCCTATGGGTGTGCCGGGCCGGAGGACAGAGCCTGGCAGGCCAACCACGACAAAAAGGCCCTGACGGGTATCCGCGGTGTTGCAGCACCACGGCCGTCAGGGCCAGGCATCTGGAGTCTGGAGAACTCGATGCAAGAAAACTCTATCGCGACGGCCCCATTGCGGGCGCCGATCGCGCTGGCCCTCCGGCCGAAGGACGTGGCAGCCCTTCTCGGGGTCGAGGTGTCGACCGTCTACCTCGCTATCCGGACCGGCCAGCTCGCTTCGTACCGTATTGGTGCCGGCCGCGGCACCATCCGCATCCCGCGCTCCGCTCTCGCGGATTACGCAGCCGAGCGCGGCATTCCTGCCGAGATGCTTGAGGTGGCGTCGTGAGCGTCACTCTCACCGCGACTCGCACCGCTGACACCGTCACGGTCTTCATCCGCAGCCAGCGCGTCACCGTCGACTGCCCGTCGTGGTGCACGCACCCTCACGCCGAGGCGTATCGGTCGCTTGAGGATGTGTCGCACCGCAGCGACGCGGTCACCCTGTTCGCCCCGTCGGAGGGCGGCGTCATCGAGTCGGTCCTTGCGGCTCACGTCTCCAGCTGGCCGTTCGCCAGCGACCCGGCGACCGTCACCCCGCACATCGCCTTCGAGCCGGTGGGCGCCGAGGTCGCTCAGCTCACCCCCGAGGCCCTGATGGCGTTCGCCGGCCAGGTCATCGCCCACGGCTTCGCCCTCCGGGCTCTCGCCGCGACCATCTCGGGCGGTGCCCAGTGAGTACGGCTCCCGCCCCGTTCCCGGGCGACTCGGACCCGTCGCTGGATGAGGCCCTGCGTCGCATCACCGATCCGACCGGCTCTCTGGCCGAGGTGGACGAGTCCCGCGCGGACCGTTGTGTGATCGCCACGGTGTCTCTGCTGGAGCGCGGCGCCACGGTGGACTACGTGGAGCCGCTGAGGTCCCGGGCTCGCCGCGCCTTCGCCGAAGCGGCTGCCGCGACTGAGCAGCCGGTCTGGAGCTGGTGACCGTGTCCACTCCTCGTGAGCGTCTGCTCCGCAACTTCGCCGAGTGGCTGGACGCCACCGCCCCGCTGGCTGGTCCGACGCCGACCGTGGCGACGCTGGACGTCGCCGACTACCCCCGCACCCGCACCACCGCGCATCTGATGGCCAACGCGCAGGTTGACCGGCTCGCCGAGCTGCTGGCGATCGACTCCGCGGTCCTGATCGCGAACCGGGCCGCGAAGGTCAACCTCTGACCGCCGCGCCCGCGGGCTGACAACCCCCGACACCCCCGGGCGCGGCCACCACTCCACCTCATCCGTGCACCACTCGCCGAAAGGCCATGCCGTCATGCCCGCAAACATCGAGACCGCCACCCAGACCGACTGGCCGGAGGGCGTCATCGCCCGCTACCTGACCGTCGGCAGCGCGACTGTCGACGTCAGCCACGACACCCTCTACCTCTCTGACACCGAGCCGAACGTGTCGCACGCCCTTTGCGGCGGGTGCGGCGCCTACTGCAACGAGGAGTGGGGGCAGTACGCCTACCGCTTCAACAACGGCAGCAGTGCGGCCGACGAGGAGGCCGGCAAGTGGGCCCAGTCCCACGCCGAGAAGTGCCGGGCCATGCCCCGCCCCACCGTCTGACCCGCACCCCACTGCCACCGCCGACTTCTTCCGAGAGGACCACCGTCATGCCCGAGAACACCCGTATCGCCTACCTGAACGAGTACCGGGATGCCCTCCACAAGGACGACCTGAACCGGCAGCTCGGTCTCCAGTTGGCCGCGCTCGACCTGGACCAGGCGGATCCCGACGGGCCGCGACTGATGGACGAGATCCGCGGCCTCCACCAGCCCGCCGCTGTCTGACCGGTGCCTGTCCTGCTCGGGCCTGTACCGAGCGGGGCGGGGAGCCGCCGCAGGCGCGCCCCACACAACCCATCGACGAGAGGACCGACTTCGTGCTCGACGACGACTCTGCTTTGACCCTGGCAGTGGAACTCAGCGAGGCGCCCGACCGGCGGGTGCGGACTGAAGCGCTGGAGCTCCGCCAGGTGCTGCGCCAGCCGGACAGCAAGGCTCGCGACGCCCACCGCGATCG
>NZ_JBVHQM010000055.1:0-19293 GCF_055567415.1 Streptomyces sp. NPDC026575
CGCCGGTGCGTTTCCGCCTTTCGGCTTCTTCGCGTTTCCAACCTTACCAGATCCGTTTCCGTCTCTGGCCCCCTGCTGGAGCGGGGTCGGCCGTTCGGCTTTCGCTTTTCGACCTTTCCGACTCTATCAGATCCGTTTCGTTCCGTTGTCGGTCCGAATTTGTTTCCGATCCCCCGTCGGTGGGGGGTTTGTTCGCGCCTTTCGGCGTGATCACTACTTTAGCGGAATTCCTCGTCGGCGCATAATCGCGCCGCGGTCCGAATTTCGGCATGCCGAAATTGTTCCCGGTGAGGGGCCGTGCAGTAGTGGTGTGCCGCGAAGCGGCGGGATAGCTGCCGTGCGGGCCTGTCGGCTCCGGGCAACTCGAAGAACTTACACGATCCTATGGGTGCGGCGCGACTTGGGGGCACGTGCGCGGCGCATCGAGCCATCCCTGACCCGCTTGGTTGCCGGACCACCTGGTCTGCCCGGGCACCTTCGACGGCTACGTCTGCCTGGTGCGCAGCGCCGCAACCGGGCACCGGCAATCACCGAGATCAAGACTGCGGGCGCCAGCCAGGAGCTTCGACGTGGACTCGGGCAGCCGACAGAATGAGCGTGATGACGGTCCGTCAGAATCAGCGTCGAACGAGCGTGAGGATGCTTCCCGATCACCCTCACGAAGTCGAGGCAGAGCGCGCTCCTCACCTGCGGTTCCGCTGCGTGGAACCGCAGGTGAGACACGTGGGGCGAGCCGGCGACACGCTCCACGCGGCGGACTCTGGGAAGCAGGTCGAACACGCCCGGCCGCGCCAGGACAATCCAGAAGAACCCGCAGCTCAGCCCTGCTTCTCTGCCCGCTCCAGGATCGCCACGCACTCCACATGATGCGTCATAGGAAAGATGTCGCCATGAGAGGTGCCGGGGAAAATACCAGGTCAGAGGCGGTTTCTGGGTCGTGCGTCCAGCGTGAAGGGCGTTTAGAGCGTCAAACGAGCGTCATGACCGACGGCCTATCTCTCCTCCTTGAGTTGGTACACCCGGCTGTGCGCGGCTCTGATGCCCGTGATCGTCACGCTGCTGCTCGGGCGGCAGGTCAGCTGTTGGAGCGGCTGCGGGATGATGCGTACGGCCACGGGGGCGGTTCCAGCCTCCAGCCCGGAGACGATGACGAGAAAGAAATCGTCACTCTCCGTGGCTCGCTGGAATTCCGCGGGCGTCAGCTGCACCGTGTCCGGCTCGGCGCCTCCGTACGCCTTGAGTTCGTAGAAGCGCGACAGTGCGTCCACGGCGTCGGCGCCGAGACCATGCTGGGCCCGCAGGTCGCGCAGCCAGTCGTCGTCGCCGGCGAGTGCCTTGCGCACCACGTCCAGGGCCACCTTTTCCTGTTCCGTACCTGAGTAGGGGCGCGGTGTCGTGTGCTGTTGGGGGATTGCCGATCCGGCACGGGGCTGCGGCAGTCCGGGCGTACCCGAGGTGAACGCGCTCGGTCGTGCGACGGGCGCGCCCGAGACCGAAGACTTCGGCGGCGTGATGGCGCCGCTCGGGTCAACGAGCCGGAGCCTGTCGGGGTCGACGAGCCTGCGCGGTGGGGCGGCGGGTGTGCCAGGAGGGGCAAACGGAGCCCTCACGGGTGGCGGGTTGCTGGGGGCAGGCGGGAGCGTCATCGACGTCCGTGGGGTGCCGGCCGCTACGCCGGCTTGCAACCCAGTGGCGGTACGGCGTTCGTCCACCTCGTCACCGAGTTCCCTGAGCCGGCGTTCGCGTTCGGCCTCCGCAGCTTCCCGGTCGCGCCGCACCTGGTCGTCGGCAAGGCTCAGCTGTACGGCCGTACGGCCCTTCTCAGCCTGGTCACACGCGGCTCCCCAGGCGAGAGCCGCTTCCCGACTGCGGCCCGGAAACCGTGCGGCGATCGACCGGCCGGCCCCGGACGTGCGTGTCAGGGCAGCTGTATCGCGGACGTACAACGTGCCCGAGGACCAGTCGATCCCGGCGTCCACGGGCACGGTGACCGACTCGCCCGTGTCCGGAAGCTCGACGCGGCAGGCCAGGTGAGGGGCAATGCGCACGGTCAGGTCCGCGAGCTCTTCCCAGGAGCAGTCCAGGGACCGGGCCACGTTCGCGGCGTTGCGCTGCAGGTCCTCACGGAGGTGGGTGACGGCCGACCGGACCAGCGCGGTCAAGTCCGGGTCCGCCGGAGCCAGGCTAGGGCTGTACACGGTGACGTGCTCTGCGGCCAGCTCGGTCACCCGCAGGTCCCGGATCAGCGGCCTGAACTGCTCCAGTTCGGCTCCCGGGCACCACACCGCACGTTCCCGGCCTAACGCCTCAGCCACCGCCGGGTCCTCGACGGCATACACGGGCCGCTTGCTCCGCCAGCCCTGGCTCGTCCACAGAGGGAGCCGCCCCAGGCGCTTGGCCGTCAACCCACCTGGCTGGGTGCGGCCCAGAACGGCGAGCATCTGCAGGGTCTGCAGGACGATGGACTGGGTCGTCCCGTCCTGCTCCTCCCGACCCTGCTTCCGGTCCCGCTGTGCCAGCTCCTTGATCACGGCCGTGGCGTCGTCCACAGTCGGCGCGCGTACTCCGAGCCGCTGCCAGAACGCCTCGCTGCCCGGAAACGTCGGCGCGAACGCACGGAGCGGCCCGAAGAGCGGCGCACCGCGCAGGCACTGGCCCGGCCTGCGCCAACCGGAGTCTGTGAGGACGAGGCCGTTCCCCTGGCCGAGCGCCCGCACCACGGCACGCAAAGGCATCTCCCCGGAGGCGCCGACACCACGGCCGACGGTGCGCTCTGCCAGGGCCTCGTAGAGGATCAGCGCCGCGGGCACGTCCCTGTCCCCGCTTTCCTCCTCCTGTCGGCGCAGGCGTTGAAGGCATTCCACGAGGTCCTCGGTGCGGGCCTCCTCGGAGATGTCCAGGGCGCGCAGCACGTCGCTGCGCCTGCCGATCAGTTGCTGGATCTCGGGATGGAGGAATCGCGTGTCGTCCGCCCCGTACACGGCGACAGTGCTGGTGGTTCGCATGCGGAGTCGAGCCGGGGCGGACGGCGTGCCGGTCCCGTTGTCCAGCCATGGTGTGTCGCGCAACTGCCAGAGCCAGAAGGCTGCGGTTTTGCCCCGGTCCTGCCACACGTAGTGGTCGTAGACGGCAGCGACCTCGTCGTGGTCGGAGAGGCGGCTCCAGGCCCGGCCGAGGACGTGGAACAGGGCTGCCGCCCGGTGCCTGCGGACCTGGGGGTCCTGCTCCGCCGCGATGTTGGAGGCGACGGCACGTAGGTTGGGGCTGTCGTAGTCGTCCAGTGTGAACGTCGCGCCCTGAGCGCGCAGGGCATCTGTGCGTGCCCGGGGGCCCGACATGACGTTCGCCGGCAGCCCCTTGGGACTCTGCGTGAAGCGCTCCCGCCCCCCTGGGTGCCTGCGCAACCTGGGTGCGGTCTCCGCACCCAGGAGCCTCAGGAATTTCCGGGCGCCCATCCCAGTCGCACCGCGCTGCAGGACCTCGGCGTACCGGGGCCGCAGCCACACTGGCCCGGCCGCCCGGCCAGCGGCGAAGGCGAAGCTCTCCTCGCGTTCGGAACTGTCCAGTCGGGCGGGTAGGTAGGCCCTGGCGGGAGAGACGTCGATGGCCTCACGTTTTCCGGCATGGTCGTACCGATGCCCCTGCAGCCGGATGGCGCGTCCCACATCCCGGCCCAAGGTCTCGCGCTCGGACTCCGGCAAGTGCGCGAAACCATCCCGGAGTTCGATGAGCTGGTCATCCGCCAGGCGCAGAACATCCGGGCCGCTGCCCCCTGCGGCGGCGCCGATGGCCGCGAGGCGCCGGATGACGGCCACTGCATCCGCGTCGGTAAGCAGTGCCTCACGATTGCGGAGCCATGCCCTCACCGACCGTGCCTCGTCGGTGTCGGCGAGGAACGCCGAATGGATCTCCCGGGAGAACCCGAGACTGGCGCCCAGGCCCCGCGGGACGTCGGTGAACACAGCAGGTTCCTCGCGCCGGGGCACAAGGTGGCGGCCCCCGGAGCTGTCCACGAGCCATCGGCTCGACAGCAAGGAGGTGTCCATGTCTGCGGAAAGTCCCGCCGCGGCGAGGCGGACGTTCGCCTGCGGTGACCGGGTTTCGTCGTCGAGGAGGCGCAGCGCGTCGTAGAGGTCCACCGTCACGGGAACCGCGCCGTCGTGGTCCTCCCAGTCCGCCAGCACCTCACGCCACCGGCCGTCCTCGTCCCGCGCCACCTCGGGCAGTACGGCGGTGCACTCCGCGACGCGGGAGACCTCCTCTTCGGTGACCACGCCGGCCAGCGTCTCGTCCTCCACCGCGAGATCGCCCAGGCCGAGCAGCCCCCGCCCCTCGACGTCGAGGACGAGACCGTGGGACACTCCCGCCCTGGCACGGTCGAGGAGCAGTCGCTCCAGCGCGGCGACCGGGTCACGGGAGTCGCGCACGTCGTCGGGGAGCGGCACGGCGCGCCATGCTCGTGCCGGATCCCGCCGGAACTGCCACAGGACAGCGGCCGCCCACAGGTCGCCGATCAATGCGTTCAGGGCGCGGTTCCACGGGGTGTCGTCGAGCGCCTGTCGGCTGGCGATCGGGTCGAACTGGGCACTCACGCAGAGAGCCAGAGCCGTGTCCGCGACGGGAAGACTGGCGTAGATCCGCCCGGCATCATCGGGTCCCAGAGGAAGAGCCACAGCGAGTGCGGTGGTGGGCCCGCCCGCCTTGTGGGACCGGGTGATCCCGGAGGGGCTGGGAACGGTCGCACGGCACACCATCCACCGGGAGCCGTCGCCAGCTCGCGCCTCGCCTGTCTCGACCGCTACGCTCCGCCCGCCCACCTGGGCCTCGAATGCCTCGCCGGCCTCGCGGTCGAGCGCCAGCCGGTGCCGGACCTCGCCTTGCTCGTCCAGGTGCGTGACACTGCCGACGCTGCCGAGGAAGAGCAGCGCGCTGTCTCCCCACTCGGCAAGCCACGCGTTCACCTCGTCCGCACTGAGCACACCCCGCTCCAGTGGGACCCGCAGTACCGTCCAGGTGTCGCCCGCGAACCAGTCGGGTACCGGGAACGGCTCGGCCACGGAGATGTCCGGATCCCCGACGCGGAACCGGTAATGCCCGCAGTGAACCTCCAGATGGGGGGAAAGGGACTGCAGGGTCATCAGGCCGATCCCGAACCTGCCGGTGGATTCGGCCTGCTCCGCTTTGCTGGTCAGCCAGGGCATCGCCAGGGCCAGGACGTTCGGCAGCCGTACGGGGCTGCCATTGTGGGCGACGAGGAGTTCCCGTTCCCTTGTCAGAATGCGTACGTCCGTGGCACCGAGGTCCTCGGCGTTCTGGACGATCTCCGAGAGTCCCTGGAGACGATCGCTCGACAGGTTGCCTGCGTGATCTCGGGTACGTCTCAGCGCGTGCCGTACTTGACCGTCCAGGCGGGCGAACCGGGTACCGAGTCGCTCGACCGCCGCCTCGGTCGCCGCCTCGCCCTCCGGCTCCGGTACGACAACTCCTTCTGGGATGCCCTCTAGAGAGAAGAGCGCATCGGCGGACGCAATCGCCCGCTCCATCGCGGCCGTTCGACGCACCGCATCCCCCGTGGTCATGCCTGCCCCCGCTCGCCTCGGCCCCCAACGACACAGGGTAGTGAGCCCAGGGAAAACGTTGATCAACTTGGCGTAGTTTGGTGCGGCGCAGGTCAGGACCATGCTGAGGCCACTGAGGTCAGCAATCACTCAGCATGAGTCAGGAGTCGTGCACATTGGCGACCAAACTTGTCCGCGGCATGGGCAGCTTCTTCAAGTCCTGCGCCTGCACCCGACAGGGTCGATGCCCCCACCCTTATGCCATCCGCTTCCGCGACGCCACCGGCCGACAGCGCGAAGAAACCGGCTTCCCCACTCAGCAGGACGCCCTGGACCAGCTGACCAAGATCTACAACGAGAAGCGCACGAGCCACGGCAGCATGCCGAGCTGAAGCGCGAGATCGGTAAGCAGCGGTTCGGCGAGTACGCCTCCGACTGGTTGGGCCGGCAACGCCACTACGCGGTGGGAAGCACGCGGACGATCAAACAAATCCTACGCACCCAACTCCTCCCCGTCGTGGGCTCACGACGGCTCAACACGTTCACCTCCACCGTCGTAGAAGACTTCATTAAGTCAATGGAAGAGCGAGAGGTTGGCCTCGCCACCCAGCAGAACTCCTTCGAAGCACTCAAAAAGATCCTGCTGGACGCGAAGCTCAAGGGCGGCATCACCGAGGATCCCTTCGCCGGCGTAGCCCCACCCGGATACGTCCCGGATCAAGTGATCATCCCGACGCTGGATGAGATACACGCCCTCAAGGCGGTGGCTTCGGAAGGCCTCCGATTGATCATCGACCTCATGTCCGGCTGTGGTCACCGCAACGGCGAGGCGTACGCCGCGAACATTGAGCGCATGGTCGCCGACGACGCCTACCGGATAACGGAACAGATCGACGGCGTCACTCGCCAGCGCGCTCGCCTGAAGCATCGCCAGCCGGGCGAGTTCCGCGAGGTCCCGATGCCCAGCACCGAGCTGTGCAGCGAGCGTACCGACGATGCCGAGCATGGTAGTCGCCGTGCAGGTTCCCTACGCCGAGGGCGTCGGCGGTCACGCCCACCGAGGGGTGTTCGTGTCCACCGATGCCAGCAAGACGTGGAAGACCCTTTTCCCTGAGCAGAAAGAGCGACTTCCACGCCGTGGAGTACGCACACAGCACCGTCTGCGGTTACGACAGCACCAACGGCCTCCTGCGCGTCAGCAAGAACCGCACCACCTGGGACGACCGTGCCCGGCTGGCCGCCGTCGACATCCCCATCAGCCCGAAGGACCCCGATGTGGTGCTGGCCACCACGCAGAACGGCATCGCCAGGAGCAGCAACGGCGGCAAGAGCTTCGGCGACGGGGTCGACCCAGTGCTGGCCTTATCTCCTGACCCAAGGCCGATGCCCCGTACGGCATCGATCCGACCGGCGCCCTCCACCGCAGCAAGGACGATGGCAACACCTGGAAGAAGACCGGCACCGTACCCGGTAGAACACCGCAAGCACTGACCGCACTCGATGCAAACCACATCCTCGCCGCCCCCAACAAGGCCTCTACGAATCCCGAAACGGCGGTCGGACTTTCACCGAACGGCTGCCGATCGAAGGACCGGTCGACTGAACGGTGCGAGCCGCTGTCGACCGACCGTGGCGAAGATGTGACTCGCCGCTCGGGCCGCTGCACGACTGATGGGTACTCTGCAACTGCTGCACGGTGTCGCCGATTATCTGCCGTACGGAACCGGGGGCCAGCTGCTGGAGCGTGGCCACCACCTTCCGGCTGGCCGACTCCCCCAGCAGACCCAGCAGGGAGACCAGGGCGATCAGCGCGGGGAACAACGAGAGCACCCCTTAGTACGTCAGCCCCACCGCCCGGTCGGTCAGTTCGTCGCCCTTGACCTCCTTGACCGCGCCACGCAGCACGGCCCACCAGGACTTCCTTGGCAGCGCTGTCAGCTCGTCGGGGTCGCTCTTCTTGACGAGCGGATCCGGAGCCGGTCCCGGAGTTGCCTCTTGCTGCGCCCCCGGTACTCGGGCGGACTGCTCCCCGGGTCCGCCGGCGGCCCGGTGTGCGGCGCCCTCTCGGCTCCCGGTCGCGTTATCCGTGCCATACGTCGCGGGTTACCGCGCGCCCCGAACCGAAACGAACCGGGTCCGCCGGGCTCGGCGCCGGGACCCGCGAGCGGGGCTGCGGCCCCTGGCACTCCGCGTTCCGCCGTACAGGTGACGGCCGGCCGGCCGCGCGGCGGCGCAGCCACCCGGCGCACAGGCTGACCGTCAGGCCCAGTGCCGTGGCCATGAGTATGCGCTTAAGCGGGTCGTGGGAGAAGCTCTTGCCCGCCACCGCGCCGATTCCGGTGACGTACAGCGCCCAGGCGGCGGCCCCGACGGCGTCCAGGAGGACGAAGCGGCGCAGCGGGAAGCGCACACTGCCGGTCGCCAGGGTGGACGAGACCCGGCCACCCGGCAGGTACCGGCCCGCCAGCACGAGCGCCACGGCATGGCGGTCGACGAGCAGCTCGGCTCGTGCAAAAGCAGCCTCGGCCCGCTTGGCGCACAGCAGCCGGGACGTCAGTCTCCGGCCCGCGCAGCGGCCGATGCCGTAACCCAGCAGATCTCCCGTCAGGACGCCGGCCGCGGCGACGAGGGCCAGCATGGCCGGGTCGGATCCGAGGAGCGAACTCACCGCCACCACGCCCGTCTGGCTGGGTGCGAAGGGCACCAGCCCGCCGCACCCGGCCAGGAGGAAGAGAGCCACCCACAGCCAGGGGGAGCCCATCATTCCCGTCAGGGCTTCGGAGAGGTGATCGAGATACTCGGGCATCGGGCTCCAGGGGCTCGGACCGCGGACGGCGCATGAGGACACGCGTACACCAGCCTGGCCACGGAGGCGATCCGGCGCCATGGCTCCACACCCCCGCTTCCGGGGTGTCGCTGGGTACACCGGACGGCGGGCTCCGCCGGGCACCCTGCCATCCGGTCCGCGCCGGTCGTCGCGGGGCGCTCAGCCCTTGTCGAGGTAGGCGAGTACCGCGAGAACACGGCGGTTGTCGTCGTCGGACGGCGGCAGCCCCAGCTTGCCGAAGATGTTCGCGGTGTGTTTGGCGACGGCTCTTTCCGTGACGACCAGTTGTGCCGCGATCGCGGCGTTGGACCGGCCCTGGGCCATCAGTTCCATCACCGCGCGCTCACGTGGCGTCAGCCTGTTGATCGGCTGTTCGTGCGCGGAACGGCGCGAGACCAGTTGGGAGATGACCTGCGGGTCCATCGCGGTCCCCCCTTGCGCGACCCGCCGTACGGCGTCGATGAACTGGTCCGCGTCGAAGACCCGGTCCTTGAGCAGGTAGCCGACCCCACCACTGCCGTCCGCCAAAAGCTCCCGCGCATACAGCTGTTCCACGTGCTGCGACAGCACCAGGACCGGCAGGTCGGGACGTTTGCGGCGCGCGACGAGCGCGCACTGCAATCCTTCGTCCGTGAACGACGGCGGAAGCCGGACGTCGACGATCGCGATGTCCGGCTTCAGTTCGTCGAGGGCCGAGGAGAGTTCAGGGCCGTTGTCCACGGCCGCCGCTATCTCGAAGTCGTACGCTTCGAGGAGCCGGACGAGCCCCTCGCGCAACAGGAAGAGGTCTTCGGCGAGGACAACGCGCATCAGGTCTCCCTCTTCACCCGCGACGGGGCGAGCTTCCGGACTGCCGCCCACCAGTATGCCGTGCGTGGCCACGGGATCACTCGGGGCCGGGCACGACGGCGACGGCCGTCATGACCAGCCCGTCCGCGATCAACCAGCGGCCCGAGAGAGCCGTCCGTCGTCGGCCGTCGACCAGGGGCCCGGGACGCAGCAGCCGGGCGTGGAACACACCGGTCGGCTCGATGTCGATGTGCGCCTCCTCGAACCCGAGCTCCTGCCGGGTCAGCGGGTACCAGGCCTTGAAGACGCTCTCCTTGGCGCTGAACAGCACCCGCCCCCAGGCCGTCGCGGGCACGCTGTCGGCCAGCGCGCTCACCCCCCGCCGTTCGTCCAGCAGCGCGATGGCGTCGATGATTCCATCGGGCAACGGCTCGTGCGGTTCGGCGTCGATACCGATCGACGGGACGTCGACGGAACGGGCCACCGCCGCGGCGCGGTACCCCGCGCAGTGCGTCACGCTGCCCACCACGCCGGCGGGCCACCGCGGCGCCCCCCCCCCGCTGGTTCCTGAGCAGCGGGGCGGGCGGCAGGCCGAGTGCGGCGAGGGCGCGCCGCGCGCAGATCCGTGCGGTCGTGAACTCGCGCTGCCGGGAGGCCACCGCCACCACGAGCTGTGCCTCCTCCGAAAACAGCCCCTCACCAGGCCCCAGCAGGTCGTCCGTCAGGTCGCCCAGTGCCTCCGCCGACACGACGCCCGGGGGGAGTATCCGCTCGATCACCAGGAGTCCTCCGCTGGCCCGGACGGCAACGGCAGGATCTGGCGCAGCGGCTCCCGGGGCGGCCTCGGGCGCCACTCACGGGGATAGCCGAGGGAGACCTCCTCGAAGCGGACGCCATCACGCCACAGGACCCGGGGTATGTGCAGATGCCCGTAGACGACGGACACGGCGTGGAAGCGCCGGTGCCAGTCCGCGGTCAGCCCGGTGCCGCACCACTGGGCGAAATGCGGGTAGCGCAGGATGTCCGTCGGTTCGCGCGTCAGGGGGAAGTGGTTGACCAGGACGGTCCGCCGGCCCAGGGCGAGCTCGGACAGCCGCCGTTCCGTCTGCGCCACCCGGGCGTGGCACCAGACCTCCCGGCTGGGGAACGGATCGGGGTGCAGGAAGAACTCGTCGGTACAGACGACCCCCGCCTCGTGGGCCAGGCGCAGCGACTCCTCCTTGCTGGTGACGCCGGGAACCCGGAACGAGTAGTCGTAGAGCACGAACAGCGGGGCCACCGTCACGGGGCCACCGTCGCCTTCCCAGACCGGGTAGGGATCTTCCGGGGTGGTGATGCCCTCGCTGCGGCAGAGCTCGACCAGCCGCAGGTACCGCTTCTCGCCCCGCAGGTCCACCGGATCATCGGGGTGGGTCCACAGCTCGTGGTTGCCCGGCACCCAGATGACCTTCGCGAAGCGCTCGTTGAGCAGCGTCAGCGCCTTTTCGACGTCCGCGAACTTCTCCGCCACATCACCGGCCACGATCAGCCAGTCGTCGTCCGATCTCGGCCGCAGCGACTGTAGGACGGAGCGGTTCTCGCTGTACGCGGTGTGCAGATCACTGACGGCGAGCAGCCTGCCGTTTCCCACGTTCCCCCCTCTTCCGGCACCGTACGCGTGCCACCGGTCATGCGGTCATGCGCCGGCGGCCGTGCCCACAGTCTGCCCCGCTGCCCTGCGCCGATGGATCGCCTGGGGACTTCCCGCAGGGTGTTTAGGAGACGGGCCGCGGAAGTTTAGGGGTTGTTCGGCGCACTGCCCGCTAGCAGCATCAGGCCCAGCCGGGTCGGTGCGGTCGGCATTGCTCCCGGTCCGATGCGCGCCACAAAGGAGTTCTGTAGGGATGACAGACGGGCTCAACGATCCGGGCCAGTGGCTCCGGCGGTTCCATCCGGCACCACGGGCTCCGGTCCAATTGGTGTGCCTGCCACATGCGGGAGGCTCGGCGAGCTTCTTCTTCCCGCTCTCGCGGGCCCTCTCGCCGGCCGTGGACGTCGTGGCGGTCCAGTACCCGGGACGCGCGGACCGCCGCTCGGAACCCGACATCGACGACATGTCCCGGCTGGCCGACCTGGTGACCGGCACACTGCTGCCCCTCAGCGGACGCCCGTTCGCGCTCTTCGGGCACAGCATGGGTGCCGCGCTGGCCTTCGAGGTGGCGCGCCGCCTCGAATCGCGCGGCGTGCAACCACAGGCGCTGGTCGTCTCCGGGCGGCGGGCCCCCAGCCGGCAGAGGGACGAGATCGTCCACCGCGGCAGCGACGAGGAACTGATCGCCGAGATCGGCCGGCTCAGCGGTACCGACTCCAGAATCCTCGCCGACGAGGAGATTCTGCGCATGTCGCTGCCCTCGATCCGCAACGACTACAGACTGATCGAGTCGTACCGGTACGAGCCCGGCCCCCCGCTCTCCACGCCCGTCTCCGCGCATGTCGGAGTGGACGATCCCAAGGCGACGGTCGACGAGGTGCGTGCCTGGGAAGAGCACACCACCGGCACGTTCGAGCTGCACACCTATCCGGGTGGCCATTTCTTCCTGACCTCGGAACAGGCCCAGATGACAGCCCACCTCTACCGCCTGACGGCATCGGCCCCAGCGTCCGGGGCCCGCTGACACCGGGCCTGGACGCGGCCGCGAACGGACGGGCCGCACGGTACGGCCCGTCCGTTCGCGGCCGCATCGGGCGGACCGTACCGAGGTCTGGGGCCTGCGGTCCGCTAGCGGGACGAGGCGGACAGCGCTTCGAAACGTACGCCCGTCAGCTGCTCCGAGACGTCCCACAGGCGCTTCGCGACGGACGCGTCGAGCGCGGTCGGCGACGGTTCGCACAGCTTCGGGCCGGGCCCGTAGAACTCCCCTCCCCGTACGTCAGGGGATGTCGCCGCGTGCAGGGACGGCATCACTCCCTTGTCGGCGGACTGCAGGAACAGCCTCATCATGGCGCTCACGACCCGCGGCACGGAGCCGATGTTGGTCGCAGTGTTGCCGGGGTCGGCGGCGAGGCTGAGGAGACCGGCGCCGGCCGCCTCAGCGCGCCGTTGCAGCTCCAACGTGAAGAGCAGGTTGGCCAGCTTAGAGCGGGCGTACTGCACGGTACGGCCGTATGTGCGCTCGGCGTTGAGGTCCTCGAAGTCGAGCTCGGCTTCGGCGTGGTTGTCGCTGGAGACCGTGACCACTCGGGCGTACGGTCGGGCCAGCAGGAGCGGCAGCAGCACCCCGGTCAGCGCGAAGTGGCCGAGGTGGTTGGTGCCGAACTGCATCTCGAAACCGTCGGCGGTGACCCGCCGGGGGATCATGCCCACGCCGGCGTTGTTGACCAGCAGGTCGAGGCCGTCCAGCCGACCGCTCAGCACGCCGGGGAAGGCACGGACCGAGGCCAGATCCGCCAGGTCGAGCCGGACGGCCTCGACGTCGGCCGAGGGCACCTGCCGGCGGACGCTGTCCGCGGCGGCCGCTCCTCTGGCGGAGTCGCGGCAGGCGAGTAGTACCCGGGCACCGCTCCTGGCTAGCTCCCGCGCGGTCGGCAGCCCGATGCCGCTGTTGGCGCCGGTCACCAGGGCGGTCGTCCCGCTGAGGTCAGGGCGGTCCGTGATCGCCGGGCTCGTCACGATGCCCGGGCCGCGCTCAGCAGGGAACGGACGGCGGCCGTGGTGCGGGTCGCGACTTCCTTGGGGGACAGCCGGCGCAGGTCCTCGGAAAGGACCTCCGTCGACAGGGGGACGTCGACTCCCTTCGCATCGAGGGTCCGCATCAGACCTACGAGGTCGAAGTCGCCCTCTCCCGGGAGCTTCCGACCATTCACACAGTCCTCCTGGAGGCTGCCGACGGGAGCCTCGGCCCCGTCGCACAGCTCCACGCCGGTGATGTGCCGCCCTTCAGCCTTCTCCAGAGCGGCCAGGCCGTGCGGGTCACGGAAGAGGTGCCAGGCGTCGATCAGCAGACCGCCGTTCGGGCGGTCCGCCGCCATGACGACATCGGTCGCCACGCCGTAGTGGAAGTCGGGGAATACCGCGAACGGTTCGAGTTCGACCGTGAGCCCGAGGTCGGCGGCCCGGTCGCAGAGCGCGCCGAAACGCTCCACCAGCACGTCCAGCGGCGGCATCTCGGTGGGCGGCATGAACACCGCCGACGTCTTCACCCGGTCGGCGCCCAGCGCCAGCGCCCAGCCGAAGATCTGCTCCTCGCCGCGCCGGGCCTGCTCGCCCTCCTCGCCGTCGGCATGCCAGCCCAGCAGCAACTCGATCTCTCCGATGCCCACCCCGTGCTCGTCGAGGACGCCACGGAGCTGGTCCATGGTCCGGGTCTTCAGCAACACCTCGAATTCGTAGCCGCCCATGCCCATACCGGGAGAGCCCACGGCGGCGACGGCGGCGACACGCTCGTCGAACGAGTCACGCACGGGCTCCGGCCACACCGAGCCCGTCAGATGAGGGTGGGCGAAAAAGGGAGTTCGCTGGTCGAGGAGGCTCATCATCACTCTCATCCGTCGGTGTCCGTGTGGAGCGTTCGTCGCTCGGACGCACCGCCCCATTGAAGCCGCGGGCACAGCGGCAAGCCAGCGACAAGCACCCCTAAAAATCCGGGCTTTGCCCCTAGAGGAGCCGCCTGTGAGGCTCCCCCGGCCGGTCAGGGGGGGTCAGGAACGGTTAGGGGTTGTAGGCGGTAATTGCCGAGGAGCAACGTGGCAGCCGAATAGCTCGAACCTATTCGATACAGGTCACTAATTCTCCATGAAATGGGGGCTCGGCACTGTGACAATCACCCTTTCCGCCGGTCGGACCGTGCGACTCGATGAATTCGCATCGGCCGCCAGGGACTCGACCCCGGTGGCCATCGACGACGCCGTCCGGGACCGTGTCCGCGCGTCGCGGGAGACCCTGGAGAAGATGGTCGGCAGCGGGCGCGTCATCTACGGGGTCAACACGAGCATGGGTGGTTTCGTCGACCATCTCGTCCCGGTCACGATGGCCCAGGAGCTGCAGGAGAACCTCATCAACGCGGTCGCCACCAATGTCGGCGACGACGTCGGTGAGCCGGCCGTGCGCGCCATCATGCTCGCGCGGATCGTGTCGCTGTCCCGGGGCAACTCCGCCATCTCGGAGGAGAACCTGGACAAGCTCATATCGGTGTACAACGCCGGGATCACACCGTACGTACCGGAGAAGGGGTCGCTCGGCACGAGTGGCGACCTGGGCCCGCTCGCGGCGATCGCACTCGTCTGCGCCGGACAGTGGCGCGCCCGCTACCAGGGCGAGACCCTGCCGGGCGCCGAGGCGCTGCGGCGCGCCGGCATCGAGCCGATGAAGCTGAGCTTCAAGGAGGGGCTCGCACTGATCAACGGCACGTCGGGCATGGTCGGCCTCGGCTCCATGGTCCTTGCGCAGGCCCGCCGGCTCTTCGACACCTACCTGCTGGTCTCCGCGCTCTCCGTCGAAGGCCTGAGGGGGATGACCAAGCCGTTCGACCCGCGGGTGCACGCGCTGAAGCCGCACAAGGGCCAGCAGGAGGTGGCCGCCCGGCTGTGGGACACGCTGCTCAGCTCCCGGCTCGCCGTACTGGAGCAGGACACCGAGGCGTTGCTCGCCCAGGAGATGGACGGGTCGGTGAAGGAGGGCTCGCAGCCGATCGAGGACGCGTACTCGATCCGGTGCACCCCCCAGATCCTCGGCCCGGTGCTGGACTGTCTCACCAACGTGGGCGGCACCCTGCAGGACGAGCTGAATTCGTCCAGCGACAACCCCCTGGTGGTCCCCGATGAGGAAGACGTCTTCCACAACGGCCACTTCCACGGACAGTACGTGGCCATGGCCATGGACCACCTGGTGATCGCGCTGACCACGTTGACGAACCTGGCCAACCGCCGGGTCGACCGCTTCCTGGACCGGAGCAACAGCAACGGGCTGCCGCCGTTCCTCTGCCAGGAGAACCCCGGTCTCCGGCTGGGGCTGATGGGCGGTCAGTTCATGACGGCCTCGGTGACGGCCGAGACGCGGGCCATGTCGGTGCCGATGTCGATCCAGTCGTTGACCTCCACCGGCGACTTCCAGGACATCGTGTCGTTCGGCTTCGTCGCCGCGCGGCGGGCCAGGGACGTCCTCGTCAACGCGAAGTACGTGGTCGCCTTCGAACTGCTCTGTGCCTGCCAGGCGGTGGACGTGCGGGGCACGGACGGCCTGTCGGACGCCACCCGGAAGCTGTACGAGAGGACGCGTGCGGTGGTCCCGTACCTCGACCGGGACCTCACCATCACGGACTACGTGGAAGCGATCGCCCGGGACATCCTTTCCTGAGGCGGCGTAGGTCACCCGGTGACCGGGGAAGGCGGGGGGCGCCCGAAGACGCCCCCCGCCTTCCCTCGCTCAGTCCGAGGTGGCTCGCTGCGCCGCCCGGAGCAGGTCGCCGATCCCCATGCTGCGCAGGGCGGCCACCTGGTCCTCCGCCGCCCCGGCGGCACTGTCCCCCTCCTGAGCCCCGCCGTTGTCCGCGAGCTTCAGCAGCTCGTCGAGCAGCCCCGTCTCCCGCATCCGGGCCAACGGAATCCCGGCCAGGACCTCCCGGACCGATGCCTCCTCCTGGTCGGCAGCGGACAGCGCGGCCGTCTCCGGCAGGAGTTCGGCGAGCAGGTACTGGGAGAGCACCTGCGGATCCGGGTAGTCGAAGACGAGGGTGGCCGGCAGTCTCAGTCCGGTGACCGAACCGAGCCGGTTGCGCAGCTCGATGGTGGTGAGCGAGTCGAACCCGAGGTCCTTGAAGGCGCGGTCGGGCTCGATGGCTGCGCCTCCCGAATGCCCGATGACGGCCGCGGCGTGCTCGCGGACCAGGTCCAGCACCAGCGCGCGACGTCCGCTATCCGGCAGGGCCGCGAGACGCTCCGCCAGCGACTGCCCGGCGCCGGTGGACTCGGCCACCTCGACCGTACGGCGTGCCGGGGCCCGTACCAGGCCGCGGTAGAGCGGTGGCAGGCCCTCAGCGGCGGCCAGCGTGCGCAGGTCCATCGGTACCGGCACCACGGTGGCCTCGTCGACCCGTCCTGCCGCGTCGAACAGGTCGAACCCCTGCTCGCGGGTGAGGGGCGGGAACCCCTTCCGCGTCATGCGCCGCACCTCGGCCTGGTCCAGTGTGCTTCCCATGCCGCTGTCCGCCCAGAGTCCCCAGGCCAGCGACTGGGCCGGGAGCCCTTGTGCATGCCGGTGCCGGGCCAGGGCGTCCAGGAAGGCGTTGGCCGCCGCGTAGTTGCCCTGGCCGGCGCCGTCGAGGACGCCGGCGGCCGAGGAGAACAGGGTGAATGCCGCCAGGTCCCGGTCCCGGGTCAGCTCGTGCAGATGCCAGGCCGCGTCGGCCTTGGGCCGCAGCACCGTGTCCATCCGCTCGGGGGTGAGTGACGCGAACACCGCGTCGTCCAGCACTCCGGCGGTGTGGACCACCGCGGTCAGCGGGTGCTCGGCCGGGATGGTGTCCAGCAGCCCGGCCAGTGCGGCCCGGTCGGCGACGTCGCAGGCGGCCACGGTCACCTGCCCGCCGAGCCCGGCCAGCTCCGCCACCAGCTCCTCGGCTCCCGGGGCCGTCGGGCCGCGACGGCTGGCCAGCAGCAGATGGCGCACGCCATGGCGGGTGACCAGATGCCTGGCCAGCAGCCCGCCGAGCCCACCGGTGCCGCCCGTGACGAGGACGGTCCCCTCGGCGTCGAGCGGGCGTGGCATGGTCAGCGCCAGTTTCCCGGTGTGCCGGGCCTGGCTGAGATGACGGAAGGCGTCCGGGGCCCGCCGTAAGTCCCAGGCCCGCACGGGGAGCGGCCGCAGCGCTCCCGTCCGTAACAGCTCCATCAGTTCGCCCAGCATCTCCTGGATCCTGGCCGGGCCCGCGTCCATGAGGTCGTAGGCCTGGTACGTGATCCCGGGTTCCGGGTGGTCCGCCGCCACCTGCTGCGCGTCGCGCAGGTCGGTCTTGCCCATCTCCACGAACCGGCCGCCGGGGCCGAGCAGCCGCAGCGACGCGTCCACATACTCACGTGCCAGCGAGTTCAGCACGACGTCCATGCCGTGCCCGCCGCTCGCGGCGCGGAAGGCCCCTTCGAAGTCCAGTGTCCGCGAACCGGCGATGTGCGCCTGGTCGAGCCCCAGGCCGGTCAGGGTCTGCCACTTACCGGGTGAGGCCGTGCCGAACACCTCGGCGCCCAGGTGGCGGGCGATCTGCACGGCGGCCATTCCCACGCCGCCGGCCGCCGCATGGACGAGGACGCGGTCACCGGGGGTGGTCCTGCCGAGGTCCACCAGTCCGTACCAGGCGGTGAGGAAGACCAGGGGCACCGTGGCCGCCTGTTCGTACGTCCAGTCTTCGGGGACCCGTGTGAGCAGTCGGTGGTCCGTCACCGCTACCGGGCCGAACGCGTTGGTGAAGATCCCCATGACCCGGTCGCCCGGGCGAAGCCCGGTGACGCCGGGGCCGACCTCGGTGACGAGGCCCGCGCCCTCTCCCCCGATCCTGCCGCCGCCCGGGTACATGCCCAGGGTGACCAGCACGTCGCGGAAGTTGATGCCCGCCGCCCTCGTCCCGACCCGTACCTGCCCTTCCTCTAGGGGGGCCGCGGGCGCGTCGGAGGCCACCAGGGCCAGGTCGTCGAGGGTGCTGCCGGTCGCCTCCAGTTGCCAGTGCGGGGCGTCCGGAGGGGTCAGTGCAGCGCCCGACGTCGCGGTCCTCAGCCGCGCCACGTAGCAGTCGTCACCGCGCAGCACTGCCTGCGGTTCGCCCGACCGTACGACCCGCAGCAGGTCCCGGATGACGACACCGGTGCCATCCGCGGCGGGGTCGGCGTCCACGAGCACCAGCCGGTCGGGGCTTTCCGCCTGGGCAGCCCGTACCAGGCCCCATACGGCGGCCCCGGCGAGGTCGGTGACGTCCTGTTCCCCGGGCGCCATCGCGCCTCGGGTGAGCACCACCATCCGGGAGTGGGCGAAGCGCTCGTCCCCCAGCCAGGTCTGCACCGTGGCCAGTACGTGGGAGGTCAGGGCACGAGTGCGGTGCGGCGTGTCCTCAGGTGCGGTGGGCCGGGTGGCTGCGGTGTCGAGGACCACCGTCTCCGGAAGCGGAGCGCCTTGGGACCGGACCGCGTCGCACAGTGCGGCGAGGTCCGGGAACCAGCCGGCCGCGTCGGTCCCCGGCTGACCGCCGATCCGGACGACGGACGACGCGCCGTCCGTGGAAGCGGGCAGGGGCAGCGGTTCCCACGCGAGCCGGTGGAGGGAGGTGTCATGGGCGGCAGGTGCCGCCAACTGGTCAGCGGTGACCGGGCGTCCCGCCAACGCCCGGACGCTGAGCACGGGGCGTCCTTCCCCGTCGGCCAGGTGTACCGACGAGACGTCGGAGCCGGGTTCACGGTGCAGTCGTACGCGGAGCACCGACGCCCCGGCCGCATGCAGCGACACTCCACTCCAGGTGAACGGGAGCAGGGAGCTGCCGCTCTCGTCGAGCAGCGCCTCGGCGTGCAGCGCGGCGTCCATCAGGGCAGGATGCAGGCCGAAGTCGGTCGCCTGGGAGGCGAATTCATCGTCCAGGGCCACTTCGGCGAAGATCTCGTCGCCGCGCCGCCATGCCGCCCGCAGGCAGCGATAGGCCGGGCCGTAGGCGTAGCCGCGGTCGGCGAGGTGCGCGTACGCACGGCTGACGTCCACCGCCGTGGCGCCGGGGGCCGGCCATTCCGTCAAGTCGCCGAGCGGCTCCTGGGCACGGGCGGCCAGGGTGCCCTGGGCATGACGGGTCCAGGCCTGCCCCGCGGTCGCGGCATCGTCGCGGGAGTACACCGCGACCGAACGCCGCCCATGGTCGTCGGACCCGCCGACGACCACCTGGACGTCGATGCCGCCGTGCTCCGGCAGGATCATCGGTGCCTGGAGCGTCAGCTCTTCGACTTCCTCGCAACCGGCCTCGTCCGCCGCCCGAACGGCCATTTCCACCAGGGCGGTGCCCGATACGAGGGTCCGGCCGAGCACCTGGTGGTCGCCGAGCCAGGGATGCGTACCGAGCGAGAGCCGTCCGGTCAGCACGACACCGTCGTCATCGGGCGAGGCGATCACCGCACCCA
>NZ_JBVHQM010000056.1:0-7911 GCF_055567415.1 Streptomyces sp. NPDC026575
ATCCTTGCGGCTCCGATTTTCGCCGGTGCGTTTCCACCTTTCGGCTTCTTCGCGTTTCCAACCTTACCAGATCCGTTTCCGTCTCTGGCCCCCTGCTGGAGCGGGGTCGGCCGTTCGGCTTTCGCTTTTCGGCCTTTCCGACTTTATCAGATCCGTTTCGTTCCGTTGCCGGTCCGAATTTGTTTCCGATTCCCCGTCGGAGGGGGTTCGCCTTTTGGCTATTCCGACTTTATCAGAAGTGCTGCGGTCGAATTAAATCGACCGGGGCTTCCGGTAAGTGGTCGGTTGCGCTTCGCCGAATTGAAATTCCGGCCTAAGCGGAGGAGAGACTAACCGTCGCAGATGAACTTGTCCAGTTCGTTGCAACCGTTCGAATCTACCTCCCCCTGCTACCCGTGTCAACGGGGTTCTGGGGCGAAGAGGAGATTAGCAGGTCAGCGGGGCTCGACGCACATCAGGCGGCGGTCGGGAGGGTGGCGTCGCGGTCGGTGGCGTCGACGTCGCCGGTCGCTCCGGCTCGTACGGCGCGGCCGCCCAGCACATAGACGTACAGCAGGAATGCCAGCTCGACGGCGGTACCGATGCCGATGCGGGCCCAGGTGGGCAGGCCGGAAGGGGTGATGAAGCCTTCGAGGGCGCCGGATATGAAGAGCACCGCGGCGAGTCCGATGGCGACTCCCAGGGCGGTGCGGCCTTCCTCGGCCAGGGCCGTACGGCGGGTGCGCGGGCCGGGGTCGATGACGGTCCAGCCCAGGCGGAGGCCGATGCCGGCGGCGATGAAGACGGCGGTCAGTTCGAGGAGGCCGTGCGGAAGGATCAGGCCGAGGAACGTGTCGAGGCGGCCGGCGGAGGACATCAGGCCGATGCCTACGCCGAGGTTGAGCATGTTCTGCAGGAGGATCCACAGGACGGGGAGGCCGAGGAAGGCGCCGAGGACCAGGCACAGGGCCACGGCCTGGGCGTTGTTCGTCCATACCTGGGCCGCGAAGGACGCGGCGGGGTGGCTGGAGTAGTACGTCTCGTACTGGCCACCGGGGCGGGTCATGGCGCGGAGTTCCTCCGGGGCGCCGATGGCCGCCTGGACCTCGGGGTGGGCGGCTATCCACCAGCCGATGAGGGCGGCGACCACGGTGGAGAGGATCGCGGTGGGGATCCACCAGTGCCGCAGGCGGTAGACCGCGGCGGGGAAGGCGGTGGTGAAGAAGCGGGCGGCGTCGCGCCAGGATGCCTTGCGGGCGCCGGTGACCGCGCTGCGGGCGCGGGCCACGAGCGAGGTGAGGCGGCTGGTCAGCGCCGGGTCGGGGGCGCTGGACAGGAGGAGGGAGAGGTGGGTGGTGGTGCGCTGGTAGAGGACCACCAGTTCGTCGGCCTCGGCGCCTGTGAGACGGCGTTTGCGGTGCAGGAGTGCTTCGAGGCGGTCCCATTCGGCTCGGTGTGCCGTGATGAAGACATCGAGGTCCATAGGGGGTCGCTCCTCGCAGCGCCGTGGGTGGGTGCCGGGTCAGCTTGGCAGACTGGCCGTGTCCGGCTGCGGGGTGGGCGGGATTTCGCGGATCGAGAAGGAGTGGGGCGCGGCGTGAGTGAGCTCGTAACGGGTGAAGCGGTGGTGCTGGGGCTGCGGCCGGCCAGGCTGCCGAGCCGGGGGCTGGCGGTGGCGGTGGATGTGGCCATGGCCTGGAGCATCTACATCGCGGTGTCGATGCTGCTGGTGAGCGCGACGTCCTCGATGGACAGCGCGGCGATGGCGGCGGTCTCGGTGGCGACGTTCGTGCTGGTGCAGGTCGGGATACCGATCGCGGTCGAGACGCTGAGCCATGGCCGTTCGCTGGGGAAGGTCATGTGCGGGCTGCGGGTCGTACGGGCCGACGGCGGGCCAATCCGGTTCCGGCATGCGCTGGTGCGGGGCGCTCTGGGGGCCATCGAGATCGTGATGACGATGGGGGTGGTGGCGGCCATCGCCTCGTTGGTCTCGGCGCGGGGGCGTCGGATGGGGGACGTGTTCGCCGGGACGCTGGTCATCCGGGAGCGGATGCCCGCGGCGCAGGTGGGCAGTGCGCTGCCGCCTCCGCCTCCTTGGCTGGCGGCGGAGCTCGGGGCGCTGGATCTGTCGCGGGTGCCCGATGGGTGGTGGCTGACCGTACGGCAGTACCTGGCGCGGATGGGGCAGCTGGACCCGCAGGTCGGTGCGGCGATGGCGGGGCGGCTGGCGGAGGACCTGCGGGGGTTCACCGGGGTGCCGGGGCCGGCGGGGATGCACCCGGCGGCGTATCTGGGAGCGGTGATCGCGGAGCGGCAGGCGCGGGAGGCGCGGCGGACGTTCGGGGCGCCGGCGGGGGCCGCTGGGGCCGCGCCCGGGAGCGGGGCTGCGGGGGCCTGGGCCGGTGTGCCGTCGGCTGCTGGTGCGTCGGCGGGGGGTGTCGAGGATGCGGGGGCGTTCGGACCCGTGGTGGCGGGGAGCGGGGACGGGGCGCCGGCGACTGGTGGGGCTTGGGCGCTGCCTGGTGGAGGTGGAGCCGAGGTGCCGGGGGCCGGGGGGTCGGTACCGGGCGTCGGCGGTGCGGACGTCGTGGGACCGCCGGTTCGGGAGGGCGGCGATGGCTCGGGGATCGGCGACTCGGGTGGCCGGCCGCCGCGTACGGGGTTCGCTCCGCCGGTGTGAGGTCGCGGCCGTCGAGGGCGGGGCGTCGGGCGGCTGCCGGACGCTGGCTGCGGACGGTGGGGCGGCGTGGAGCCGGGGCGGTCAGGTGAACGTCGACGGTGGTGATTCGAGGGATTCGAGTTCGATGCCGGGCGCCGAGAGGACTACGTCGCCGGTGATGTGGACGGTGTGCTGCTCGCCGGTTTCGAGGTCGTTGACCTGGTATTCGTCGGCGATGAGGGGGGCGTTGTCAGTGGCGTGTGGTGTGCTTGCGAGCAGGGCCCAGGACTGATCGAGGGTGCGGGGGGCGAGCACGGGGGGTGTGAAGGCGACGAGGCGGGTGCGGATGGCGCCGCCGCCGAGGGTGGGGCGCAGCAGCCGGGCGGTCGCGATGAGGAACGCGGGGGACGCGCCGGTGAAGGCGTGGGCGGGGACGTTGCCTTCGGTGGCGTGTTCGCCGGTCGGGTCGGTGCGTACCCAGGTGACGCCGTCCAGGGCGGCGCCGCGGACCTGCCAGGCGGAGGCGTGGAGTTCCAGCCGGATGGGGCGGCCGAGGTCGTCGAGGGTGAGGTCGACGGAGCCGACGTGGTCGCCGGCGGGGTTGGTGATCTGCGAGACGTAGCGCCAGCCGGAGGGGCCGGTGGCGCAGTGGAAGTGCTCTTCACCGAGGGGGGTGTGGTCGTGCGGGTCGTGGAGCGAGTAGTGGCCGCGGGGCATGGGGGTGCAGTCCTTCGAGCGGCGGCCGGCGGGTGGGGTGGCCGGCAGGTGGGGGGACGGGTGGGTGCGGGGTCCTTACGGGCCAGGCCCCCGCCGTGAGTGGCGAGGGCCTGGGTTACCGGTTGCTGTGGGAGTGCGCCGGGAGATCAGGGGTGCTGATCAGCCGTGAGCACGCCCGGGCTCAGTAGCGGTAGTGGTCGGGCTTGTACGGGCCCTCGACCTGGACGCCGATGTACGCGGCCTGGTCCGGACGGAGCTCGGTCAGCTTGACGCCCAGGGCGTCGAGGTGGAGCCGGGCGACCTTCTCGTCGAGGTGCTTGGGGAGCACGTAGACGTCGGTGGGGTACTCCTCCGGCTTGGTGAACAGCTCGATCTGGGCCAGCGTCTGGTCCGCGAAGGAGTTGGACATCACGAAGGACGGGTGCCCGGTGGCGTTGCCCAGGTTCAGCAGGCGGCCCTCGGACAGCACGATCAGCACCTTGCCGTCCGGGTGCGTCCAGGTGTGGACCTGGGGCTTGACCTCGTCCTTGACGATGCCGGGGAGCTGGGCCAGGCCGGCCATGTCGATCTCGTTGTCGAAGTGGCCGATGTTGCCGACGATCGCCTGGTGCTTCATCCGCGCCATGTCGGAGGCCAGGATGATGTCCTTGTTGCCCGTGGTGGTGATGAAGATGTCGGCGGTCTCGACGACGTCTTCGAGGGTGGCGACCTGGTAGCCGTCCATGGCGGCCTGCAGGGCGCAGATCGGGTCGATCTCGGTGATGATGACGCGGGCACCCTGGCCGCGCAGGGACTCCGCGCAGCCCTTGCCGACGTCGCCGTAGCCGCAGACGACGGCGGTCTTGCCGCCGATCAGGACGTCGGTGGCGCGGTTGATGCCGTCGATGAGGGAGTGCCGGCAGCCGTACTTGTTGTCGAACTTCGACTTGGTGACGGCGTCGTTCACGTTGATCGCCGGGAAGAGGAGGTCGCCGTCGCGCTGCATCTCGTAGAGACGGTGCACGCCGGTGGTGGTCTCCTCGGTGACGCCGCGGATCTCGGAGGCCAGGTTCGTCCACTTCTGCGGGGCCTCGGCGAGGGTGCGGGTGAGCAGCTCCAGGATGGCGCGGTGCTCGTCGCTCTCGGCGGTCTCGACGGCGGGGACCTTGCCGGCCTTCTCGTACTCGACGCCCTTGTGGACCAGGAGGGTGGCGTCGCCGCCGTCGTCGAGGATCATGTTCGGGCCGCCGGTGGGCGAGTTCGGCCAGGTCAGCGCCTGCTCCGTGCACCACCAGTACTCGTCGAGGGTCTCGCCCTTCCAGGCGAAGACCGGGACGCCCTTGGGGCTGTCCGGCGTGCCCTCGGGGCCGACCGCGATGGCGGCCGCGGCGTGGTCCTGGGTGGAGAAGATGTTGCAGGACGCCCAGCGGACCTCGGCGCCGAGGGCGACCAGGGTCTCGATCAGGACGGCGGTCTGCACGGTCATGTGCAGGGAGCCGGTGATGCGGGCGCCGGCCAGCGGCTGGGCGGCGGCGTACTCCTTGCGGATCGCCATCAGGCCGGGCATCTCGTGCTCGGCGAGGGTGATCTCCTTGCGGCCGAAGGCGGCGAGGGAGAGGTCGGCGACCTTGAAGTCCTGGCCGGTGGCTGCTGTCGTCATGCGGGCTGCTCCTCGAGCGTCGAGGTGGATGGGCTGGCAGTCTGCGGCGCGGGCCGGGGCCCAGCTTGAGCTGGGGGAAGAGCGTACGCGGAAGCGGACACACCTCTCCCCTGGCCGCAGCGCAGTCCGTCGGAGGCCCTCTCTCCCTCGGCCGGTCCGCTGGGCGGGCCGACCGACCGCCATCAGCAGCGACGTCTGGCACTGGGCACGAATCTACACCGATCGGCCCAGTGAACCCCAGCCCGGATGGGCCGAATCGGTGCGGTCCCGGCCACGGAGGGGCGCGGCGGCAGGGGTCCGACGGCCGGGATGGAGGGCGGCGGCGGGCGGGGCCCGGCCGCCGCAAGCCGGGCGGTCAGGGGGGTTTGCCCCGGCCGGGACGTCATGCAGGATGCCTGGAGCGCGCGAACACCGGAACGTCTGTACGACGGCGCGCATGTGCGTAAGGAGAACCACGTGACGACCAGTCCAGCCGAGGCGCCCCAGGGTGCGGGGAGGGGCGGGCAGGGGCTGAAGCTGCTCGCAGTGACCGCCTGCCCGACCGGCATCGCCCACACGTATATGGCCGCGGAGAAGCTGACCCAGGCCGCCGAGTCGCTCGGCCATGAGATCAAGGTGGAGACGCAGGGTTCCATCGGGGCCGAGAACGTACTGTCTGACAACGATGTCAGAGGGGCTGACGGGATCATCGTCGCCGCGGACAAGGACGTCGACCTCAGCCGGTTCGTCGGCAAGAGGGTGCTGGCGGTCGGTGTGGCCGAAGGCGTTCACCATCCGGAGCGGCTGATCGAGCGGGTGCGGAGCGCGCCGGTCCACGAGGGCGAGGGGGCCGGGGCGGCCGGGGCGCCAGGGGGCGGCAAGGAGCGGAGTGTCGGCTACAAGGCGCTGATGAACGGGGTCAGTTACATGATCCCGTTCGTGGTGGTCGGCGGGCTGCTGATCGCGATCTCGCTCGCGCTGGGCGGGCATCCGCAGGCCGACGGCGGGCTGGTGATCCCGGACGGTTCGTTCTGGAAGCACGTCAACGACGTGGGTGTCATCGGCTTCACGCTGATGGTGCCGGTCCTGTCCGGCTATATCGCCTATGCGATCGGCGACCGGCCGGCGCTGGTGCCGGGCATGATCGGCGGCTGGATAGCCAATACGGGTGCGCTGTACGACTCCAAGGCGGGCGCGGGGTTCATCGGCGCGATCGTCACCGGCTTCCTGGCCGGATACCTGGTGCAGTGGATCAAGAAGGTCAAGGTCCCCAGGTTCGTCCAGCCGATCATGCCGATCATCGTGATCCCGATCGTGGCAACGACAACGCTCGGGCTGTTCTTCATCTACGTCATCGGCAAGCCCATCTCCTGGGTGTTCACGCACCTCACCAGCTGGCTGGGCGGGATGACCGGGTCGAGCGCGATCCTGCTCGGCGCGATCCTCGGGCTGATGATCGCGTTCGACATGGGCGGTCCGGTCAACAAGACCGCGTTCCTGTTCGGTGCGGGGCTGATCGCGTCCGGCAACCAGACCGTGATGGGCATGTGTGCCGCGGCGATCCCGGTGATGCCTCTGGGGCAGGGCCTGGCCACGCTGGTCCGCCGGCGCCTGTACTCCGAGCAGGAGCGGGAGACGGGCATGGCGGCGCTGTTCATGGGGATGTTCGGGATCTCCGAGGGCGCGATCCCGTTCGCCGCGGCGCGGCCGGCGCAGGTCATTCCGGCGAACATGCTCGGTGGCGCGGTGGCCGGTGCGGTCGCGGGGATGGCCGGGGTGACGGACGCGGTGCCGCACGGCGGGCCGATCGTGGCGGTGCTGGGTGCGGTCGGCGGGGTGCCGATGTTCTTCCTCGCCGTGGTGATCGGGACCGTGGTGACGGCGCTGACGACGGTGACGCTGGTGGACGTCGCGGAGCGGAGGAAGGGACGGGCGGCAGCGGCCGGTGCCGCTGTTGCTGGTGTTGCTGGTGTTTCTGCCGCTGCTGACATTGCTGGTGATTCGGCGGTGGGGCCGGTGGCTGTTGGGGTCGGTGCCGGCGGCGGGAGCGCGGCCGGTGTCGGCGTGGCGGCGGAGCCTCGTACGGCCGGGGCGGCGGTGCCGGCCGGTGCGCGGGCCGTCGGCGAGGACGGTACGGATGGTGCTGGTGAGGGCGCCGGGGATGGGGGCGTCGAGGATGGTGCCGATGCCGGTGCCCGTACCGGCGGTGACGCGTCCGGCACCGAGGTGCTGTCCGGCTATCTGACGGAGCGAACCGTCAAGCGGCAGCTCGTAGCCGGCGAGAAGGAGGCCGCGATCCGCGAGATGGCCGAGCTGGCCGCCGGCACCGGCAGGGTGGCGGACGTGGACGAGCTGGTGCGGGTGGCGCTGGCGCGGGAGGCGCAGGGCACCACCGGGCTCGGTGAGGAGATCGCCATCCCGCACGCCAAGACGGATGCGGTGACCGCTCCGGTCGTCGGCTTCGCGCGGTCGGCGGAGGGTATCGACTGGGGTTCGCTGGACGGGACGCTCGCCAAGCTGGTCTTCATGATCGCGGTGCCTCAGGAGGCGGCCGGGGATGAGCATCTGCGCATCCTGGCGCTGCTGTCGCGGAAGCTGATGGACGGCGACTTCCGGGCACGGTTGCGGGGCGCGGAGGACGAGGCGGCGATTCTGCGGGTGCTGGGAGAGATCCGGTAGGGGGTCCTGGGGGAGGTCCACTAGGGCGGGGGCGAACGGATCCCGTAGGGGAGGCGAGCGCCCCCTGCGGGCCAGAACGTGGTGAGCCTGGGGCGGTATTCCTGGGCTCGCCACGGCACGCCACGGCTCGCCGTGCGGCCGGCGGGGATCTCGCCGTGCGGTCGGCGGGGATCTCGCCGTGCGGTCGGCGGGGATCTCGCCGTGCGGTCGGCGGGGATCTCGCCGTGCGGTCGGCGGGGATCTCGCCGTGCGGTCGGCG
>NZ_JBVHQM010000056.1:8009-12729 GCF_055567415.1 Streptomyces sp. NPDC026575
CGGGGATCTCCGTGTGGTCGGCGGGGATCTCGCCGTGCGGTCGGCGGGACGTGGTCGCCGGGAGTGGGGGCGTACAGGCGTGGGGGCGTACGGCTGTGGCCTCCATGGCGTGGAGTCGTACGGCTGTGGCCTCCAGGCATGGAGTCGTACGGGCGTGGAACCGGCGGGTGTGAGCGATGGGCGTGATCGAGGGGCTGGGAGTCGTGTGGCGGGCTGGGAGTCGTGTGGCCGTGGTCGACGGGCTGGGAGTCGTAGCGGCGAGGGCCCGCGTGTAGATCCACGGGCTGGGAGCGGACCGGTGAAGTCCCGCCTTAGATCCACGGGCTGGGAGCGGAGCGGCGGAGGCTCGCGGTAGGTCCACGGGCACGCAGTAGGCCGCAGGCTTGTAGGGAGAGGGGGCGTCGTCGGGCCCGGGTTCTTTACGGCGAAGCCCTGCGGCGGGCTCGGCCCCCTGCAGTGCGCGCCCAGACGACGGCGAAGGCCCCCGCGCTCCCAAGGAGTGCGAGGGCCTTCGCTGCGGCCTTCGGCCTGCGCTCGCGGCCTGCGGCTCGGGGCCGGCTGGCTCAGCCCCCAACGGCCGTCAGAGCCTCAGTGACCGTCAGAGCCTCAGTGGCCGTCAAAGACCGAGCGACCGTCAGAGCCTCAGTGGCCGTCAATGACCGAGCGGCTCTCAGAGCCTCAGTGGCCGTCAGTCCGTGTTCTTGGTCGGGTCGGCCGTCGCGGTCGTGGCTGCCGCGGCGGTCTCGTCGTAGATGTCGGGTTCGAGGTAGATGACGCGGGCGATCGGGACGGCCTCGCGGATGCGGGCCTCGGCGGCGTCGATGGCCTGGGCCACCTGGGCGGCGGTGTCGTCGTTGCGGACCGCGATCTTGGCGGCGACCAGCAGTTCCTCGGGGCCGAGGTGGAGCGTGCGCATGTGGATGACGCGGGTGACGACCTCGCCGTCGACGACGGCCTCGCGGATCTTGGCGACCTGCTCGGGGCCGGCCGCCTCGCCGAGCAGCAGCGACTTGGTCTCGGCGGCCAGGACCAGGGCGATCAGCACCAGCAGCGCGCCGATGCACATGGTGCCGATGCCGTCCCAGATGCCGTTGCCGGTGGCCAGGGTGAGGCCGACGCCGCCCAGTGCGAGGACCAGGCCGACCAGTGCGCCGAAGTCCTCCAGCAGGACGACCGGCAGTTCGGGGGCCTTGGCGCGGCGGACGAACTGGGTCCAGGTCTGCTTGCCGCGCAGCTCGTTGGACTCCTTGATGGCCGTGCGGAAGGAGAAGCCCTCGGCGATGATCGCGAAGACCAGGACGCCGACCGGCCAGACCCAGTTGTCCAGCTCGTGCGGTTCGTGGATCTTCTCGTAGCCCTCGTAGAGGGCGAAGACGCCGCCGATGGTGAACAGGACGATGGAGACCAGGAAGCCGTAGATGTAGCGCTCGCGGCCGTAGCCGAAGGGGTGCTCGGCGGTCGCCGCGCGCTTGGCCTTCTTGCCGCCGAGCAGCAGCAGGCCCTGGTTTCCGGAGTCCGCGAGGGAGTGGACGCCTTCTGCCAGCATCGAGGACGAGCCGCTGAAGGCGAAGGCCACGAACTTCGCTGCGGCGATCGCCAGGTTGGCGCCCAGCGCCGCAACGATCGCCTTTGTCCCGCCTGATGCGCTCATAGGTGCCGCATGTCCCTTCCGTCGACGGGGCTCGCCTCTTTACCGCCCCTTTAATGCCGTGCGGCGGTCATTGTTGCAGCCCGGCGGCGGGCGGCCGCCACGAGGCCACCTGCCGGACGGATTGCGCTGCTCGCCCCTGCCTCCCCGGGGCGCGGTGCGGCTACTCCCCTAGGCGACGACCGTCGCGCGGAAGAGGGTGCCCTCGCCGGAGAGCGTGAGCCGCTCGTCGGCCGGTACGAACGCGGACTCGCCGGGTGCCAGGGTCAGCTCGGCCCCGGTGTCCCCGGTGTCCCCGGCGGCGCCGTGCAGCCGGACCGTGCCCGCCGTGCAGAGCAGGATCTGCGGTGTACGGGAGTGCAGCGGGCGGGGGGCGGCGCCGGGAGCCAGGACGAAGCGGGAGAGCCGGAACTCGTCGATGGGGGTCTCGTAGGTCTCCTCCCCGTCGACCGCCTCGGGGCGCAGTACGCCCGGGTCGCCGGCCTCGAAGCGGACCACCCGCAGCAGTTCGGGGACGTCCACGTGCTTGGGGGTCAGGCCGCAGCGCAGCACGTTGTCGGAGTTGGCCATCAGCTCGACGCCGAGGCCGCTGAGGTAGGCGTGCGGGATGCCGGCGCCGAGGAACAGCGCCTCGCCGGGCTGGAGCCGGACGTGGTGGAGCAGCATGGCGGCGAGGACGCCGGGGTCGCCGGGGAAGTGGTGGGCGATACCGGCGTAGGCGGCGTAGGCGGCGGCGTGCTCGCCTCCCTTGGTGGCGAGTTGTCCGGCGGCGAGGGCGGCGCGCTCGACGGTGTGGGCGATCTCGTGGGGCTCGGCGCTCAGGACAGCGGTGAGGACCTCGCGCAGCGCGTCCTCCTCGGGGCTGGCGCGCAGGATGTCGACGTACGGCTTGAGGTCGTCGACGTCGAGGGCTTCGAGGAGGTCGGCGGTCTGCGCGGGGTGGCGGAAGCCGCACAGGCCGTCGAAGGGGGTGAGCGCGCAGATCAGCTCGGGCTTGTGGTTGGCGTCCTTGTAGTTGCGGTGGCCGGCGTCGAGGGGGACGCCGCGCCGCTCCTCGTCGGCGAAGCCCGCCTCGGCCTGGGCCAGGTCGGGGTGGACCTGGAGGGAGAGCGGTGCGCCGGCGGCGAGGACCTTGAGCAGGAAGGGCAGCCGGGGGCCGAAGGCGCGGACGGTGTCGGGGCCCAGTTCGGCCTCGGGGGCGGCGTCGATCACCTCGGCCAGGGAGACGGGGCCGGCGCCGCGGTCGATGCGGGAGGGGGCGCCGGGGTGGGCGCCCATCCACAGTTCGGCCTGGGGTTCGCCGGTCGGCGCGGTGCCGAGGAGCTCCGGTATGGCGGTGGTGGAGCCCCAGGCGTAGGGGCGCACGGTGTTGGCGAGGCGGTCCATGGGGCTGTTGCTTCCTTACGCGTCGTACGTGACCGGGTGGGTCGTACGTGGTGGACGGGGTGTTCGGCCGCGGCGGGTGCGCGGCCGGCCGTCAAAGGTCACTCGGTGCCGGCGAGCGCCAGGTAAACGGCACCGAAATCTGCGATGGCGAGGAGTTCCGCGGCCTTCTCCAGATCGCTGCCGGTGTCCGCCTGCAGTTCGCTGACGGCGGTGTCGCGCTCCTCGGCGAGGGCGTGCGCGGCGCGGGTGGCGGAGAGCGGTCCGGGCTCGTCCTCGCGCAGCAGGACGACCCTGGCGTGCATCGCCGCGGGCTGCTCGACCCGGTCGCGGAAGAAGTCGTCGGGGTCGGCGCCGGCGGCCAGCGCGCCGGCGAGCAGGGTGCGGTGGGTGGTGAGCGCCTCGGGCAGTTCGGCGGCGAGGGCGGGGCGGCCGGCGAGCCCGGCGAGTTCGGTGGCGAAGTGCCGGCCGACGGCGCCGGCGATGGCGCCCTCGGTCCAGATCAGCGGGAGGGCGTCGGCGAGGTCGGCGGCGAGCGCCTTGGCGGGGTTGGTGTAGGTGGGGATGGCCGGGCCGCAGCGTTCGGCGATCTGGTCGAGCCGGTCGGCGAGTTTGCCCAGGGCGTCCGGTGGGGCGCTGAGCAGGCCGATCCGGTCGGCGAGCGCGAGCAGCGGGATCAGCACCGACCAGAGGGTGCCGGGGGCGGCCGGGGGTGCGCCCTCGACGTCGAATTCGGCGTCGTAGGAGGTGGTCGCCAGGGGGACGGCGAGGCCGCGGGCCTGGATGACGGCGTCGGAGAGCGGGCCGCCCGCGGGGGTGACGGCGACGACGGAGCAGCCGCGGCGGTATGCCTGTTCGACGAGTTCGGCGAGGCCGGGGTCGGCGGCGTCGGGGCCGGCGAGCAGCAGCAGGTCCAGGGGGCCGGCCCAGCCGGGCAGGGTCCAGCGCAGCGCTCCGGGGAGCGGGGCGACGCCGGTGGGCTGGATGAGGCCGACCGGGCTGCTGCCGCCGCTGAGGGCGCGCAGGAGGTCGGCGACGCCGGCCGCGGCGGGGCCGGGGCCGGCGACGAGGACGGCGCGCGGCCGCCCGTCGGGCGTCAGTTCCGGGATGCCGGATTCGGCGGCGCCGCGGGCGGCGGTGCGGACCCGGGCGCCGGATTCGGCGACGCCGCGCAGCAGTCCGAACCGGTCGACGCCGGCCAGTGCGTCGGGGGTGTCGAGGAGTGACTCGTCGAGCATGGTGGGCGCGGCCTCCGATCGCCGGTGCGGGCGGGATTGCGCCGGGCGGTGCCGGGGCGGGCCCGGCGGTGCCCGGGTCAGGCGGGGCGGCTGGCTTCGTCGACGAGGAGTACGGGGATGCCGTCCCGGACGGGGTAGGCGAGGCTGCAGTCCCCGGAGGTGCAGATCAGCTGCGCGGGGTTCGCCTCCGTCCGGTCCTGAAGCGGGGCGTGGCAGGCCGGGCAGGCGAGGATCTCGATCAAGCTGGCTTCGACCGGCATGGAGGGTGCTCCTTCGGGGTGGGTGCGGCGTGGCCAGCGTACCGCCGGACGGCGGGGGACGGCCTGCCCGGAGGGGATGTGCGGTGGTGGGGGGGGGGGGCGGGGGCGCCCCCCCCCCCCCCCCCGAGAGATTTTTTGTTGGGGGTCTGCGGGTTTCGCCCCTGATGATCCCCCCGCCCCCTCCTCTTGCC
>NZ_JBVHQM010000057.1:0-11825 GCF_055567415.1 Streptomyces sp. NPDC026575
TTGGGTCCCCCCCCGGGCCCTTCCCACAACCGGCCACCCCGCCGCACTCTGTGTGCCGGAAGACTCCGTCAGGGCCGGGAGTTCATCGCCCGGCGACCGCCGCGGCGAGCGCGAGGATCCGGCGGGCGTCCTCGACGTGCAGATTCTCGATCAGCCGCCCGTCGACGGTGGCGACTCCGCGTCCCTCGCGGGTGGCCTCGTCGAATGCGTCGATGACCTTCCGCGCACGGTCGATCTGGTCGGCGGACGGGGCGAACACCCGGTTGCAGGGCTCGACCTGCGCGGGGTGGATGAGCGTCTTGCCGTCGAATCCGAACTGCCGCCCCTGGACGCATTCGGCCTCGAAGCCCGCGGCGTCCTTCACGTCGTTGTAGACGCCGTCGAGGATCACCTTGCCGGCGTCGCGGGCTCCCAGCAGCGCCAGCGACAGCCCGGTCAGCAGCGGGGCCCGGCCGGGGACGTGCTCGGCGTGGAGCTCCTTGGCCAGGTCGTTGGTGCCCATCACCAGTACGGTGAGCCGCTCGCTGGCGGCGGCCACCGCACGGGCGTCGAGCATCGCACGGGGGGTTTCGACCATCGCCCAGATGGCGGTGCGGTCCGGGGCGCCGGCCGCTTCGAGCGCGCGCTCGACCTCCCGCACGGTGTCGGCGGAGTCCACCTTGGGCACCACGACCGCGTCCGGGCCGGCCTCGGCGGCGGCCCGCAGGTCGTCCGCGTGCCAGGCGGTGCCCGGCGCGTTGACCCGGATCGTCACCTCGCGGTAGCCGTACTCGCCCGAGGCGGCCGCGGCGGCGACCCGCTTGCGGGCGTCGGCCTTGGCATCGGGGGCGACGGCGTCCTCCAGGTCGAGGATGAGGGCGTCGGCGGGGATGGACTTGGCCTTCTCCAGCGCGCGTTCGTTGGCGCCCGGCATGTAGAGCACGGAGCGGCGCGGCCGCAGGGTCGCGTCGGACATCGGACTTACTCCTTGTTCTGCCGGGTGTCGGCCGCCGCGTAGGCGTCGCGCAGTTCGGGGTCTCGGGCGGCGAGGGCGTCCGCCAGCTCGGCGACCACCTGGCACTGCTTGTACGTGGCGTCGTCCTGCATCTTGCCGTCGATCATCACCGCGCCGGTGCCGTCGCCCATCGCCTCGATGACCCTGCGGGCCCAGGCGACATCGGCGGGCGCGGGCGAGAAGACCTTCTTGGCGATCGCGATCTGCACCGGGTGCAGGCTCCAGGCGCCGACGCAGCCGAGCAGGAAGGCGTTGCGGAACTGGTCCTCGCAGGCGGTGGTGTCCTTGATGTCGCCGAACGGCCCGTAGTACGGGAGGATGCCGTGCGCCGCACAGGCGTCGACCATGCGCGCGAGAGTGTAATGCCACAGGTCCTGCTGGAAGGTGGCCCGGGGCGCGGTGTCGTCCTGGCCGTGCGGGTCCTCCCGGACCAGGTAACCGGGGTGTCCGCCGCCGACCCGGGTGGTCTTCATCCGGCGGCTGGCGGCCAGGTCGGCGGGGCCGAGCGAGATGCCCTGCATCCGGGGGCTGGCTCCGGCGATCTCCTCCACGTTGGCGACGCCGGTGGCGGTCTCCAGGATGGCGTGCACCAGGATCGGCCGCTGGATCTGCGCCTTCGCCTCCAGCTGTGCGAGCAGCCGGTCGACGTAGTGGATGTCCTCGGCGCCCTCGACCTTCGGCACCATGATCACGTCCAGCTTGTCACCGATCTCGGTGACCAGCGTCAGCAGGTCGTCCAGCGCCCACGGCGAGTCCAGGCTGTTGATCCGGGTCCACAGCTGCGTCTCGCCGAACTCCGTTTTCTTGGCGATCTCCACCAGGCCCGACCTGGCCGCCTCCTTGCGGTCGGCTGCGACGGCGTCCTCCAGATTGCCGAGCAGTACGTCCACGGTGGGGGCGATGGCCGGCACCTTGGCCGCCATCTTCTCGTTGCCCGGGTCGAAGAAGTGGATCATCCGGGACGGCCGGAAAGGTACTTCACGCACGGGTGTCGGCGCGCCGACGGCCAGCGGGCGGAAGAAGTCCTTCGGAGAGCGCATGCAGTCTCCCTGGTCGGATCGAGGGGTGCGGGGCCACCGCCGGGTGTCCGGCGGCGCCATCCGGCCTCACTTTAGGCCCGCGGGGCGGTGACGCTACTGATCAGTATGTGTGCTGTTGGTCACCGAGCGGCTCAGGTGAGCGCGGTCGACGGCCCAGGTGAGCGCACGGCCGGAGCGGAGCCTGCCGACTCGCCGATGCGCCGGGTGCGACACACGTACGATGCCGATCAGCGGTGTCATGAACGAGGACCCTACGGTTCGGAACGCTGTTCAGCAATACCGAACAAGGAGTGTTCATGGTCCAGGCGGTGCACAGGGCGTTCCACGTTCTCCGGGAACTCGCCACGGCGACACCGCGCTTGGGCGTGACGGAACTGGCCGACCGCGTCGGGGTGGCGAAGCCCACCGTCCACGCCCTCCTGCGCACCCTGGAGGCGGAGGGGATGGTCACCCAGGACCGCGAGACGGGCAAGTACCGGCTGGACCCCGGCCTGGTGACGCTGGGCAATGCCTATCTGGACTCGCACGAGCTGCGCACCCGCGCGGTGACCTGGGCCGACCTGCTCGCCACACAGGTCGGTTCGGCCGCGTGGGTAGGTCTTTTGACGGGCTGTGAGGTCCTGGTCGTCCATCACGCCTTCCGGCCCGGCGGGTCGGTGCAGGTTCTGGAGACCGGGACCACCCTGCCCTGGAACGCCTGCGCCCTGGGCAAGGCGATCGCGGCGTTCCTGCCCGCCGAGCGGCGCGCGGAGCTGCTGGCGGGCGAGCTGCCCCGGGTCACCGGCGCCAGCGTCGACGACCCGGACCTGCTGACGACCCAGCTGGACCGGGTGCGGGAGACCGGATTCGCGCTGGACGAACAGGAGTTGACGCTCGGCGACGCCGGCATCGCGGCGCCGGTGTTCGACCGGACCGGTGAGGTGGCGGGCGCCATCGGACTGGTCGGCCCCGTCGAGCATCTGCTGACCGACACGGCACGTCAGGAGTGCGCGATCGCGGTCCGGCAGGTCGCCCGCAGCCTGTCGCGGGACC
Source organism: Streptomyces sp. NPDC026575 (assembly GCF_055567415.1). Taxonomy (NCBI): domain Bacteria; kingdom Bacillati; phylum Actinomycetota; class Actinomycetes; order Kitasatosporales; family Streptomycetaceae; genus Streptomyces; species Streptomyces sp. NPDC026575. Next base: position 3,067 of record NZ_JBVHQM010000057.1, read on the forward strand.
TTGGCGCACCGCGCAACGCGGGGCTGCGCGCCTCCGCCTGACATCCCTTCCGCAGACCCTCGGGGTTCATCGGCGGTTCATCAACTCGCCTCCCTGGAGGGGCGGTTCACACCCGAATCCGCTACCCGTACGACCACTGCGCCGGAATCCCTTGACGGGGCCGGGGTGGCTGCGTTTTACCTCTAAGGCATTCGGCAATGCCGAACAGCTTTCGGAAATGCGTCGGCTATCCGGCTCGCTGCGCAACGCTGCGGCACGGGGGATAGAAGGAGCGCCTGCCATGCAGGACCCTGCCAAAAAGTTCGACAACCTACCGCGCCATGACGGCGCGCCCGCCGGAAGTCCGGTGGACGTCCCGCTCGCTCTCGACTGGATGCACCGCGCCGCCGCGGCCATGAACCGGCAGCAGGAGCACCTCACCAGGCTCGACGCGGCCGTCGGGGACGGGGACCACGGGACCAACATGGCCCGCGGCTTCACCGCGGTGGACGCCGCACTCGACGGAGCCGCGCCGGCCGCGTCCTCGATCGGCGCGCTGCTGGTGACCGCGGGGAACGCACTGGTCTGACGTCGCCCACCCGCTCACTGAAGCACTCAGAAGCCGCGGCTGGGCGGTCCGTTAGTGTCCCTCCCCGTAGACCCGTCCGTGTCCACCAGTTGGAAGGAGAACGAGAGAATGCCGCACATCCTCATCGACTACGACGAGGCACTGCAGGAGTCCTTCGATCGCCGTGGCTTCGCCCGCGAACTGCACAAGCTGGCCGCCGAGACGGTCGACGGCATCACCGTCGAGAGCTGCAAGACCCGATTCCGCCGCGTCGACGAGGCCGTCATCGCCCACGACGAGCCCGGACACGCCCTGATCCACGTCGAGTTCGCGATCCTGCCCGGGCGCAGTACACAGACCAAGTCGGCGCTGAGCCGGGCGGTCCTGGACCTGGTGCGGCGCCACACCGCTTCGGCGACCGCCGTGGCGGTCCACGCCTCCGTGGACGTCCGCGACCTGAGCGAGGCGTACGCCAAGCATGTGGAGCCGACGGGGGACCGTTGACGATCCTCGTCTCCTACAAGGTCGCCATCGGCGGGCCTCAGCGGCCGTCGCGGTTCAGCAGCCCGAACACCGCGCAGACCAGCACCGCCAGCACCGCGCCCGCCCCGAGAAGCGCCGGCACACCGAGCCCGGCGGAGGACAGTGCGGCAAGGGCGTACGGGGTGAACATGCCGATGTAGGCCAGCGTCCAGAACAGGGAGGTCAGACGGGCCAGGTGGGCCCGCGGGGCGAGGGCGGCGACCTCGGTGAGGCCGAAGCTCAGGGTCAGCCCGTAGCCGGCACCGAGGATCGCGGCCGCGGCGAGCGCGAGCCACGGCTGCTCGGTGGCCGCGGCCGGTGCGGCACAGGTGAGCCCGGCCGCGATGACCAGGAGCCCGGCGGCCCCGTTGGCCAGCCGGTGCCGGGTGGCGAGGTGCCGGGCCAGGGGCTGGACGACCAGTCCGGCACCGGGGACGACGGCGGTGGCGACACCGGCGTAGACGGTCTGCCACCCCGCCATACCGCCGTCGACCAGGCCGGGCAGGGTGACAAAGCCGATCGTCGGGGCCGCGAACACCCAGGGGGCGACCGGCAGTACCGCCCGCCAGAACCGGGCCCGCGCGAAGGGCTCCGGTGCGCCGGAGGCGGTTCCCCCGCCCGGCCTGGTACGCGCCGGCCGGGACTCCGGTGCGCCGTACGCGGCCGCGCCCGCCCCGATGGCCAGGACGAGGTGCGGCAGATACGCGGTGAGCATCGGGTACGGCGCCCACTGGGCGATCAGCGAGGCGACCAGCCCTCCCGAGGCGAAGCCCGCGGAGACGAACATCCCGGACCGTTTGGCGGCCGTGCCCGGCGAGGCGGTCGGGTCGTACGGCGGTGAGGACAGCTCCTTGACCCATGCGCTGCCGGCGGCCAGCAGGGCGCCCGCGCCGAGGCCGGTCAGGAAGCGGCCCGGCAGCAGGCACCAGGTGGCGGCCGAGCCCGCCATGAGCAGGCAGGTCGACAGCAGGTTGACGCCCAGGGCGAGGAGGGCGACCGGGCGGCGGCCGCACCGGTCGGCCAGCGGGCCGCCGGTCAGCAGCCCGGGGATCAGCCCGATGACGTAGACCGCGAACAGGCCGGTCACCGCGGACTCCGACAGGCCCATCTCGCTGCGGTAGGCGCCCAGCAGGGCGGAGAACTGGTTGGCGCTCCATCCGGAGGCCAGCATCATCAGGGCGACGCGCCGCCCGTAGCGGCGCGGCGGTGGCGCGGGGGCCGGGTCGGTGGTGTGGTCGGCGGCGAACGGCTCGGGCCGTGCCGATGGCTTGATCGTGCTGCTCATGGCGCTCAGTCTCGGCACCGCCGGTCGGTCGGCGCGGCCCGCGTTCACGATTCGTGAATGCCCGTACGGGCGCCGCCCATCCGTGCCTTTAAGCTGGCCGACATGGACCTTCGCTTGCTGTCGTCCTTCCTGGCGGTGGTCGAGGAGGGACATTTCAAACGGGCGGCCGCGCGGCTGTTCCTCTCCCCTCCGGCGGTCACCCAGCATGTGCGGCAGCTCGAAACCGAGCTCGGCACCCGGCTGCTGCACCGCAACCCGGTCTCCCCCACCCGGGCCGGAGCGCGGCTGGCCGGGCACGCGCGTACCCTGCTTGCCGCCGCGAACGCCGCGCTGGACGATATCGCCGACGTCATCCGCGACCCCGTGGACGAGGTCATCCGCCCGCTGCGGATCGGCATCATGGGCCATGGTTCGGCGGAGCTGACACCGGCCGCGATCAACGCCTTCCGGAGGGCCCGCCCCGGCGTCCCCGTCGAGCTGCGGCAGCTGAACTTCACCGAGCATGTCACCGCGCTGACCGAGGACCGGGTGGATATCGCGTTCGTGCGGCCGGCACCGGACGACGACCGGGTCGTCGCGGACGTGCTCACCACGGAGCAGCGCATCGTCGCGGTGCCGGAGGCGTCGGCGATCGCGGACGCCCGTGACGAGGGCGTGCGCCTGGCGGACATCATCGACCTGCCGTTCGTCCGGGTGCCGGGCCACACACCGGCCCCGTTCACGGACTACCTGTACTTCGATCACGAGGCGCAGCGCCGCAGCCCGGACTGCGCGCTGACGCCCCACGAGGTGCTGACCGGCGTGATCACCGGCCGCGCGGCGGGCTCGGGGCTGAAGTCCTTCGCCCGCTACTACGCATGGCCGGGTGCGGCGTTCGTTCCGGTGCTGGACGCCCCCTGGGAGAGCAGCTACCTCGCCGTACGGGCGGACGACGCGAATCCGGAGGTGAAGATCTTCCGGGCTCTGACCATGGCGCTGGCGCCGGAGCTGAGGCCCCGCATCGAGCGGTGACCGCGCGCCGTCAGGCGTTCCGGGTGGGCCGCAGGGCGCGTCCGGGGGCGGTGCCGAGGTATCCGTAGGCGGAGAACGCGCTGGCGACGAATGCCTCCTCCGGGCGGGCGAGTTCGGTGGCCGCCTCCTGTTTGCAGGCGGTCTGCGGCTCGGTGGTGCTCTGGCCGAAGCGGCAGGCGACGGCGATGAGCTTGATGGTGATGAAGTCGGCGATCTGGGCGCCGTATTGGATGGGCCGGCCGTTGATGGTGATGTCGCCGACGGTGAAGTTCTTGTCGGCGGGGACCTCGTAGACGGCGCGTACGCGGTGGTCCGGCTCGCCGCGCTCGTAGGTCCAGTAGCTCTGTGGGTCGGAGCCGTCGGGGGTGGCCCAGCCCTCGGTGGACAGGCCGTCGAAGTAGAGACCGACGGGGTCGGCGAGGCTGATGGACGCCTTCTGACGGGCGAGGGCGTTGACCGACGCGCCGATGTGGGGGTCGCTGTTGCGCTCGGCCTGGCCGTAGGCGCTGCACTTGACCAGCTCCTGCTCGGCGGTCAGTTCGGTTCCGTCGATGACCCGGCGGATGGTGCCCGCGGCGGCCAGTTCGATCTCGGCGGCGAGGGTGTTGTTCTTCTGGATGAGGTGCATCGCACCGTTCGTCGTGGTGCTGTTCCACTTGTTGGCCCGGTCGTACGCGCCGTTGACGAAGAGGTCGCTCTCCTGCACGTCGGGGCTGATGTGCCGGCGGTAGAGGCGCAGGACGGTCTCCGGGCTGGTCTTCGCGAGGACGTCCCAGTACTCGGGGCTCTCGCAGGTGAAGGCGGCCTTGATGACCTTGCCGTCGCGGCGGGTGACGCTCCACTCGCAGTACTCGTCCTGGGCCTTGCGGCTGGCCTCGGCCTTCTTCCAGCGCTGTGCGTCGGAGGGGGAGCTGATCTTGAGGATGCGGGGGAAGGCCGTCCAGCTGACGGTGGCGGTCCGGGCGTCGGCGGCGGTGTCGGTCTTGGTGAGGTTGTAGAACTGCGACCGCGGGGCGTCGTGGAGCACCTCGCCGGGGTCGGGGCCCTGGATGGCGGCGTCGATGTTGTCGGAGACGAAGACGTCCCACGCCTTGCGGCCGAATTCGCCGAGGTCGGTCAGTCCCCCGGGCGGTCCGTAGCTGCTGATGGTGGTCATGGTGGTAGTGCTCCTCGGTTCTGTGCGGTCGCGGTGGCGGCGTCCTCAGGGCTGGTCGGTCACGGTGGCGTCCTCGCGCATCCGCAGCGGCGGGGCGGTGGCGGGGATGTCGGTGGTGGGCAGGGTCAACTCGAATTCATGGAGCTTCAGGGCCTTGAACTGCCTGCGGCGTGACTCGGCCAGCAGTACGTAGTCGTCGAAGCCTTCGCGGGTGGTGATCCGCTGCCCGACCTTCGCCAGATAGTCGGTGATCCGCCGGGCGAAGTCCTCGCGCCAAGTGGCGTCCGGAAGGCTCCAGTTCGCCGCGAACTGCGCTTCGGGGCTGTCAGTGGTCAGCCGGCCGGCGGCCGCCAGGATGCGCTCGGCGATCCGGTCACCGAGTCCTTCGGTGGGGCTGCCCTCGGTGGGCACGTACCGCATCAGCCGGGCGCGGTGGGCGCTGAAGACGGGGTTGGGGAAGTCGACCATCAGCGCGCAGGCGGCGAACTTCGGTGAGATCATCCCGTGTTCGCACATGGCCCGCACCACGCTGTTGTCCTCCAGGGCTGCTTCGGGGACCACGAAGGCGAAGAAGGTGTCGCCGGGCCGGCTGAAGCCGCTGGCCTTCTCCTCCAGCCGGAAGCCGAAGGTGTCGAGGCTGTCGGCGTAGAGGGTGGCGGTGGTGGCCGGGACGGTGGCGTCCACCTCGATCCCGAGGTCGTCGAGCAGTGCGTCGTTGTTCAGCCAGAAGCCCATCGGCAGCGGCAGCGGCTCGTCGCCGCCCCGGCCGACGGCCGCGCTCTGGGCGGCGGTGCTGGTGAGGTTGACGGCCGTCGTGGTGAACAGCTGGCGCAGGAGGTGGTCCGGGTTCTCCACGGTGGCGCCGGCGGTGACCGTGCGCAGCCGGGCCCGGGTCCAGCGGTCGATCTGGGCCCGGACCGTCGGCTCCAGGTTCTCCGCGCCGATCACCCGCTGGTACAGGGGGTTCTCCCGCAGGGGGTCGTCGGCGTCGAGCTGGATGGCGGCGGACTGGGACTGCCAGTTGATCCAGGGTTGCTTCAGTTCCTTCATCACGACGCTGCCGTTGACGTGGCTGTCGAAGCAGCCGCTGCCGCGGGAGGCGGCGGCCAGCGCGTCCCAGGAGTTGCCGGTCCACACCCAGGCGGGGGTGATCCGCATGTAGTAGTTGAAGACCTGGTTCGCCTCGTCCCAGGCGGCGACCTGGAGGAACGTGGTCCTGGGGTCGCTGTTGGCGCCGGTGCTGATCAGCAGGTCGGCCTCGTTGCCCCGTATGGCGTAGGTGACGGCGAAGCGGATGTCCCGTCGCAGGTGCGGTGCGTCGGCGGTCGGGATCGTTCCCGACTCGCTCACCAGATAGACCTTGGGCTGATCGGCGACGCGGGGAAGTCCGTCCAGGATTTCCTCCACGGCCATGGGAAAGATGTTCCGCTGGAAGAACACGGTGGCCATGGGATCCCCCAGCGCCGCGAGTTCCTTCTCGCCGACTTCCCTGGCATGCCGGTCCACTCCGCTGACCCTGCGATAGAGCCGGGTGTCCCGCAGCGCGGGATGTCCGGGTCCGAGGTCGTCCTCGACGTGCTCCGCCGAACGTCCGTCAGGGACGTGCAGCCAAGCCGTCGCCCGGCGCCGTTCCGAAAACTCCTCGGGCATTCCCGTCCTCTCGCCATCCGCCCGGTTTCAGGAAAGTGAAAGCCGCCATTTCCGCTGGATCAGGAGTGTCGGCGTCCGGTGGCAGTATGAACGTCGTACGGAAAAGGCCCGATGAGCCTCGCCGCTGCGGGTGCGACGCCATGCGATCGCGTGAGTGGCGGAGGGGCCGAGTAGTCGAGCGGGCGAACGTGCGGAACGGGGATTCGGGCGCGGCCGATGCGTCGATCGGGGATTTCGCTGCCGCGCCGGAGTCACCCGGACGGCGAAGTCCCGGCCCCCGCGCGTAGGCTCCGGCCATGCCCCCGCTCCGCCCCTTCGCCATAGGCGCCGCCGTCCTGGCCCTGGCCCTCGGCACGGCGTGCTCCGCCGCCCGTCCCCAGCAGGACACCGGTTCCGTGCGGCCGCCGGCCGCGAACGCCGTGTTCGACTATCAGCTCGGCGGCGCCTATTCACCACCCCGAGAAGTACGGGCCGTCTCCCGCGACCGCACCGCAAAGCCGGCTCCCGGTCTCTACAACATCTGCTACGTGAACGCCTTCCAGGCACAGCCCGACGACACCGAATTCTGGCAGGCCCGCCACCCCGAACTCCTGCTGCGCGATGACGACGGAGAGCCCGTCATCGACCAGGACTGGGACGAGCCCCTGCTCGATATCTCCACCGCCGCGAAGCGCAAGGCTCTGATGGACATCGTCGGCCCCTGGATCGACGGCTGCGCCAAGGCCGGATACGACGCCGTGGAACCCGACAACCTCGACTCCTACGAACGTTCCCGGAACAAGCTCACCGCCCGCCATGCGGCCGCCTTCGCCGAACTCCTCGCGCACCGTGCACACCAGCGGCACCTGGCCATCGCCCAGAAGAACACCACCGATCTACTGCCCCGGCGCAAGCGCATCGGCTTCGACTTCGCCGTCGTCGAAGAATGCACCCGCTACAAGGAATGCACCGATTTCGCGGACGCCTACGACAACAGAATCTTCGTCATCGAGTACCGGAAGCAGGACTTCGCCGCCGCCTGCCGCTCCTGGGGCAGGCGCCTGTCCCTCACCCTGCGCGATCGCGATGTCCGGCCGGCCGGCGCCGACGGCTACATCGACGAGCACTGCTGAGCCGGCGCGCAACTGGGCCAAGAGCTGTCCCGCAATCCCTGGCGGGACAGCCCTTAGGCGGTCTCATGCCCGGTGGCGGTGCCGTTGATCTTCTCGATCGCCTGCCGGGCCTGTTCCTGCGGGGAGCGGGCCGGCAGCGTCGACACGGTCGTACCGGCGACGGCCGGCTGCGCCCGCTCCTGCGGCACCGTCTTGGGCTGGGGCGCCGGCGGCCGGGTCCGCAGCCGGTGGCTGGCGGCCTCGTCCAGGGTCACCGGGCGCTTCACCCGGGCCGCGAGGCGGGCCGCGTCCTGGCCCAGCGCGGCGACGTCCTCCCACGTCAGGCGCACCACCAAGGACACCTCGGCGTCGCCGTCCGGCAGAGCCTGGATCGATGGGAAACCAGGGTCGGTCATGGGCCCTCCTCGCATCGTGGACCGGTGCCCTAAAGGGACACGGCTATGAAGGGATACGGACGACCGCCCGCCCGCGTTCACCTCGATGTGTGCCCGTCCCATGCCAGGGGCGCATTCACCCCGATCCCCGTGCGCCCTGCCCGACTGTCACACCTGGCCGTCACCATGGACCGAGCAGCCCACCACCGGCTTGGAGGCCGACTGATGGACGCCCAGCGCCTGGCCCGACTCGACGACGCCGACTACGAACAACTGGTCCTCGACCACGCCCATCCCCCGGCGCGTGACCCGGATGTCTGGGCGGTGCTGATCGACCCCGCCCTCATCGACCGCACCCGCGGCGCCCTCAACACGCTCTTCCAGCGCAACTCGTCGGTGCTGCGCAAGCGGCGCGAGGAGCGCGAGCAGTTCCGGCTGGCGTGCTTCGCCCGCGGGCAGGCCGGCAAGGAGGAGTGGTTCGCCTCGAAGCGGGAGTACGACGCCTGGCGGCACCGCGCGGCGAACTTCAGCCGGACGGTGCAGAACGCCCTGTCGGAGATCAACAGGGCGAAGAAGGACCTCAATCGGTCCCTGAACCACCAGGTCGCCCAGAACCACCGGGACCGCCTGCGCGACCTCGCCCTCGCCGTGCACAGGCACCAGGCCGCGCACGCCAGGGCCGGTGGTATCGCCGAGCAGGCCGACTACGAACTGTGGCGCGCCCTGGACCGGATCACGGTGCCGATAGGGCCGGCGAGCGAGCCGACGTCGCTGCGGACGATGCTCGACATCTACTGGACCGATGTGACGCCGGTGGCGGAGGCCGACGAGCAACGTGCGGGCGCCGAGCGGACGATGCGTGCGGCGCCGGGCGGGCAGGCCGCGCGGTTCAGCGGCGTGCCCCGGGCCCGGCACGTGGACAACGGCAAACACCTCGCCTGATCTGATCTGCCGTCCCGGCCCTCCCGCGGTCCTGTGCCACCGCGGGAAGTCCGCTTGGCGACGCGCCTAGGTGTACTCGGCCATGAGGTTGGTAACTCGCGTCGGTAGTTGATCAAGAAGAGACCTCCGGGCGTAGTGGAGATGCCTGTCTTCACCACAA
>NZ_JBVHQM010000058.1:0-9059 GCF_055567415.1 Streptomyces sp. NPDC026575
ACACCACCGTCTCCACCCAGTCCGCCGACACCGCCACCCTCCCCCCACCCACCCAACACACCACCGACCCCACAGCGAACACCCCCAACACCCCCACCACCCCCCAACAGGGCCAGCAGCCCAACACGCCCCAAACCCCCGGCCCGATGATGGGCGGCATCCCACCCCAGAGCGGCCCCTCCACACCCCCGAACGGCGCCCCACCCCGCAGCGGCACACCCGGCAGCCGCAACGCTCCTGCGGGCAACAACCGTCGCCCCGACGGCTCCCAAGTCGTTCACGACGCCACGCAACAGCACCGCCCCGAGGCTCCCGCCTACAACCCCCGCCTCGACGGCCCGCGCCGGGAAGAGACCTCGCGGCCGTACAACCCTCGGCTCGACGGCCCGCGTCCGGACGCAACTCGCCCCGACGCAACTCGCCCCGACGCGCCGCACCCCGACGGCACTCACCCCGACCCAACCCACCCGGAAGGCCCGCGGCCTGCTGCACCACGCCCGGACGAGACGCACCCCGACTCGGCGCCGTCAGGCCCCGCCCGCGATCCCGGGATGCCCCACCCGAACGTCCCCCAGCCGAATCAGCCACCTCAGCACCCCAACTACCAGCAGCCGTACGCAAATCAGCCGCATCCGCAGAATCCGTACGCGCAGCAACCACACCCCCCTCAGCAGCCCTACCAGCAGACACCTCAGCAGCAGCCCTATCAGCAAGTACCTCAACAGCAGCCGTACCAACAGGCACCGCAGCGGCAGCCTCACCAGCAGGCACCCCAGCAGCAGACTCCGCACACCCCGCAAACCCAGACGCCACAGCAACAACAGCCGCACCACGGCCAGCAACAACAGCCGCACCACGCCCAGAACCAGCAGCCGCAGCACCATCCGAACCCGAACCAGCAGCCCCACGTTCCGCCGCCGCCCTCCAACGGCCTGCCGCCGGACGCGCCGCACGACCTCAACAGGATTCGCCACGATCTCCAGGGCGGTCCCCATGGGCTGCTCCCGCCCCGTGTCATCGATCAGCAGCTGCTGGCCGACGCGGTGCCACGGAACCCGGACGGCACGCCGGAGCGACACCCGGACCCCTTCCAGCAGTGGGCCCGGCTCCAGAACGACGGCGGTCTCGTCATACCGGGACGCTCCAACAACTGCGTGGACTGCAGCCGTTCGTTCCTGGAGACCTGGTTCGGAAACCCGCAGGTCTCCGCGCCGCGTACGTGGGACACCAACCCGGACGGCAGCCTCGACCGCCGTACGGGCGAGCGCAACGGCATCGCCAACATCAACCGCTGGGCCAACACGCCCCTGCGCTACTCCGGGGCAACCGCAGACGGGTACGCCCGTGTCGCCCAGGACCTGAAGAACGCCGGGCACGGCGCCGGCTCCATCATCGTCGTGGAGTGGAAGGACGGCTCGTCACACGCCTTCAACGCGGTCAATCGCAACGGCCGGGTGATCTGGGTCGACGCACAGTCCGGCACGGTGAGCGAGCAGCCCATCCACACCCAGGGGGTGAAGGTCTGGCACCTGACCCTCGACGGCAACCGCCAGCCCCACGTCCCCAACAACAACCAGTCCGTACCCCAGCAACAGCAGAACCAGCAGCAGCCGCACAACCAACAGCAGCATCAGACTCAGTACCAGCAGCACCAACAGGCTCCGCACCAACAGGCTCCGCACCAACAGCAGGTTCAGCCGAACCCGTACGCCCAGCAGCAGGTCCCGCACCAGCAGCAGTACGCCCAGCCGAACCCGTACGCCCAGCAGCCGCAGTACCAGCAGCAGCCGTACCAGCAGCAGCAACAGGCCCCGTACCAGCAACAGCACCCCCAGTACCAGCAGCATCCGCAGCAGCAGGCCCAGCCGGGGCCGTATGCGCCGCATCCGCAGCAGCACGCCCAGGCGAATCCGTACCAGCAGCATCCTCAGCAGCCGTACCAGCAGCAGCCCTACCAGCAGCCGCAGAACCACAACCCGTACCAGCAGCAGGCCCCGCACCACCCACAGAACCCCCAACACCCCCAACACCCGCAGAACCCTCAGTACCCGGCAGCGGCACCCGGTTCCGACGCCGGCACCTCACCGACCCCGGACGCGCAGGCGTCCGACGGCCGGCCTCCACAGGCGACGACGCACCCCGATTCCCACGTGCCGACCGACCCGGGCGCAGCCCGGGATCACGACGCGGACGGCAACGCCGGACGTCCGGACGCGCACACCCCTGAGGGCCGTGACACCTCTGATGGGCGTGACGGGCGTGATGACCGTGGGAGGACCCAGCCCCACAGCCAGGAGCAGGGCGGCACCGACGGACGCCCCGGGAACCACACCGCAGGCCACGCGACGCCGAGCCACTCCGCCCCTCGCCAGGGAGACACTCCCCGCGACACCGGCACCCCGCGCCGCGACGGCACCCCGCGCCGCGACACCGCCTCGCGCGACAACGCCACCACCCCCACCCCCCGGCGGGACGCCCCCACGCCGACACCGCACACCAGGCCGGAGCCCGGCAGGCCCACCCCGGCGGAACGAACCACCCCCACCCCGGATCCAACCAAGCCCACTCCCACGCCTACCCCCGACGGCCGCCGCGACGCGCCGACCGCCGTCCCGGACGCCGCGCGCCAGGGGCCCCGCGCCACTGACAACGGCACGGCGCGCTGCTCCGACGAGCTGGCGAGGAGGCTCTCGGACGCGGACGACACCCACCGGTACCGCGGTCCCGCCGATGCGGAGCCGGAGCGGGGAACTCCGGAGGAAGCCGCCCGCCACCGGGACGACGACCCCGAGGGCGCACCCTCCGACGACGCATCGAAGCGGAAGGGCCTGCTGGGCCGGGTCTGGGGCGTGTTCAGCAGTACGCCCAGCGAACCGGAGCCGGACCTCGATCTCACGGTCGATCGGATCGACTACCGCGTCCCGTTCCAGCATCCGCTCCTCATTCCGGACGGTTACGGCACTCCGCTCGACCACGCCGACGGAACCCGTACTCCCTTGTTCGACGGCGACCCGCGGCCGGAGCAGACCCAGCAGGGCGCGCTGGGGGACTGCGGAATCATCGCCACCCTGGGAGCCGTCGCGCGTCACCGGCCCGAGGCCATCCGTGACTGTGTACGAGAGTTGCCGGACGGCAATTACGAGGTCCGATTCCATGCCACGCGCAGGAATTACCAGACCGGTTGCTACGAGCCGACCGGGCGGATGATCGTGATGACGGTGAGCCCGGAACTGCCCACGTATGCCGCCTCGTCCGACAAACCGGCGTACGCCGCCGACCGGGGCGCGGCCTGGGTGCCCATTCTGGAAAAGGCCATCGCGGCGCTCGACGGATCGTGGGACGCGGAGCGGACCGAGAGTTACGATTCCGGCTCGCGACGGCGGTTCCCGGATATCGAGCCACCTCGCGGATACGCGCGACTGGGACAGGGCAGTTTCGCCTGGGAACGCGCCGAGCTGCTCGCCCAGCTGACCGGGCAGCCGGCCGCGTACGAGGACTTCCCCGAGGGGTACGACCGTAATGGGCGGAGCGCGGACAAGCAGCTCATGGCCGATCTCCGGCAAAGGCTCGAACAGGGCAGCCCGGTGCTGGTCGGCTCGCGGAAGCCGGAAAAGGAGGAGGCTCAATTCCCGAAGGGGATCCAGGGTGGTCACGCCTACGAGATCAGGGGAATCGACGACCGGGGAAGGCTCCTGCTGCGCAACCCCCACAACACCGACCATCCTGAGCCCCTGACGCTCGCCGAGCTGAAAAAGTACTTCAAGAACCGCTACAGCGCATTGGAACCACATGACGAGTAACGACATGACGAGTAACGGCATGACGAGTAACGACATCGCCCTGGCGCATGGCATCCAAGTGACCCGGGACATCGGCAGTTTCGCCGTCACATGGGTCGATCGCCGCTCCGGACATCCCCTCACGGTGGAACTCCGGGTGGTGACCGACGAGCTCCAGCGGTACACGCTCGAAGTGGGCGACACCTTCCCGGTGCGAAACGAGACGTGGAAGCTCGCCCGATTCGACGAAGACCCCGACGACAACTGGCTGGTTCTCCTCACCCGAGTCGACGGCTGAGCCAACGGCCGAGTCGACGGCCGAGTGGACGCCTGAGCCGTCGCCTCCGTGAACACAACGCACTCAAGTACGCGCGATCGTTGCCGACCCGGCTCTTGCCGACGGACCGTCGGTCCGCGACCGTGATCGGCTATGGGACGAGAGCAATGGAAGAAGATCTGGGTCGGCTCGGCCGGCAACATGGTCGAGTGGTTCGACTGGTTCGTCTACGCCAGTTTCGCGGTCTACTTCGCGGATTCGTTCTTCCCCAAGGGGAATGACACCGCCAACCTCATGAACACCATGGGGATTTTCGCCGTCGGATTCTTCATGCGACCGGTGGGCGGCTGGCTGCTCGGCCGGATCGGCGACCGCAAGGGGCGCAAGGCCGCGCTCACACTGACCGTCACGCTGATGTCCGCCTCGGCGGTGCTGATCGCCATCGCACCGACATACGCCGTCGCCGGCTATGGCGGAGTGGCCGTACTGCTCATCGCCCGGATGCTGCAGGGGCTTTCGGTCGGCGGGGAGTACGCGGCCAGCGCCACCTACCTCACCGAGGCGTCCGCCCCGGGGCAGCGCGGCTTCGCCTCCAGCTTCCAGTACGTGTCGATGACCGCGGGCCAGCTGCTCGGCCTCGGCCTGCAGATCGTGCTGCAGCGCACGATGTCCGAGGAGACGCTGCACAGCTGGGCCTGGCGGATCCCGTTCATCGTCGGCGCCCTGGGCGCCGGGATCGTCTTCTACCTGCGGCGCAACATGCTGGAGACCGAGGTCTACGCCGCGGACGACAGCGCCAACGCCGATCCCGCGCGCGGCACCGTCAAGGCGCTGCTGGCCCACAAGCGGGAGGCGTTCCTGGTCATCGCGCTCACCATGGGCGGCACGGTCGCGTACTACACGTACACGACCTACCTCACCAAGTACCTCTCGGGCAGCGTGGGGATGGACAAGCCGACCGCCTCGCTGGTCAGCTTCTGCGCGCTGTTCCTGTTCATGTGCCTGCAGCCGCTGGCGGGCAGGCTCTCCGACCGGATCGGGCGGCGGCCGCTGCTGATCACCTTCGCGGTCGGCTCGACGTTCCTGACCGTGCCGATCATGACGCTGCTCAAGCACGCCGGCAGCTTCTGGCCGGCCCTCGGGCTCTCGCTGTTGGCGCTGGTCGTGGTCACCGGCTACACCTCGATCAACGCCTGTGTGAAGGCCGAGCTGTTCCCGACCGGAGTGCGGGCACTGGGCGTGGCGCTGCCGTACGCCATCGCCAACGCGCTGTTCGGCGGCACCGCGGAGTATGTCGCCCTGTGGTTCAAGAACGGCGGCATCGAGTCCGGCTACTACTGGTACGTCGCCGGCTGCGCCGCCGTCTCGCTGATCGTCTACATCACGATGCGCGAGACCCGCACCATCGATCTGCACCGGGTCGGCAAGCCGGCCGCCGCGGGCGCCGACCGCTCGCCCGTGGGAGCGCCCGCCGCCGACTGAGCGGCTCCCGGCCGGAAACGGCCTCCCCTGCCCGGGGGAGGCCCGTCCCGTCCCCGGGGGATCCGCGCCCCGGCCCCCGACGGCTTGGCTGGATGGCATGAAGAACGCCAGACACTTACTCCTGCCGCTGCTGCTGACGGGGCTGCTGGCCTCGGGCACCGCGGCCCCGTCCACAGCGCTGGCCCGGCCCGCCGAGGGTCGGGCGGCCGCCGCCCATGAGGCCGCCGCCCGCCCGGACGCCGGCGACCTGACCACCCGGCTCTCGGCCATCCCCGGTATGCGGGTGGTCAAGGACAACCCCGCCCCGGGCGGCTACCGCTCGATCGAGCTGCGCTACCGCCAGCCGGTCGACCACCGGCACCCCGACCGGGGCACCTTCGAGCAGCGGCTGTTCCTGCTGCACCGCGCCACCGACCGGCCGATGGTGCTGCAGACCAACGGCTACGACCTCGACTACCAGGACCCCGCGCTGCGCACCGAGCCGACCGAGATCCTGAAGAGCAATCAGATCAGCGTCGAGCACCGCTACTTCGCCGGCTCCACCCCCCACCCCACCGACTGGACCAAGCTCGACATCTGGCAGGCGGCCACCGACCACCACCGGATCGTGCGGGCGCTGCGGACGATCTACCCCGCCGCCTGGATCTCCACCGGCGGCAGCAAGAGCGGCATGGCGGCGGTCTACCACCGGCGCTTCTACCCGCACGACGTGGCCGGCTCCGTGGCGTACTCGGCGCCCGACAACACCCACGGCCGGGACGGCACCGCCGAGGACCGCTTCCTGGAGCGGGTGGGCAGCCCCGAATGCCGCCGTGCGCTCACCGCGGTCCAGCGCGACCTGCTGGGGGCCCGCAGGACGGAGACGGCGCGCCGGATCGCCCGTTCGGCCGCCGCCCACGGCGACACCCTGCGCATCGTCGGCAGCGCCGACCGGCTGCTGGAGTTCAACACGCTGATGCTGCCGGAGCGCTTCTGGATGGGGCCGGGCGAGGAGGGCTGCGGCCGTATCCCCGGGCGCTCGGCCACCGGTGCGGAGCTCTACGCCTGGTTCGACGGGGTGGTGCGCCTCTGGGGCTACACCGACACCTACCTCCGCCTGGTCACCGCGTCCTTCTACCAGCTGGGCACCCAGCTCGGCATGACCGAGCGGGCCGCCCCGCAGCTGGCCGGACTGCTCCGCCACCCCGGAATCCAGCGGATCCGCACCCTCGTACCGCGGGACATCCCGATGCACTTCCAGCCGCAGGCCATGCCCGACATCGACCGCTGGGTGCGCCACCACGGCAGTGAGCTGATGTTCGTCTACGGCGAGAACGACCCCGTCCGCTCCCAGCCGTTCACCCCCGGCCCCGGCAGCCGTGACGCCCACGTCTACCTGGCCCCGCACACGGGCCACCACGTGAGCCTCGACAAGCTGTCGCCGGGGGACCGGGAGCGGGCCACCGCAACCCTCCGCCGCTGGGCCGGTGTGGACGCTCCGACCGCATAGTGAGACCGCCAGGTGCGGCGTGCGTCCGATATGGCACACTGCGGACCGTGCTCTCGTTCGCCATGATTATTGGCAGCAGGCGCGCCGGTCCGCAGTGACCGCCCCGTACGACCCGAGTACGGCGCGGCCACCGTCGTCCCAGACCCGCGCGCAGACCTCTCGCACCCGCGAGGGGTTTTTTCGTTTCCGGCCCACCACTCACCGGAGGCGGAGCGCGAGGGAGCATGGAGGGACGGTGGAACCGGTTATTCCGGTAGACCGAGACCCCGACAGGAGCCAGACCAGCATGACGGACGCACCCGCAGCCTCCCCGGCGCCCGCCCCCCGGCCCGCCGGCGCGGTGTCCGACGACTTCCATGTCTTCGACACCACGCTCCGCGACGGCGCGCAGCGCGAGGGCATCAACCTCACCGTCGCGGACAAGCTGACCATCGCCCGGCACCTCGACGACTTCGGCGTCGGCTTCATCGAGGGCGGCTGGCCCGGCGCCAACCCCCGCGACACCGAGTTCTTCCAGCGCGCCCGCGAGGAGATCGACTTCCGGCACGCCCAACTGGTGGCGTTCGGCGCGACCCGCAAGGCCGGCGTCCGCGTCGAGGACGATCCGCAGGTCGCCGCGCTCCTCGCGTCCGGAGCCCCGATCATCACGCTGGTCGCCAAGTCCCATGTCGGGCACGTGGAGCTGGCACTGCGCACCACGCCGGAGGAGAACCTCGCGATGGTGCGGGACACCGTCGCCCACCTGCGCGCCCAGGGCCGCCGGGTCTTCCTCGACTGCGAGCACTTCTTCGACGGCTATGCGCTGGACGCGGCCTACGCCAAGCAGGTGGTCCGCACCGCGAGCGAGGCCGGCGCCGATGTGGTGGTGCTCTGCGACACCAATGGCGGGATGCTCCCCGCGCAGATCACCGCCGTCGTCCGGACCGTCCTGGCCGACACCGGCGCGCGGCTGGGCATCCACGCCCAGGACGACACCGGCTGCGCGGTGGCCAACACCCTGGCGGCGGTGGACGCCGGCGCCACCCACGTCCAGTGCACCGCCAACGGCTACGGCGAGCGGGTCGGCAACTCCAACCTCTTCCCGGTCGTCGCGGCCCTGGAGCTGAAGTACGGGCGCCGGGTGCTGCCGGAGGGCAAGCTCGCCGAGACCACCCGGATCTCGCACGCCATCGCCGAGGTCGTCAACCTCACCCCCTCCACCCACCAGCCCTACGTCGGCGTCTCCGCCTTCGCCCACAAGGCCGGGCTGCACGCCTCCGCCATCAAGGTCGACCCGGACCTCTACCAGCACATCGACCCGGCGCTGGTCGGCAACACCATGCGGATGCTGGTCTCCGACATGGCCGGCCGGGCCTCCATCGAGCTCAAGGGCAAGGAGCTGGGCTTCGACCTGAGCGACGACCGCGATCTGGTCGGCCGCGTCGTCGCACGGGTCAAGGAGCGCGAGCTGGCGGGCTACACGTACGAGGCCGCCGACGCCTCCTTCGAGCTGCTGCTGCGGGAGGAGGTCCGGGGCAAGGCGCTGCGCTACTTCGAGGTGGAGTCCTGGCGCGCGATCGTCGAGGACCGCCCCGACGGCACACACGCCAACGAGGCGACCGTGAAGCTGTGGGCCAAGGGCGAGCGGATCGTCGCCACCGCCGAGGGCAACGGCCCGGTCAACGCACTGGACCGGGCGCTGCGGGTGGGCCTGGAGCGGATCTATCCGCAGCTGGCGCACATGGAGCTGGTCGACTACAAGGTCCGCATCCTCGAAGGCGCCCTGGGCACCGGCTCGATCACCCGGGTCCTGGTCTCCACCAGCGACGGCCGCGGCGAGTGGTCCACGGTCGGCGTCGCGGAGAACGTCATCGCCGCGTCCTGGCAGGCCCTGGACGACGCCTACGCGTATGGCCTCTTGCGGGCCGGAGTTCCGCCGCAGTAGTCCCCCCGTTTTTGGCTTTCCCGCCGTGGTGGTTGTTCGCCGTGGCGCCTGGCGGCGGGCGGTTGTTTGTCGGGTGCGGTGACAGCCCTACGGACTTCGTCCTACGGT
>NZ_JBVHQM010000059.1:0-8736 GCF_055567415.1 Streptomyces sp. NPDC026575
AGGGGACAGACCGTAGGACGGAGTCCGTAGGGCTGTCACCGCACCCGACAAACAACCGCCCGCCGCAGGCGAAACGGCGAGAAACACACACGGCGCCGCAGCCGACAACGTGGTAGGCAAGCAAAGCGCAGCGGAAACCACCCAGTGGGGGACACGTGAGCCGACCGTCACCATCACGACGCGCACTGCTCGGGACCGCCGGGGCGATCGGCGCGGGGGCGGTACTCGGCGCGGCCGCGCCAGGGCGGGCCGCGCCGGGCCGGGCCGCCCGACCGGCACGGGCGGTGGCCGACGACGTCGCGCCGGTGCGAACCGCACTCGCGCGTCTGCTGCCCGGCCACGCCGACCAGTTCGCGCCGGTGTCGCTCGTCCCCGACGGCGACACCGACCGCTTCCGGGTGACCGGGCGCGCCGGCCGGATCACCGTCGCCGGGACGACGCCCGCGGCGGTGCTGACCGGCGTCAACTGGTATCTGAAGTACACCTGCCGGGCGCATCTGTCCTGGGCCGGGGAGCAGCTGGAGCTGCCGGATGTGCTGCCCGCCCCGGACTCCCCCGTCGAGCGCGGCACCTCGCTGCCGCACCGCTTCGCGCTCAACGACACCCACGACGGCTATACCGCCCCGTACGCGGACTGGCCGCGCTGGGAGCGGCTGATCGACGTGCTGGCGCTGCACGGGGTGAACGAGGTGCTGGTCACCCCGGGGGCCGAGGCCGTCTACCACCGGCTGCTGACCGACTTCGGCTACTCCGACGCCGAGGCCCGCGGCTGGCTGCCGGCGCCCTCGCACCAGCCGTGGTGGCTGCTGCAGAACATGAGCGGCTACGGCGGGCCGGTGAGCCACCGGCTTCTGGGCAAGCGAGCCGCCTTGGGGCGGCGGATCTGCGACCGGCTGCGGGAGCTGGGCATGCGTCCGGTGCTGCCCGGCTACTTCGGCACCGTCCCCGGCGGCTTCGCCGACCGGAATCCCGGTGCCCGCACCGTGCCGCAGGGCACCTGGTCGGGCCTGGCCCGACCCGACTGGCTGGACCCGCGCAGCCCGGTCTTCGCCGCGGTGGCCGCCGCCTTCTACCGCCATCAGGAGCAGCTCCTGGGCCCGGCCGATTACTTCAAGATGGATCTGCTGCACGAGGGCGGCGACCCGGGGGACGTGCCGGTGCCGGAGGCCGCGCGCGCGGTGGAGAAGGCGCTGCGCACCGCCCGTCCCGACGCCACCTGGGTGATCCTGGGCTGGCAGGACAACCCGCGGCGGGACCTGCTGGACGCCGTCGACCACGACCGGATGCTGATCGTGGACGGCCTCAGCGACCTGGACACCGTCACCGACCGCGAACGGGACTGGGGCGGGGTGCCGTACGCCTTCGGCTCCATCCCCAACTTCGGCGGCCGCACCACCCTCGGCGCGAAGACGCACATCTGGGCCGAGCGCTTCACCGCCTGGCGTGACAAGCCGGGCAGCCGGCTCGTCGGCACCGCGTACATGCCGGAGGCCGCCGAGCGCGATCCGGCGGCCTTCGAGCTGTTCAGCGAACTGGCCTGGCGGGAGCGCCCGGTGGACCGGGAGGCGTGGTTCGACGGCTATGCCGACCTGCGCTACGGCGGTCGCGACGACGAGGCCCGGGCCGCGTTCGCCGCGCTGCGCACCAGCGCGTACCAGATCGCCAGCCAGGACGGCCGTCCGCACGACTCGGTGTTCGCCGCCCGCCCCAGCCTGGCCGCCCGCTCCGGAACCACGTACGCCACCCACTCCCCCGCCTTCGATCCGGCCGCGTTCGACACCGCGTTCGCCGCGCTGCTGCGGGTGCGCCCCGCGCTGCGCGGCGGCGACGCCTACCGCCACGACCTCACCGACGCCGCCCGCCAGGCCCTGGCCAACCGGTCCTGGCAGCTGATCGGGCAGCTCCAGGACGCCTACCGGCGCAAGGACCGGGCGGCCTTCGGCGCGCTGTCCGGACTGTGGCTGCGGCTGATGCGGCTGAGCGAGGAGGTCACCGGCGCGCACCGGCGGTTCCTGCTCGGGCCGTGGCTGGCGGAGGCGACGGCGACGGCGACCGGCGAGGAGGAGGAGGAGGCGCGGCTGGAGCACAGCGCCCGTGCGCTGATCACCACCTGGGCGGACCGGCCCAGCGCCGACGGCGGCAAGCTCGCCAACTACGCCAACCGCGACTGGCACGGCCTGATCGGCGATGTCCATCTCCCGCAGTGGCAGGCGTACTTGGACGAGCTGGCGGACGCGCTGGCCGCGGACCGGCCGCCCCGGACCTTCGACTGGTACGCCGTCGAGGAGCCCTGGACCCGCGAGCGCAAGAGCTATCCGCTGCGCCCCACCACCGACGCCCACCGCACCGCGCGCCGGGTCCACGACGCCCTGGCCAGGGCCCCGTACCAGGGCACGGTCACGCTCACCGCCGCTCCCGAGGCGCTGCCGCCGGGTGGCCGCGCCACGGTCACCGCGGCGCTGCGCAACGTCAACGGGCTGCGGGCGACCGGTCGGGTCGACTTCGCGCTGGACGGCCTCGACGCCACCGCCTCGGGCCCGGTGTCCCTGCCGTCCGTCCCGCCCGGCGGCACCGGCCGGGCCCGCTGGCGGGTCACCGCCCCGGCCGGTCCGCCGACCGCCCCGCTGCGGCCGCTGCCGTACGACCTCGGCGTCGCGTACGGCCCCCGGGGCGAGCCGCGGGTGCGGGCCGAACGGCACGGCACGCTCTTCGTCGCCGGACCGCTCGATGCGGGGCTGGCGACGGTGACGACGAACGCCGCGGTCTTCGGCCAGCTGGACGACCGCTTCGCGATCGACGGCGCGGGCGCCGATCTGTGGAAGGCCACCGCCGAGTTCGGCGCGGTCTTCCGGCCGGGCGCGCTGGCCGCCGGCGGATCGGTGACGGTCGAGGTGACCGGACAGGACGCGACCGGCCCCTGGGCCCGCGCCGGCCTGATCGTCCGCAATCGCCTCGCCCCCGCGCCCGCCCCGGGCTCTCCGGGCGGGCTCGGCTTCCTCAACCTCTCGGCGACCCCCGGCAACGGCGTCGTGCTGTCCTACGACGCCGACGGCGACGGGGCCCTGGACACCTACCGGCGCCTGGCCGGCGTCACCGCACCGGTGCTGCTGCGGCTGCGGCGCGGCGCGGACGACGGCCCGCGCACGGGTACGTACACCGGGTCCTGCTCCACCGACGGCGGTGCCACCTGGCGCGAGATCGCCACCGTCGCCGTCCCCGGAGCGGCCCCGCGCCAGGACACCGGACTGCACCAGTGCGCCGCCAACTCCGCGTCCGGACAACGCGGTACGGCCGAGTTCCGCCGGTGGAAGCTCACCTGACCATTGCGTACGCTGACCCGCAATGGTCCACGAGCGAGGGGAACACGGTATGAGTGCCGCAGCCGAGAAAGAGTGGCTCTACGCCCTCGACATCACCGACGCCACCTGGCAGCGCCCGCCGGGCGACGCCAAGGAGGCGGTGGAGATCGCCTTCCTGGAGCGCGGTGCGGTGGCCATGCGCAACTCCATGGACCCCGATGTGGTACTGCGCTACACCGAGGCGGAGTGGCGGGCCTTCGTGCTCGGCGCGCGGGACGGCGAGTTCGACCTGCAGCAGTAGCGGCGCCGGCAAGCCCGCCATGCGGCCACCGCGGTCGGTCCACCGCGGTGGCCGCGGCCATGTCCGGCGGCCCCCAGGGCGCCCGGTCACATCGGTGACCATCGCAGGATTCACTCGTTTCACCGAACGTGAAGCAGCAGCTGCAGGCGTCCTCCCCCCGTCCGGACCGCTCCGACCCCAGCGGCCTCGCCGACCTCGGTGATGTCATCGACGTCGAGCAGGCCGAGGCGGCGCTGGTCGAGCACTACCCCCGGCTGGTCCGGCTGGCCTATCTCGTCCTGCCGCCCGGCCGGAGCCGCAGCCGCCGGGTGCTGACCGCGCACGGCGTGGTCCAGCGCGCCCTGCCGCGCCAGCGCGCCTCCGCCGGCGGCCTCGGCCTGCCCACCCAGCGGGCCGGTACGGAAGCGGCGATCGACCCCGGCTACGCCTTCGTGCGGCTGCGGGTGCTGCGCGCCGCGATCGCCGCCGGGCGCGCCCGGCGGCTGCCGATGCCGCCGCCCCTGCTCCCCCAGGTCTGGGGCCTGAGCCTGTTCCCGCGTTCCGGCGGCGCGGACGAACTCGCCCTGGACCAGGCGCTGGCGGCGCTGTCCGGGCCGGGCCGGGCGGCGTTCGTGCTGCGGGATCTGGAGCGGCTGAGCGCGCCCGAGGCGCGCCGGGTGCTGGAGGCCGCCGGGGTCGCCGACCCGCGTGACGCACTGGACGAGGCGGAGGAGGCCGAGACGCCGGCCGGCAGCCGCGACCGGTCGCTGCTGGAGTCACCGGAGTTCGACGCGTGCGCGCTGCAGGCCCGGCCGACGGATCTGATCCGGCGGCGGCAGCACGGCCGCGCGGTGCTGGCGGCGGGCGCGGCGGTGCTGGTGTGCGGGGCGCTGCTGGGGCTGCCGGGCGACGGCTGGGGCCCGGACGGCGCGGCCGCCCCGGAGTACGCGCGCAATGCCGCGTCCGAAGCGGCCCTGGACCCCGGCAAGTTGACCGTGGCGTCGGCGTCCGCCTGGCAGACCGCCGCCCGCCAGGACTTCGCCGCCTGGCCGGCCCGCGGCGACCGGGTGCACGACAAGGCGCTGCTGCGCCGCGCACTGGCCGTATGGGCCAGGCCGGGGGCCGGGGTACCGGTCTCGGCGACGCCCGGCACCCCGGCCGGTCCGGCCGCGGGGCCGGCCCAGCTGCTGTTCGCCGGCGTGGTGGACCACGCGGTGGTGGTGCTCTTCCACGACGGGCTGCGCGTGGTGCGCTACGCCGAGTCGGCGGACGGCGAGGGGCAGTCCGAGGGCACGGGCGCGGCGCTGGACTTCGCCCGCACGGACGGCGCGGCGGCCGACTCGGCGAGCGCGCTGGTGGTGAACCGCACCGAGGGCAACGTCCGCTATCTGACGGCACCCTGGGTCAAGCGGGCCCGGCTGGTGGACCTGCTGAAGCCGGACGCGGCGGGCGAGGCCACCGCCATCGACGCGCACGGGGTGACCGCCCCGGTGCCCGCGCCCCGGCCCGCCGAGCAGTGCACGACCTGGCCGGCGCTGCGGATGGGCGGCCGGCTGCTGACCGATCTCGGCGAGCTGACCCCGGCCCGGCTGACGTACGGCACCCCGCGCAAGCCGGGTGAAGTGGCCGCCCCGCAGGCCAGGACGGCCTGGGCGCGGACGGCCTGCCAGCTGACCGCGGTCCGCGGGCAGGGCGTCCGCACGGTGAACTCCTGGGAGTTCGCCCGGCAGCCGCTCCCCGGCGGCGCGGGCGAAGCGGCCTGGCTGTGCACCCGCGCCGAGACCTGGCGCGGCCCGGGCAGCCGGACGACGGCCCAGATCCAGCCGCCGGCGGCGGGCGACCGGCCGTATCCGCCGGGCGTGGTGGCGGCCCGCGCCGAGGGCGGTACGGCCTGCGGTCCGCGGGCGCCCCGCGCGCTGGCCGGGGTGCTGTGGAAGGGCGCGGACGGCCGGCGGTGGCTGCTGGCGGCGGGCAGCGAGCAGATCGCGTCGATCGGCGTGACCGGCGGGGTGCGGGGCCAGGCGCCCGGCCGGCTGCTGTCGCTGCCCGCGAAGGCGGGCCAGCGGGCGGAGCTGGCGGGCCGGCTGGTCAACGGCAAGAAGGTCGGGCCGCTGGGCTGACGGTCCCGGCGGGACGGAGGACGCACCGCGGTGCGTCCGCCGGGAAATTGGTCGAGCTTTCGCCGTCCGAGGGGTATCGGCATTCCTTACCCGTCAGTACATTGACGCCATGTCTAATACGGCCTCGCTGCGGCCCCAGGCGGTCGCGTCCGAGCACATCCCGCTGAAGCCCCGCAACGTCGCCTTCGACTGGGCCGACACCCCGCTGCACTGGATACCCGGCGATCCGGACAGCACCCACACGATCAATGTGCTGCATCTGCTGCTGCCGGCCGGCGAGCGCTGGTTCGTGCGGGTGTACAAGCAGGTCCTGCCCCATATCCGCGACGAGCGGCTGCGCGCGGACGTCATCGGCTTCATCGGACAGGAGGCCATGCACGCACAGGCCCACGACGCGGTGCTGCCGCACCTCAAGGAGCGGGGGCTGGATCCGACCCCGTACACGGCGCAGGTGGACTGGCTCTTCGAGAAGCTGCTCGGCGACCGGACCCTGCCGCCGGGCCGGGCCCGCAAGTGGTGGCTGCTGGAGCGGGTCGCGACGATCGCCGCCATCGAGCACTACACCGCGTTCCTGGGCGACTGGGTGCTCAACGCCGAGGCACTGGACGCCAAGGGCGCCGACCCGATGATGCTCGACCTGCTGCGCTGGCACGGCGCGGAGGAGGTCGAGCACCGGTCGGTGGCGTTCGATCTCTTCATGCACCTGGACGGCGGCTACCGGCGGCGGGTGCGCACCTGGGCCATCGCGTTCACCGCGCTGGTGTTCCTGTGGCAGCGCGGCACCCGCTTCTTCATGGAGAACGACCCCTCGCTGGTCGACGGCAGGGCCAGCTTCCGGGAGTTCTTCCGCGCCGGCCGGCAGGGCGTACTGCCGACCGCGGGAGCCATGGCGCGCTCCATCCCGCAGTACCTCAGCCGCACCTACCACCCCTCGCAGCACGGCAGCACCACGCAGGCCGTCGCCTACCTCGCCGGATCCCCCGCCGCGACCGCGGCCGAGGCCCGCACCGCCGGAGGCGCCTGAGATGCCCCGTATGCGGACGTTCGTGATAGCCGGTGCGGCGCTGCTGGTCACCCGGAGGGCACTGCGCCAGCGCGTCAAGCAGTCGCCGCTGTGGCCGATGCCCGCACTGGAGGAACCCGTCTCGGGAAGGGGCCGCGACGCCGCCGGCCAGGGCTCGGGCGTACGGCAACTGACCGTCGTGGAGCGGACCGCGGAGGCCGAGGGGGTCGTACGGCTGCGACTGTCGGGCGCGGACCTGCCGGCGTGGGAGCCCGGGGCGCATCTGGACCTGGTGCTGCCGTCGGGGGCGGTACGCCAGTACTCGCTGTGCGGGGACCCCGCGACACCCGATACGTACACCATCGCCACCCGGCTCATCGAGGACGGCCGGGGCGGCTCGCGCGAGGTGCACGAGCTGTTGCACGAGGGGGCGGTGGTGCAGGCGCGCGGGCCGCGCAACCGCTTCCCGCTCCACGACAGCCCCGCCTATGTCTTCATCGCGGGCGGCATCGGCATCACACCGATCCTGCCGATGGTCCGGCAGGCCGAGCGCGAGGGCGTGCCCTGGCGGCTGGTGTACGGCGGGCGGTCGCGGGCCTCGATGCCGTTCCTGGCAGAGATCGAGAAGCTGGCGGGGGCCGGCGCCGACCGGGTCACGGTGGTCGCCGAGGACGAGGACGGCCGGCCGGACCTGGCGGCGGTGCTCGCCGGTGCGCCGCGGCACGCGGCCGTCTACTGCTGCGGGCCCGAGCCGCTGATGGCGGCGGTCGAGGCGCTGCTGCCGACCGTGTCCGAGGGCCTGACGCTGCACACCGAGCGGTTCGCCCCGGTCGCCGACGCACCGTCCGGCGAGAACGTCCCGTTCGAGGTGGAACTGCGCCGCACCGGCCGTACGGTCGCCGTCGCCGCGGACACCAGCGTGCTGCGGGCCATCCGCGACCAGGCGCTGCCCGATCTGCCGTACTCCTGCGAGCAGGGCTTCTGCGGCACCTGCCAACAGCGGGTGCTGTCCGGTGAGGTCGACCACCGCGACGAGCTGCTGACCGACGCCGAGCGCGCGGACTCGCTGCTCATCTGCGTCTCGCGGGCCCGGAGCGGGGGGCTTGTGCTCGATCTATGACGACTTCGCCTCGGCACACGATTCCGCGCCGCGCCCCGGATGGTTAGGCTGGTCCGCATGACGACCGGGGCGCGCCGCAGGATGGGCGTCGAGGAGCGGCGTGATCAGCTGATCGCGGTCGCCCTCGATCTGTTCAGCCACCGTTCCCCCGAGGACGTGTCGATCGACGAGATCGCCGAGGCGGCCGGCATCTCGCGGCCGCTGGTCTACCACTACTTCCCGGGCAAGCGGCAGCTGTACGAGGCCGCGCTGCGCAGGGCCGCCGAGGAGCTGACGGCCCGGTTCGTCGAGCCGCACGAAGGCCCGCTCGGCGCCCGCCTGTTGCGTGTGATGGAGCGTTTCTTCGACTTCGTCGAGGTGCACGGCCCCGGCTTCTCGGCACTGATGCGCGGCGGTCCGGCGGTCGGCTCGACCCGGGCGAGCGCGATGATAGACGGCGTCCGGCAGGCCGCGTACGAGCAGATCGTCGCCCATCTCGGTGTCCCCGACCCCACCCCCCGGCTGGAGTTGGTGGTCCGCTCGTGGATCTCGCTGGCCGAGACCACGGCGCTGCTCTGGCTGGACCGACGCGGCATCCCCCGGACCGAGCTGGAACGCCAGCTCGTCCACGATTTCGCTGCGCTGGCTGCGGTGAGTGCGGCGTACGACGACCGGATGGCGCAGGTCGTCCGCCGGATGCTGGCCGATGAACCGGCGGACGGGATGTTCGCGGATCTGGTGGGGCGGCTGATGGCGCTTCCCGCGCCCGTCCGCGCATAGCTGCGCTTGGCTTGCCTCCCACGTTTTCGGCTTTCCCGCCGTGGTGGTTTCTCGCCGTTGCGCCTGCGGCGGGCTGGGTCCGCTGCGCGGGGCTGTTCGGGTGCCGGTGTCGGTCCTCCGGGGCTGGGTGTCCGGACTGCTGCGCTTTACGTCCG
>NZ_JBVHQM010000060.1:0-8698 GCF_055567415.1 Streptomyces sp. NPDC026575
CATCTCCCGGATGTTTCCGGTCGACGGGGTATCAACATATCTGGCGTTGACTTTTGGCACGCTGTTGAGTTCTCAAGGAACGGACGCTTCCTTTGGATTCCCTCTCGGGTTTCCTCCGGGCGCTTCCCTTCGGTGTTTCACACTCTATCAGGCCCTTTCCGGCTTTCGAACCGCTGCTTTTCTGCAGACATGCAGAAGCGCAATTCTTGAGTCGCGATCAAGACGCTGGGAGTGCCGCCCACCTGAACCGGACGCAGTGATTGCGTCCTGGTTGTCCGGGGGCAGGTCTCAGACAGTACAGCTCTGCTGTGGGCGAGGCAAATCGATTCAGCGGGACGCGCGGGTGCAACTGGTGCCTGCCATGCGGAACCGTCAGTTCCTATGACTTACGCTTCTGAACGGTGCGCCGTCCAGGACAGGTAGTGACGGCGACCTGATGAATCTCCACCCCTGGGAGGCTTCCCATGACCACCGTGACGTCCCCGCTCGCAGGACGCGCCATCGGACTCGCGGCTGTGCCCGACCCGGTGTTCTCCGGCGCGATGGTGGGTCCCGGTACCGCCATCGACCCCGTTCGTGAACCGTCTGCCGCCGTCTCGCCCGTGGACGGTGTGCTCGTCTCGCTGCACCCGCATGCGTTCGTCGTCGTCGATGGTGAGGGGCACGGCGTGCTCACCCACCTCGGTATCGACACCGTTCAGCTCAATGGCGAGGGCTTCGAGCTGCTCGTGAACAAGGGCGACACCGTCACCCGCGGCCAGGAGATCGTGCGCTGGAACCCCGCCGCGGTCGAAGCGGCCGGTAAGTCGCCGGTCTGCCCGGTCGTCGCGCTTGAGGCCACCGCCGACTCGCTCGGCGAGGTGCGCGAGGACGGCGACATCAAGGCGGGCGACGAGCTCTTCTCCTGGCAGTAGCCGGGCGCC
This sequence comes from Streptomyces sp. NPDC026575, assembly GCF_055567415.1. Taxonomy (NCBI): domain Bacteria; kingdom Bacillati; phylum Actinomycetota; class Actinomycetes; order Kitasatosporales; family Streptomycetaceae; genus Streptomyces; species Streptomyces sp. NPDC026575. The sequence continues at coordinate 924 of NZ_JBVHQM010000060.1, forward strand.
GTCCCCCACGGCAGAACGACATCCACCGCGGCGGCCGGGCCGTCGCATCAACCGGAGACGGGTGCAATGGAGACAACGCTGCGAGGCGTCGGTGTGAGCCACGGTGTGGCCATAGGCGAGGTGCGGCATATGGGCACGGCGGTTCTGGAGCCGCCGGCCAAGCAGATTCCGGCGGATGAGGCGGAGCGCGAACAGGGGCGTGCCCGTCAGGCCGTGGAGGCTGTCGCCGCCGACCTGATAGCGCGTGGAAACCTGGCGGGCGGCGAGGCGCAGGCAGTGCTGGAGGCCCAGGCGCTGATGGCGCAGGACCCCGAGCTGATGGCGGACGTCGAGCGGCGGATCGCCGTCGGCAGCACCGCCGAGCGCGGTGTGTACGACGCGTTCGCGGCCTATCGGGCGCTGCTCGCCGGTGCCGGTGAGTACCTGGCGGGGCGGGTCGCCGACCTCGACGATGTGCGCAACCGCATCGTCGCCCGGCTGCTGGGTGTGCCGATGCCGGGTGTGCCGGACAGCGATGAGCCCTATGTGCTGATCGCGCGGGATCTGGCGCCGGCCGACACCGCGCTGCTCGACCCGACGCTGGTGCTCGGGTTCGTCACCGAGGAGGGCGGGCCGACCAGCCACAGCGCGATTCTGGCGCGGGCGCTGGGTGTGCCGGCCGTCGTGGCGCTGCCGGGCGCGGGTGAGCTGGTCGAGGGCACGGTGATCGCCGTCGACGGCAGCACCGGAGAGATCTTCGTGGAGCCGAGCGCCGAGAAGCGGGCGGAGCTGGAGCGGGCCGCCGCGGAGCGGAAGGCGGCGCTGGCCGCCTCGTCCGGTCCCGGGGCCACCTCCGACGGGCACAAGGTGCCGCTGCTGGCGAACGTCGGCGGTCCCGGTGATGTGCCCGCTGCCGTGGAGGCCGGGGCCGAGGGTGTCGGGCTCTTCCGTACCGAGTTCCTGTTCCTGGACGACAGCAAGCAGGCGCCGTCCGAGGAGAAGCAGGTCGAGGCGTACCGGAAGGTGCTGGAGGCGTTCCCGGAGGGCCGCGTTGTCGTGCGCGTGCTGGACGCCGGTGCCGACAAGCCGCTGGACTTCCTGACGCCGGCGGACGAGCCGAACCCGGCGCTGGGTGTGCGCGGTCTGCGTACCCTGCTCGACCACCCCGAGGTGCTGCGTACCCAGCTGACGGCGCTGGCGAAGGCGGCCGAGGGGCTGCCGGTCTACCTTGAGGTCATGGCCCCGATGGTGGCGGACCGGATCGACGCCAAGGCGTTCGCGGACGCGTGCCGGAAGGCCGGGCTGCGGGCGAAGTTCGGTGCGATGGTGGAGATTCCGTCCGCCGCGCTGCGGGCCCGCTCGATTCTGCAAGAGGTGGAGTTCCTTTCGCTGGGGACCAACGACCTGGCGCAGTACACCTTCGCCGCCGACCGCCAGGTGGGTGCGGTCTCGCGGCTGCAGGATCCCTGGCAGCCGGCGCTGCTGGACCTCGTGGCGGCTTCGGCCGAGGCCGCGAAGGCCGAGGGCAAGAGCTGCGGTGTCTGTGGTGAGGCGGCCTCCGATCCGCTGCTGGCGTGTGTGCTGACCGGGCTCGGTGTCACCAGCCTGTCGATGGGTGCGGCGTCGATTCCCTATGTGCGGGCGACGCTGGCCAAGCACACGCTGGCGCAGTGCGAGCGTGCGGCGGCCGCGGCGCGGGCCGCGGACACCGCCGATGACGCCCGGGCCGCCGCGCAGGCGGTGCTCTCCGGCGAGTGATGTCGTAGCAGACGTCGCAGGAGTCCCGACGGCCGTCCCGCCCATGTGGCGGGGCGGCCGTTCGGCGTTCGCCGCGGCGCGGGCGGCTCAGTGGTCGTGGGCGTCGGGCGGGGGTTCGAGGGGCAGTCCGGGGGCGTAGTCGACGCCCGGCTCGGGCGGGATCGGCTCTCCGCTGTCGGCGTCGGTGCAGTAGGCGGTGAAGACCTCGGCGGCGGTGAGGGGGCGGAGCCAGGAGTCGCGCAGGGACCAGCCGCGGACCGTGTCACGGAGGGTCCCGGTGGTGGCGCCGTGGTGGGCGAGGACCGCGGGATCGGTGGGGTCGGCGGTCGTGCGGGAGACGATGCCGCCGGGGGTGCACAGGGCGAGGCCGGCGGCGAGGACCGTGCAGAAGACGAGGGTGTCGGATTCGGCGAGGCGGAGCCGGTCGCCGGCGTCGCCGCCGGCGTGCAGGACCGCGAGGAGGGACGGCTCGCCCGCCGCGATGGAGCAGACGAGGTGGTGGGTGCCGCCGCCGAGGGACGTCAGCAGTTGCTGGAGGGCTTGGGTGGCGCGGGCGAAGGCGGCGTGGGCGAGGTCGGCGCCGCAGTCGTCGCAGCTGCCGGCGCGGGCCAGGAGGGCGGCGGCGTGGTTCCAGGCCGACTGGCGGTCGGCTTCCTCGACCAGTAACGGCAGCAGCTGCTTCAGCGGCTCGCCTTCGTACGTCACCCGTGCACCGGTGCGGGCGGCCTCGGCGGTGTAGCGGGTGCGGCTGTCGGGGTGGTCGGGGTCGAGGTCCCGCTCCGCGCAGTACTGCTCGAAGGCGGCCGGGTCGAAGAGGCTGAGGGTCGTGAGCACGCCCTGGGCGGCGAGGGTGCGCAGCAGGGCCTCCATCTGCTGGAGGTAGCTGCCGTGGTCGTCGAAGGGGAAGGTGCGGTAGCGGCGCATGGCGGTGAAGTCCTGCTCGTCGGCGAGGACGGCGGCGGTGCTGGGGACTTCGCGGCGCAGGATGCGGTGGGCGGCGGAACGGTTGGTGTGCCGGAATGCGGATGTCATGACTCCCCCTGGGTGAGATGCGCCCGTGGTGAGCGGGGCGCTGACCGAACGTCACTTGTCACTCACAGTAATCGGGGGGTCTGACAATCGCGGTCGGCGCCGGACCGACAGGCCGCGGATGCCTTGTCGGTCCGGCGCCGGCCGGTTGCGCCACCTACGTCGCGGGGCCTTCGGCCGCGCGGTCGCGGGCCACCCGCTCGTAGAAGCTCAGCAGCTCGATGTTGTCGACGGAGCCGGGGTTGACGGCCTTGTCGAGGGGGGTGCCCTGGAGGAGGCGTTTGACGGGGACCTCGATGCGCTTGCCGGTGAGGGTGTGCGGGACGCCGGGGGCTTCGATGATGTCGTCGGGGACGTGCCGCGGCGAGAGCTGTTCGCGCAGGGTGCGCTTGATGCGGTCGCGCAGCTCGTCGTCGAGGGTGGCGCCGGGGGCGAGGTGGACGAAGAGCGGCATCCAGTAGCCGCCGTCGGGGAGTTCCAGGCCGATGACGAGGGACTCGCGGATCTCGGGGAGCCGTTCGACGGCCTCGTAGATGTCGGCGGAGCCCATCCGGACGCCCTGGCGGTTGAGGGTGGAGTCGGAGCGGCCGTGGATGACGACGCTGCCGCGGGAGGTGACGGTGATCCAGTCGCCGTGCCGCCATACGCCGGGGTACATGTCGAAGTAGCTGTCGTGGTAGCGGGCGCCGTCGGGGTCGTTCCAGAAGCGGGTGGGCATGGACGGCATGGGGTTGGTGACGACGAGTTCGCCGACCTCGTCGATGACGGGCTTGCCCTGGGGGTCCCATGCCTGAAGGTCGGTGCCGAGGCAGGGCGCCTGGAGTTCGCCGATGTGGACGGGGAGGGTGGGGACGGCGCCGGCGAAGCAGCTGCAGACGTCGGTGCCGCCGCTGACCGAGGCCGTCCACAGGTCGGCGCCGCTCTCCGCGAAGGAGTCGTGCAGCCAGCGGAAGCCGTCCGGCGGGAGCGGGGAGCCGGTGGTGGCCACGCAGGTGATCGCGGAGAGGTCGAGGTCGCGGGCGGGGTGGATGCCGGCCTTGCGGCAGGCCATGACGTAGGCGGCGGAGGTGCCGAAGACGGTGGCGCGGGTGGCTTCGGCGACCCGCCACTGGGCGGAGATGTCGGGGTGGCCGGGGCTGCCGTCGTAGAGCACGATGGTGGAGCCCACCAGCAGGCCGGCGACGAGGAAGTTCCACATCATCCAGCCGGTGGAGGTGTACCAGAAGAACCGGTCGTCCGGGCCGAGGTCGCAGTGCAGCCCGGCCTGCTTGAGGTGTTCGAGCAGGATGCCGCCCTGGGACTGGACGATGGCCTTGGGCAGTCCGGTGGTGCCGGAGGAGTACAGGACCCACAGCGGATGGTCGAACGGGACCTGCTCGAAGACCGGTTCGGTGTTCTGCGAGGTCAGGTCCGACCAGTTCACGGCGCCTTCGGGAGCGGGGGTGCCGAGCAGCGGGATGTGGACGACGGCGCGCAGGGTGGGCAGTTCGGCGCGGAGTTCGCCGACGGTGTCGCGGCGGTCGTGCTCCTTGCCGCCGTAGCGGTAGCCGTCGACGGTGAACAGGACGACCGGTTCGATCTGCTGGAAGCGGTCCAGGACGCTGCGGGCGCCGAAGTCGGGGGCGCAGGAGGTCCAGACGGCGCCGACGGCGGCGGTGGCCAGGAGGGCGACGACGGCCTGCGGGATGTTGGGGACATAGGCGCTGACCCGGTCTCCGGGGCGGACGCCGAGTTGGCGCAGTGCGGCGGCCAGCGATCCGACCTGGGCGCGCAGCTCCGCCCAGGTGACGGGGGCGGGCTCGTGGGTCTCGTCGACGTGCAGCAGCGCGGGGTCGTCGGCGCGGGCCGGGTCCTCGCCGGCGCGCAGGGCGTGCTCGGCGTAGTTCAGGGTGGCGCCGGGGAACCAGCGGGCGCCGGGCATCGCGCGGTCGGCGAGGACGGTGTCGTAGGGGGTGGCGAAGCGGACGTCGAACCACTCGGCGGTGGCCTGCCAGAAGGCGGGCAGTTCGTCGACGGACCACCGGTGCAGGGCGGCGTAGCTCGCGGCGGGGTCGCCGGGGGTGGCGGCGGGCGCGCCGTGCCGCTCGGCGGCCCAGGTGTGGAAGCGGGTGACCTGTGCGCCGGCGATACGGTCCGGGCCGGGCTGCCAGAGGGGCTCCGGCCGGTGGTCGGACTGCGGTGCGGTGGTCATGATGCGGCTCCCGGTCGGTACGCGTGGTGTGCGTCGTATGCGTCGGGCGCGCACCGCGGCGGGGGTCCCCCGGCCCGACGTGTGCGCGTGACACGGCTTGCCTGGACGATGCCATGTGATCGACTTGTGCACCAGGGCGGGCTCCCCATATTCGGGGGGTGGCGGGTGTGGTGCCGCCATGTGATGCGGGCCCGTATGGGGAGGGGCCGTCGGGATCCGGCCACCGGGCGGCGGTCCTTGGGCCTGGAGGTGGCCGAGCGTGATCTCGTGCAGGTGAACGGCAGTTGAACGCTGCCCGGATGCCCGGACGTCAATGGCAGGCTGACCGGCATGAACGGGCGTGATCTGGTGCGGTCGGTACGGGTGGTCAGGGCGGTCGGGCCGGCGCAGGGGCTGCGGTCCGTGCGCTCGGCGTGGCGGGCGCGGAGGGCGGATGCGAGGGCGCTGCCGCGCGGCGGCGAGGAGCGGGCGCGGGTCCCGGGGGCGGCGCGGGGCGCGGAGGCGCTACCGGGCGGCGGGGTGATCCACTTCGCGCGGTCGTCGCTGCGGGTGCGGGTGGCGTCGGGCGGTGCCGTCTTCTGCGGCTGGGACGGTGCCGAGCCGGAGCCGTCCTACGCGCTGGCCGGGGCGTGTCCCGAGGTGGATGCCCGGGCGGTGCTGGAGCCCGATACGGAGGGCGGTTGGCGGGTGGTCTCCGAGCGGGTGCTGGTGGCGGTGTCCCGGCACGGCGCGGTGGAGGTGCGTACACCGGGCGGTGCGGTGCTGCGGCGGGAGCTGCCGCCGCGCTGGTGGGACCGTACGGACGCGGCGGGCGCATCGGGGGCGGGCGGGCGGCCGGAGGCGGGCGGCGCGTCGCGGTGGATACAGCGCTCGGAGGTGGCGGCCGATGCCCGGTTCTTCGGACTGGGTGGGCGGGCGCACGGGCCGCGGCTGCGGGACGGCGTGTACCGGCTGTGGAACTCCGATCCGGGCGGTGCGTTCGAGCCGGGCGACGATCCGCTGTCGGTGACGATGCCGGTGCAGCTGGTGGTGGCGGACGCGGGGACGCATCTGGTCTTCCACGACAACTCCTGGGACGGCCGGGTGCTGCTCCGGGAGGGCGCGGAGGGTGCGGGCTCGGGCCACGACCGGCCGGGAAGCTGTGAGTTGCGGATGGACGGCGGGCCGCTGCGCTACTGGGTGCTGGCCGGCACCCCCGCCAGGGTGCTGCAGGTCTGGACGGCGCTGACCGGGGCGCCCGCGCTGCCGCCCCAGTGGGCGCTGGGCTACCAGCACGCCCGTTGGGGGTTCGGCGGCCAGGACGAGGTGCGCCGGGTGGTCGCCGGTTATCAGGAGCGCGAACTGCCGCTGTCCGCCGTCCATTTGGACATCGACCATTTCGACCGGCACCGGGTGTTCACCGTCGACCGCGCGCGCTATCCGGATCTGCCGGGGCTGGCCCGGGAGCTGCGGGCGCAGGGGGTGCGCCTGGTGTCGATCGTGGATCCGGCGGTGAAGGCGGAGCCGGGGGACGCGCTCTACGAGGGCGGGGCGGCGTGCGGGGCCTTCGTACGGGACGCGCGGGGGCGGGAGGTGCGCGGGGTGGTGTGGCCCGGTGAGTCGGTGTACCCGGACTTCACCGACGTGCGGGTGCGCAAGTGGTGGGGCGCGCAGTACACGGAGCGGCTGGCGCAGGGCTTCGCGGGCTTCTGGCACGACATGAACGAGCCGGTCTCCTTCGCCGCCTTCGGGGAGTCGACGCTGCCGCGCTCGGCCCGGCACGCGCTGGAGGGGCGGGGCGGCGACCACCGCGAGGCGCACAACGTCTACGGCCTGGCGATGGCGCAGGCCGGCTTCGAGGGGCTGTGCGAACTGCGCCCGGCCGAGCGGCCGTTCCTGTTCTCCCGTTCGGGCTGGGCGGGGATGCAGCGCTACGGGGGCACCTGGTCGGGGGATGTGGCGACCGGCTGGCCGGGGCTGCGGGCCTCGTTGTCGCTGGTGCTGGGGCTGGGGCTGTGCGGGGTGCCGTACAGCGGTCCCGATGTCGGCGGGTACTCCGAGGTGCCCTCCCGGGAGCTGTATCTGCGCTGGTTCCAACTGGGCGCCTATCTGCCGCTGTTCCGTACGCACTCGGCGGTCTGGGCGGGCCGCCGGGAGCCGTGGGAGTACGGGCTCCAGGTGCTGGAGCACGCCCGTACGGCGCTGCGCGAGCGGCAGCGGCTGCTGCCGTACTTCGAGACGCTGGGCCAGCTGGCGCGGCTGACGGGGGCCCCGTACGTCCGCCCGGTGTGGTGGAGCGCGCCGCGGGACCGGGCGCTGCGGGACTGCGAGGACGCCTTTCTGCTGGGGGACGCGCTGCTGGTGGCGCCGGTGCTGGCGGCGGGCGTGACCCGGCGGCCGGTGCGGCTGCCGCGCGGGCGGTGGTACGACACCGCGACCGGGCGGGCCCACGACGGCCCCGGGCAGGTGTGGGTGGACGCTCCGCTGTCGCGGATTCCGGTGCTGGCCCGGGCCGGTGCGGTGCTGCCGGTGGCGGGCGAGGACGGCGGGACGGAGCTGGAGGTGTGGGCACCGGTGGCCGGGCGCGGCGGCAGTGGTCTGGTGGTGCCGGACGGCGGGGACGGCTGGCAGCGGCCGACGGTGGAGCGCTTCACCTCGCGGTGGGAGGGCGACCGGGTGGTCGTGGAGCGGCGGGACGGCGGCGCGCCGGGATATCCGGTGCGGGTGCGGGGGCGGGTGGACGCTTAGGGCCTGTCCGATGGGTCCTGGCCGGGCCCGCGACGCCTGGCACGGCACCTCGCGGCGTTGCCGAATCATCCCGATAGCTCCGCTATCGAGA
>NZ_JBVHQM010000061.1:0-6407 GCF_055567415.1 Streptomyces sp. NPDC026575
TCCTGCCGCCGGAGTCGACGCCTTCGACCACGCCCGCCGGTGCGGTTCCGCGCACCAGCCCCTCCAGACCAGTCAGCAACTCCTCACGGCCCTGGGCCACCACCACCGCACGGTGCTCGAAGGCTGCACGTGTGGTGGCCAGCGAGTAGCCGATGTCCGGGACGCTCTGCTCGGGGTGCGCCGCCACGAACGTATGCAGGCGCCGTGCCTGGCCGTTGAGGGCTTCGTGGCTCCTTCCCGATACCGGTACGAGGACCGGTACGCGAAGCGGTGCGGGGAGGGGCCCCTGGTCCGTCTCCGGTTCGGTGGTCCTGTCGTCGGGTTCGGCAGGGAGTGCCTGTTCAAGGAGTACGTGGGCGTTGGTGCCACTGGCGCCGAAGGAGGAGACCGCGGAGCGGCGGGGCCGGTCCCCGGTCGCGGGCCAGGGCCGGCTCTCGGCCAACGGCCGCACCGCTCCGGCGGACCAATCGACATGCGGAGAGGGTTCGCTCAGGTGCAGGGTGCCGGGCAGGACGCCGTGGCGCATTGCCTCGACCATCTTGATGACACCGGCGACTCCGGCCGCCGCCTGGGTGTGGCCCAGGTTCGACTTCAGGGAGCCGACCCACAGCGGTTGGTCCTCCAGCCGGTCCTGTCCGTAGGTCGCGAGCAGCGCTTGGGCCTCGATGGGGTCGCCCAGCTTCGTGCCCGTACCGTGGGCCTCGACGGCATCGATGCCGGCCGGAGTCAGTCCTGCCACGCTGAGCGCCTGGCGGATCACCCGCTGTTGGGAGGGGCCGCTGGGGGCGGTGAGGCCGTTGGACGCGCCGTCCTGGTTGATCGCACTGCCACGGACGACGGCGAGCACGGGGTGGCCGCCACGCCGCGCGTCCGACAGTCGCTCCAGCAGCAGGATGCCGGCGCCCTCGCCCCAGGCGGTGCCGTCCGCGCCGGCGGCGAACGGCTTGCAGCGGCCGTTGGGTGCGAGGCCCCTCAGGGCGCTGAACTCCAGAAACGTCTGCGGGGTGGACATCACGGTCACACCACCGGCCAGCGCCATCGAGCACTCGCCCCGTTGCAACGCTTGTATGGCCCAGTGCATCGCCACCAAGGACGACGAGCACGCCGTGTCGACGGAGACCGCCGGTCCTTCCAGGCCCATGGTGTACGCCACTCGGCCGGAGACGAGGCTGCCGTTACCCGTCGTCCCGGTGTCGCCGGTGGTTCCGTAGTCGTGGTAGATGACCCCGGCGAAGACGCCCGTACGGCTGCCGCGCAGTGTCGTCGGGTCGATGCCCGCCCGCTCGACCGCTTCCCAGGACGTCTCCAGCAGCAGGCGCTGCTGGGGGTCCATCGTCAGCGCCTCGCGAGGGCTGATGCCGAAGAATCCGGCGTCGAAGCGGGCCGCGTCGTGCAGGAATCCCCCTTCGCGCACATAGCTCCTGCCGGGCTTGCCGACTTCGGGGTCGTACAGCCTTTCGGTGTCCCAGCCGCGGTCGGTGGGGAAGGCGGACACGGCATCGGTTCCGTCGGCGACCAGCCGCCACAGGTCTTCGGGGGACGCGACGCCACCGGGGAAGCGGCAGGCCATCCCCACGATGGCTATCGGCTCCGCAGCGGCCGAGGTCAGCCTGTTGTTCTGCTTGCGCAGTCGCTCGTTCTCCACGAGCGCGTTGCGGAGAGCCTCGACGATCTCCTCGACGGATGCGTCCACAGTCGACCTGTCCTTAGCTGCTTGATCGGGTGGGGCGGCGTACTGGGGTATCAGCCGAGGCTCTTCAGGAAGTCGCGCATGACCTCCTGGAACCGCTCCGGCTCCTCAAGGTTGGGCACATGGCTGGAATCCTCGAACATCTCCCAGCGCACGTCGGGGATGAGATCGTGGTACGGCTGGACGACCTTTTCGGTGGCCTCGTCGTGACGGCCCGAGATGAGAAGCGTGGGGACCGCAATGGCGGCGATGCAGTCGGTTATCGAGAAGTTCCGCAGGGTGCCGGTCACATGGAATTCGCTGGGCCCGTTCATGGCGAAGTAGACCGTGGGGTCGTTGTACATCTCCATGAAGGTGGCCAGGTACTCACGCGGCCAGGGCTGTAGTCGGCAGACGTGCTTGTGGTAGAAGACCATCATGGCTTCCAGGTATTCCTGGCTGTCCGTGGTCCCGGCCGCCTCGTGCCGCCGTAGCGTTTCGTCGACGCCGGGCGGGAGTTGCGCCCGGAGTACTTCCATCTCCCGCAGCCACAGCGGGTACGAGGCCGGGGCGTCGGCCAGCACGAGTCCGCGCAGCCCCGCGGGGCGCGCGGCGGCGTGCTTTCCCGCCAGGATGCCGCCCCACGAGTGGCCGAAGAGCACGTAGTCGTCGGAGACGCCCAGCCTGTGCAGCAGGTTGTCGAGTTCGTCCAGGAAGAGGGAGACGGTCCAGAAGGCCTCGTCGCGGTCCGCGAGGTGGCTGGAGCCGCCATTGCCGATCTGGTCGTAGTGGATGACGGGCCGACCGTCCTCCGCGAGGCAGGCGAGGTTGAGCAGCGAGTCGTGGGTGGCGCCAGGTCCACCGTGCACCACGACGAGCGGGGGCCGGCCGGAGTCGAGTTCCCCTGTGACCCGGTACCACGTGTGGTACTCACCGAATGGCACCGTGCCCTTGGCGCTGGGAGCCGGTGTCAACGCAATCACCCCAATCCACTCGACACGACTGGGGACGACACTATGGGCCGGGATGCGCCGGGAAAGCCCCTAAGCTGCGGCGGCCACCCCTACTCGCCGTTGCTCCCTCGCTTGCCGCGCGGCTCACGAGAGGGACCCGAGCCAGTCCTCGATAATCCGCGCGGTGTCCTCGGCGTCATCTTCCACCAGGGTGTAGTGGTTGGCGGCGGCCGGTGCGAAGGTGTGCGAGGCGTCCCAGGGGCGCGCCTTGGGGAATTCCGCCGCGTCGCCGTTTTCCGCCTCCTGCGGGATGAAGGACTTCTCGGCGCCGACGAAGAGGACCGGCGCCCGGACACCCTTCTGCGTGAATTCCGGCAGGAAGTGGAAGTAGCGTGCCATCGCCGAGAGCTGTGCGCTGTCGTAGGGGCCGAATTCTGTTTCCATGTCCAGCATGCGGTAGGTGAGGTGCTCGAATCCGGATGGCATGCCGTGGTCCGTTACGGCGTAGGAGTCGAGCAGGACGACACCGGCCGGTGCGACACCCATGGCCGTTTCGAGGTGGTGTGCCGTCGCGTAGGCGAGCACGCCGCCGGACGAGTAGCCGACGAGGACGAAGGGCTCGTCGCCTGCCGTGCGCAGCACTCCTTGGGCCACCGCACGCACGGCGGCCTCGGCCGTGCGCGGCAGGTTCTCCCCCAACCCGAACCCGGGGAGGGGCAGGGCGGATACGTCCCGCCGTCCTCGGAAGTGTGCGGCGAGTCGGGCGTGCTGGTGCACACCGCCCGCCACCATGGGCGTGGAGACGCAGATGAGCCGGGGGGACCGTGTGCCGCCGACGGCGAGCGCGGCCGCTTCGGGGAGTCGTGCCGACTCCTCCGGCGTGGTGAACTGCAGCCGCAGGTCGGCCACGGCTCGTAGCATCGCGAAGGCTCCGGGGACGTCACCCGAGAGGACGCCGTCACGCCACAGTGTGGTCAGGGTGTCCGCACCACCAGTACCGGCTCCGGGGCTCGGGACGCCGGAGGTGGCGGTGTCGTCGGCGGCGAGTTCGGAGAGTACGCGCCGGGCCAGTTCGGCGGGGGTCTTGCTGTCGAAGACCGCCATGGGCGGCAGGCGCAGTCCGGTCGCGTCATTGATCCTGGCACGCAGTTGGGTCGCGGTCAGCGAGTCGAAGCCCGATTCCAGGAAGCCGCGGTCCGGGTCGACGGCCGTTGGATCGCTGTGCCCCAGCACTGCCGCGGCGCCGGCCAGGACCAGCTGGCGTACCTCCCGCTCCTGATCCTCGGCGGGGAGGCCGGCTAGCCGCCGACGCAGCGACTTGGCGTTCCCCCTGGTGGCGCGGCGGCGGGTCACGGGTACGAGATCCCGCAGCATCTCCGGCAGCTCGGCAGCGGCCGCCCCGCTCACCTCCAGCCGGACGGGGACAAGTGCGGGGCGGTCGAGCCCGACCGCCGTGTCGAGGAGTTCCAGGCCCTCCTGGGTGGACAGCGGGCGTACGCCGCCGCGTGCCAGTCGTGCGCGGTCCTCGTCGCCCATCGTCCCGGTCATGGAGCTGGCTTGGTCCCACAGGCCCCACGCCAGTGACTGGGCGGGCAGGCCCTGGGCACGGCGGTGCAGGGCGAGTGCGTCGAGGTACGCGTTGGCGGCCGCGTAGTTGCCCTGTCCCGGTCCGCCCAGCACTCCGGCCAGCGACGAGAAGAGCACGAAGGCGGACAGGTCCATGTCGCGGGTCAGGTCGTGCAGGTGCCAGGCCGCGTCGACTTTCGGGCGTAGCACCGTATCCATGCGCTCAGCGGTCAGCGAACCGATGGTCCCGTCCTCCAGCACACCGGCGGCATGCACCACGGCCGACAGCCGGCGCCCCGCCAGGAGCTTCGCCAGAGCGTCCCAATCGGCCACGTCGTGCGCCACGATCTCCACTTCGGCGCCCAGCCCTGCCAGCTCCGCCGCCAGGTCGGCCGCGCCGGGCGCCTCCGCACCACGACGGCTGGTCAGCAGCAGTTTCCGTACACCGTGCTCGGCGGCCAGATGGCGGGCCACGAGCCGGCCGAGGCCACCGGTGCCACCGGTGACCAGTACTTCGCCCTCACCACGGAAGGGCGGCACACCGGCGGTGCCTTCGTGCACTTCCTGCACGTCCTGAACTTCCTGCACGTCCTGCACTTCCTGCCTGGCGTCGGCGTCTTCGTGTCTGGCGTCGACGCGGACCAGGCGGGGAGTGTGGAGCATACCGCCGCGTACGGCCACCTGGGGCTCCTCCACGGCGAGGGCCGCGGCGAGCACCGCGGCGAGCTCGGTCGCGGATCCGCCGGAGCCGGTGGTGTCCCCGTGGGTGCCGGTGATGTCCCCCTGGATGCCGGTGGTGTCCCCGTGGGTGCCGTCGGAGTCAGGGCCGGCGGTGTAACTGTCGTCTTCGAGGTCGACCAGGACGAACCGGCCCGGCTCCTCCGACTGCGCGGAGCGTACGAGCCCCCATACGGCGGCCCCGGCCAGATCGCTCACTTCCTCCCCGTCCACCGCCACAGCGCCCCTGGTCGCCACCACCAGCGTCGACTTCGCGAACCGCTCCTCGACCAGCCATGCCTGGAGCACCTCCAGCACGCGGTGCGTCTCGCACCGAACGGTGTCGGGGTCAGCCGGGCCACCGCAGCGCAGTACCACCGCCTCCGGTACCGCGTCCTCCGGTGCCAGCGCTTCCCAGGGAACCGTGGAGAGGGCCGGGGGCTGCGCCGGGCGGGCCGCCCGCCCCCAGGCGACCTCGAACAGCGCGTCGTGCGCGGGGGACGGCGCCGTTCCGGGTGGGGCCAGCCGCTCCAACGACACCTCCCGCAGCGACAGCGACTCAATGGTCGCCACCGGGAGTCCGGACGCGTCCGCGGCCTCCAGGGCGACCTCGCCGTCCCGGACGGGACGTAGCCGCACCCGCAGTTCGGTGCTGCACGAGGCGTGCAGTTCCACTCCGCTCCAGGAGAACGGCAACGCAGCCGACGCCCCGGCCGCACCGCTCAGCGCGATGGAGTGCAGGGCGGCGTCCAGCAACGCGGGGTGCAGTCCGAAGCGTTGTGCTTCCACCTGTGCCTCTTCGGGGAGTGCGACCTCGGCGTAGACGTCCTCGCCGAGTCGCCAGGCGGATCGCAGCCCGGCGAACACCGGTCCGTAGCCGAGCCCGGCCTCCGCCAGTTCGTCGTAGAGGCCGTCGACGTCGATCGGCGTCGCGCCGGGCGGCGGCCAGGATGCGCCCGAGGCATCGCGGTCCCGGATGCCATGTCCGTCCGGTGACGGTGACAGGAGGCCGGTCGCGTGTTGGGTCCAGGGCAGGTGGGGGGCGTTCTCGGGGCGCGCGTACACCGAGACGGGGCGTCGGCCGTCCGCGTCGGCGGCGGCGACCACGACCTGGAGCCGCACCGAATGTTGGTCGGGCAGGACAAGGGGCGCCTGGAGTGTCAGCTCGTCGATACGGACGCAGCCCACCTGGTCCGCGGCTCTGAGAGCCAGCTCCAGGAATCCGGTTCCCGGGAAGAGCACCACGTCTCCCACGGTGTGATCGGCGAGCCAGCCATGTGTCGCGGTCGACAGCACGCCGGTGAAGGTGGTCGTGTCCGTGCCTGTGTCCGCACTCTCGACGACCGTTGCCAACAGGGGGTGTTCGGCAGAATCCAGACCGAGCGACGAGGGGGCGCCACCAGCTGTCGGTGTGGTGAGCCAGTACCGCTGGCGTTGGAAGGCATAGGTCGGCAACTCCACCCGCCGCGCAGCCACCCCCTCATACAACCGCTCCCACTGCA
>NZ_JBVHQM010000062.1:0-6189 GCF_055567415.1 Streptomyces sp. NPDC026575
GTGGCACTGCGGGCACTCGTACTCGACGGCCGCATCACGCCGAACCGCGGTGGCCAGCAGGCCGGCCGCCTGCAGCTCCATGACGATCGCGGTGGTGAGCTCCGGCCGGCCGGTGATCGCCGCGTACTCCGCGACCCTGAGCGCCGCGCGCTCCACCGGCGAGAGAGGGGATGTGTACGGGGTGGATGTTGATGCGATGATGACGTCCATGACGCCTGCCCTTCAGTTGGGTGTGGGTGGTGCGTCTAGGCCCCGCTGCCGGTGTGTGGAAGCCCGGCTGGTGGGGCCGATTGCCGCCTAGGCGGCGGGTAGCTCAGCCGGCGAGGGCGAGCTCACAGTGGGAGTCGCTGGGGGTCTTCCGCGCCTGCCGCGACGCGGACCGCTTGGGGCGTCGCGCCTCCGGCGGGCGGGAGTCCTGCGAGAGCTGCTGAGCCTGCAGCTCCAGGTCTCTGAGGTAGGCGTCTACGGATTCGATACGGGCGCAGACGTTGTTGCCGAGGATGAAGGTCTCGGGACCCTTTCCGGCCATGCGCCACTTGCGGTAGGTCTCGGCCGTGATACCGAGCCGTGAGGCGATGCCGGGGCCCTTGGTGCTGTCTCTGATGAAGACGAAGCCGTCCGGGGGTGTCCTGCTGGCCACGTGTTCTCCTTAGTCCGGTGGGGCGGGGTTGGGATCCGTGTTGGTCGGATCCGGAGACGCCGGGGGCGCAAAAAGCACCAGTACGGCGACGCCAAGGGACTCCGCGATGTCGTGGGCGGTGCTCGCGTCGCATTCGGCGCGGCGCCCGCTGACCAGGTGCCCTATGAGTGAGTGGTGGCTCAGACCGGTGGCTTCCGCCAGTGATCTGACTGTGTATGGAGTGCCGCGCCCGGGGTGCTGCATGAGGTACTGCAAGACACCTCTGTCGCGGAGCCGGTAGCGCACTCTCAACGGATCTCCATTGGAACAGATCGGTTCTTGATGGGAACAGATAAGCACAACCGGAGCCGGTTCGTCTACCGATCCGAACGGCCAGATTCGAAGTTTCCGCGCGGTAGCTTGAGCGCTAACCTCAATCCGTAGACGATTCGTCTGCGGGCGGGGAATGGTTGTAGGGATTGACCTGCGATTTGTAGAGTCAGCGCGGCCCAGAGACGAGACGACCGTGGATGAAACTCGAAGGGACGATGACATGGAGGCGGCCGCCGACCGTCAGCACCACAAGGAGTCAGCCGTGCCCGACTCCCTTGCCGAACAGATGGACCGCGACGAGCTGAGCCGCCTGGTGCGCGAGGCCAATGACGCCGGCGCCTCATACCAGCAGCTGGCCGACCGCGCGATCGACCCGGAATCCGGCGAACAGCTCTCGAAGCCCTACATGCAGAAGCTCGCCACCAATGCCGTGACGACCGCCCCCAACGCCTCGCGCCTCCGAGCTATCGCCGCCGCCCTCCGGCAGCCCCTTGCCGTCGTGCAGCGCGCTGCGGCACGCCAGTTCCTCGACTACAGGGCCACCGAGTTGTCCGGGTACGACGATGACGTGCGCGTGATCGTCGCGCATCTGGCGGGCATGACGCCGAGCGCCAAGCGCCGCTGGCGGGCGATGATCGAAGCCGTTGAGGGCTTCGACGAAGAGTGACGGCGACACCCAAACAAGACGGCGCATATCGGAACGATTTGCGGAACCTTGTTGTGGGTTCAAATTTCGGAGGGTAGCTTTCCGGATTCAACCCGTCACATCAGGGGACTCCCCCACACCCCTGTTCCCACGGCATAGGGGTGCAGGATGATCGACGTCCAGTACGTGTACGACAAGGGGCGAACCTTCGACGAGCCCGTAGCTGTCCGCGAAACCCGCGGCACGCTCCGGTTCGAGCTCTACCGCGGCCTCTTCCTCCCCGAGGGAGTGGTCGCACTCAACTCCGTCGTCCAGGAACTCCTCGCCGGAGGACAGTGGTTCCAGCTGTGGCGAGGTGAGATCGTGTCCATGCGCTCACCTCTGCTCAAGGAGCCCCATGGCCGGATACATCGAGGATCGCTGGTGGACCAAGAAGCCCGATCCCAAGACTGGTAAGAAGCGCAAGACCGCCCGGTACGGCAAAGGCAAGCGGTGGCGGGTCGCCGGAATCCCCGGCGTCCGCGACCGCTCCTTCGACAACAAGACCGGTCCCGACGGGGCGGATGCATGGCTCGCCGACGCTCAGAGCAAGAGCAAGTCTGGGGACTTCGTTGATTCTCGGCGCGGGGAACTGACACTCGCCAAGTACATCGAGGATGAGTGGTGGCCGTCAGTTACGGGCGATGTGTCCACACTTCAAACTGTCAGGGGCCGCGTGTGGAACCACGTCATCCCGCTCGTTGGACACCAGAAGCTCAACGCGATCAAGGTCGCACAGTTGCGCGCCTTCGTGAAAGACCTCAACAAGCAGACCGGCGCAGGGACCGCGCTCGCGGCCTGGGGCTACCTGTCGTCCATTCTGCAGATGGCTGTTGAGGACGAGCGGATCCCTCGGAACTACGCCACCTATCGATCTGCCAAGGCCGGGCTGCCGAAGCGGCCGGAGCGCAAGGCACGCGCTTGGCAGCGCGATCGAGTTCGAGCCGTACAAAAGGCCATGCACCCGCGGTTCCAGGTAATGATCGACCTGGGCGTAGGGGTCGGGCTGCGGCAGGGCGAAGTCTTCGGGCTGTCCGTTGAGGACATCAACGAGGAGGCCGGCGTTCTCCATGTCCGACGGCAGATCCGCAAGATCGGCGGCAAACTC
Source organism: Streptomyces sp. NPDC026575 (assembly GCF_055567415.1). Taxonomy (NCBI): domain Bacteria; kingdom Bacillati; phylum Actinomycetota; class Actinomycetes; order Kitasatosporales; family Streptomycetaceae; genus Streptomyces; species Streptomyces sp. NPDC026575. The sequence goes on from NZ_JBVHQM010000062.1 coordinate 2,746, forward strand.
GTCTTTGCGCCGCCCAAGGGGGGCAAGACGCGCGATGTGCCGCTGCCGAGGCAGGTGGCGAGCAGGCTACGAGGCCACCTCAAGGCATTCCCTGCATCTGGCGTGACCCTTCCCTGGATGAACCCGGACACGCCGACCTCGGAGAAGGAACGCAAGGACTGGGCGCCCCAAACGCATCTCTTGGTCGTCACCGCGGTACAGGGTGGCCCGCTCCGCAGGGATAGCTGGAACATGCGCCACTGGAAGCCCGCCCTCGCCGCGGCTGGCGTCATCACAGAACCTGAGACGCTCAAGCAAGTCTCCAGCGACGGCAAGAGAAAGTGCACCGTGCTGAAGTACGAGGAGAGCAGGGAACACGGGTTCCACGCCCTGAGGCATACCTTCGCGTCGGTGCACCTGGACGCTCGGGAAAACGTGGTAGCAGTATCGAAGTGGCTAGGCCACACAGACCCGAGCATCACGCTCCGGATCTACGCGCACATGATGCCCGAGGCGGATGGCCGCGGGCGGGCGGCGATGGACGCCTGGTTCGAGGCCGCCCCAGACTCATTCTCCCCAGATTCTCCCCAGGAAGCCGAAGCGGCGTGAAGTCGAGGCTCGGACCGCGCGTGCAGTCCGGGCCCCGATGCGCCCTCAACGCACACCCATCCCGGTGGGTACACGCCTGTGAACTGCGGAAACGCCATCCTAGAGGTAGAGGTAGCAGTCGCCACGGGTGACCCAACGGCTCTCCCGTCCGCGCTCCTTCGCTTCATTCTGAGTCAGTCGCCGCACATCTGGCTCATGTTGATGGCGGTGGCCTGGAACAGGCCGATCCGGCGGACGAATCCCACCCGCTCGTCGAGGAGTTCAGGCACGGCCCGCCCCTTCTCGTGCCGGCCCGCACACCGGGCCGACGGCCCTTTGCCGCCGGGCCACAGGCTGGCACGATCGCCGCGCCGGCGCACCGGTCCGGGCGGTACTTTCCGGGGCGGCCGACGCACCTGCCCGACCGGCGGCGGGCGGGCGACGGGCGGGCGGGCGAACCGCTCCACGGCGATCCGGTTCGGGCGGGCGGGCCGGCCCGCCGGTCACAGCTCCCCGTACGCCTCCCCGCCGAGCTCCAGCCGCGCCGTACCGGCCGTCGTGTCCGCGAGCCAGGCGCGGAAGGCGTCGAGATCCGCCTCCGGGAGCCCGACCTCGATGCGCACCTCCGCCCCGTACGTCACCTCGCGCACCGCCCGTCCCGTCGTCCGCAGGTCGTTCTCGACCCGGCCCGCCCGTTGGTGGTCGACGGTGACGGTCACCAGCCGGAAGCGCTGCCGGGTGACCGTGCCCAGCGCGTCCAGCGCCTCGCCGACGACGCCGCCGTAGGCACGGATCAGACCGCCGGCACCGAGCTTGACGCCGCCGAAGTAGCGGGTGACGACGGCGACGACGTAGCGCACCTCGCGGCGCACCAGCATCTGCAGCATCGGCACGCCCGCGGTGCCGCCCGGCTCGCCGTCGTCGCTGGCCTTCTGGACGCCGCCGTCGGCGCCGAGGACGTAGGCGAAGCAGTGGTGGCGGGCGGTCGGATGCTCCTTGCGGACGCGGGCGATGAAGTCCTGCGCCTCGGCCTCGGTCGCGACGGGCGCGAGCGCGCAGAGGAAGCGGGACTTGTTGATCTCGATCTCGTGGACGCCCTCGCGCGCGAGCGTGCGGTACTGCTCCTGCATCCGACCAGCCTATGCGGCCGCACCGACAGGCCGACCGCCGGCCGTCGGCGGCCCGCGCCGCGCTGGGCTGTCCGCCGAACGGGTTCGGGTGCCCGCCGTACGGGCGCGGTCCGCACGGCCAGGCGGCGTACCCGCACCGTCCGCACGGTGCGTCGGGGCGACGTCGGCGCCGCCCGTGGGCACTGTGAGGCCAGTGCGAGAGCCTCGTGTTCCGGGGCCCCGCTCGTAGATCAGGTACCGGCGGGTTGGCGGAGGGCTGCATGGAAGAGAGCACACAGTCGGAGACGACGGCGGGCGTTCCCGTGACGGGCGAGGAGATGCCCGAGCCCCCGCCGGAGGTCGTCGAGGCGGCACGCAACGCGCCCGACCACTGGCTGGCCATGGTGGATCTGACCTGGCAGGGCGAGGGGCAGCCGCCCCTATGGGCGCTGATCGGGCAGTGGCGGTCGGGCCCGACGGGCGAGATCGAGGAGTGGCGCGACAACCCGGACTACCGTCCGTCACCCCAGATGCTGGACTGGCCCGAGCCGACCGACCCGGTCGACCACGCGCTTCAGCTGGCCGCGACCGGCTACGGTCCGGGGCACGAGGTCTCCGAGGCGCTGGCGCACGCGGAGGTCGCGGTCCTGGTCACCGCGACCGGCACCCCGCTGGCCGCCGCCTCACCCGAGGGAACCCCGGTCATCCCCGTCTACACCTCGGAGAGCTACGTCGAGTCCGTGGGCCGGCTGCTGTACGACCGGCGCCCGGTGAGCGAGCTGGTCGAGCAGCTGCCGCCGGGACATGCGCTGTACCTCAACCCGACCGGGCCGGTGAGCATGCTCGTGGACACCGAGGAGCTGCGCGCGACGCTGGCCGGGGCGGCGGAGACACCGGACGAGGCCCAGGACGCGGCCGGAGCCGGGGCGCTCCGCCCGGGTACCGGGGCCGGCGGGGCCGAGCCGGTGGGCGGCGGCCGCGCGATCGGCAAGCCGGCCCGCGCCGCCAACGGCAGCACCGTCGTCGGGGCCGGTCTGGCCGGCAGCGGAGCGGCCCACGGGGCGAACTGACCCGCCGGCCCATCGAGCCCGCCCCGCCCGCCTTCCCCTTCGGGCGGGGCGTCCGCCGTACGGGAATCTTCCGAAGACACCGGCCGTTGATCCGCACAGGACCCTTCCCTTCGCAGGAGGCAGTGCGTGTACGGCGATCCCCGAACGATCCGCAGGATCCTCAACGAACTCGGTGACACCTGGGCGGTGGTGGGCCTGTCCGCCAACGAGCAGCGTGCGGCCCATGGTGTCGCGGAGGTGCTGCAGCGCTTCGGCAAGCGGATCGTGCCGGTGCACCCGAAGGCCGAGACGGTGCACGGCGAGCCCGGCTACCCCTCGCTCGACGCGATCCCCTTCCCGGTCGACGTGGTCGATGTCTTCGTCAACAGCGAGCTGGCGGGCGGAATCGCCGACGAGGCCGTCGCGGTGGGGGCGAAGGCCGTGTGGTTCCAGCTCGGAGTGGTCGACGAGGCGGCCTGGAACCGCGTGCGCGACGCGGGTCTGGACATGGTGATGGATCGTTGTCCGGCGATCGAGATACCCCGTTTGGGCTGAGCTGCGGGTGCGTCAGCGAGAGGCTCACGCCCAGGTGCGCGATCTGCGGCCGTGTGAACAACCCTGCAGGTCAATACACCTAGGGCCTGTCCGATGGGTCGGGGTCGGAAAGGCCGCGGCGTCTGGTGCGGTGCATCGCAAGGCGCCGGAGCGTCTCGATAGCG
>NZ_JBVHQM010000063.1:0-1419 GCF_055567415.1 Streptomyces sp. NPDC026575
ACACAGTGGACGCGAGCAACTGAGGACAAGCCCTCGGCCTATTAGTACCAGTCAACTCCACCGGTTACCCGGCTTCCATATCTGGCCTATCAACCCAGTCGTCTACTGGGAGCCTTACCCTCTCAAGGAGGTGGGAGCCCTCATCTCGAAGCAGGCTTCCCGCTTAGATGCTTTCAGCGGTTATCCTTTCCGAACGTAGCCAACCAGCCATGCCCTTGGCAGGACAACTGGCACACCAGAGGTTCGTCCGTCCCGGTCCTCTCGTACTAGGGACAGCCCTTCTCAAGACTCCTACGCGCACAGCGGATAGGGACCGAACTGTCTCACGACGTTCTAAACCCAGCTCGCGTACCGCTTTAATGGGCGAACAGCCCAACCCTTGGGACCGACTCCAGCCCCAGGATGCGACGAGCCGACATCGAGGTGCCAAACCATCCCGTCGATATGGACTCTTGGGGAAGATCAGCCTGTTATCCCCGGGGTACCTTTTATCCGTTGAGCGACGGCGCTTCCACAAGCCACCGCCGGATCACTAGTCCCTACTTTCGTACCTGCTCGACCCGTCAGTCTCACAGTCAAGCTCCCTTGTGCACTTACACTCAACACCTGATTGCCAACCAGGCTGAGGGAACCTTTGGGCGCCTCCGTTACCCTTTAGGAGGCAACCGCCCCAGTTAAACTACCCACCAGACACTGTCCCTGATCCGGATCACGGACCCAGGTTAGACATCCAGCACGACCAGAGTGGTATTTCAACAATGACTCCACCATGACTGGCGTCACGGCTTCAAAGTCTCCCACCTATCCTACACAAGCCGAACCGAACACCAATATCAAGCTATAGTAAAGGTCCCGGGGTCTTTCCGTCCTGCTGCGCGAAACGAGCATCTTTACTCGTAATGCAATTTCACCGGGCCTATGGTTGAGACAGTCGAGAAGTCGTTACGCCATTCGTGCAGGTCGGAACTTACCCGACAAGGAATTTCGCTACCTTAGGATGGTTATAGTTACCACCGCCGTTTACTGGCGCTTAAGTTCTCAGCTTCGCCACACCGAAATGTGACTAACCGGTCCCCTTAACGTTCCAGCACCGGGCAGGCGTCAGTCCGTATACATCGCCTTACGGCTTCGCACGGACCTGTGTTTTTAGTAAACAGTCGCTTCTCGCTGGTCTCTGCGGCCACCCCCAGCTCAGAGTGCAAGACTCATCACCGGAAATGGCCCCCCTTCTCCCGAAGTTACGGGGGCATTTTGCCGAGTTCCTTAACCATAGTTCACCCGAACGCCTCGGTATTCTCTACCTGACCACCTGAGTCGGTTTAGGGTACGGGCCGCCATGAAACTCGCTAGAGGCTTTTCTCGACAGCATAGGATCATCCACTTCACCACAATCGGCTCGGCATCAGGTCTCAGACTTAT
>NZ_JBVHQM010000063.1:1512-3292 GCF_055567415.1 Streptomyces sp. NPDC026575
ACTTACATGCACGACGGATTTGCCTACCGTGCGTCCTACACCCTTACCCCGGGACAACCACCGCCCGGGCTGGACTACCTTCCTGCGTCACCCCATCGCTTACCTACTACCACCTTGGGTCAGCGGCTCCACCACGTCCCTTTGTCCGAAGACTCCAGGCCGGCTTCACGGCTTTAGCATTAATGGATTCGATATTGGGCGTTTCAAAGCGGGTACCGGAATATCAACCGGTTGTCCATCGACTACGCCTGTCGGCCTCGCCTTAGGTCCCGACTTACCCTGGGCAGATCAGCTTGACCCAGGAACCCTTAGTCAATCGGCGCACACGTTTCCCACGTGTGTATCGCTACTCATGCCTGCATTCTCACTCGTGAACCGTCCACAACTCGTTTCCACGGCTGCTTCACCCGGCACACGACGCTCCCCTACCCATCACAGCGGGCGTTGGCCCTCATGCTGCAATGACACGACTTCGGCGGTGTGCTTGAGCCCCGCTACATTGTCGGCGCGGAATCACTTGACCAGTGAGCTATTACGCACTCTTTCAAGGGTGGCTGCTTCTAAGCCAACCTCCTGGTTGTCTCTGCGACTCCACATCCTTTCCCACTTAGCACACGCTTAGGGGCCTTAGTCGATGCTCTGGGCTGTTTCCCTCTCGACCATGGAGCTTATCCCCCACAGTCTCACTGCCGCGCTCTCACTTACCGGCATTCGGAGTTTGGCTAAGGTCAGTAACCCGGTAGGGCCCATCGCCTATCCAGTGCTCTACCTCCGGCAAGAAACACACGACGCTGCACCTAAATGCATTTCGGGGAGAACCAGCTATCACGGAGTTTGATTGGCCTTTCACCCCTAACCACAGGTCATCCCCCAGGTTTTCAACCCTGGTGGGTTCGGTCCTCCACGAAGTCTTACCTCCGCTTCAACCTGCCCATGGCTAGATCACTCCGCTTCGGGTCTTGGGCACGCTACTCAACGCCCTATTCGGACTCGCTTTCGCTACGGCTTCCCCACACGGGTTAACCTCGCAACATACCGCAAACTCGCAGGCTCATTCTTCAAAAGGCACGCAGTCACGACACAAGGACAAGTCCTTGTGCGACGCTCCCACGGCTTGTAGGCACACGGTTTCAGGTACTATTTCACTCCGCTCCCGCGGTACTTTTCACCATTCCCTCACGGTACTATCCGCTATCGGTCACCAGGGAATATTTAGGCTTAACGGGTGGTCCCGCCAGATTCACACGGGATTTCTCGGGCCCCGTGCTACTTGGGTGTCTCTTAAACGAGCCGTCAATGTTTCAGCTACGGGGGTCTTACCCTCTACGCCGGACCTTTCGCATGTCCTTCGCCTACATCAACGGTTTCTGACTCGTCCCACAGCCGGCAGACTGCAGAAAAGAGATCCCACAACCCCAACCACGCAACCCCTGCCGGGTATCACACGTGACTGGTTTGGCCTCATCCAGTTTCGCTCGCCACTACTCCCGGAATCACGGTTGTTTTCTCTTCCTGCGGGTACTGAGATGTTTCACTTCCCCGCGTTCCCTCCACATACCCTATGTGTTCAGGTATGGGTGACAGCCCATGACGACTGCCGGGTTTCCCCATTCGGACACCCCCGGATCAAAGCTCGGTTGACAGCTCCCCGGGGCCTATCGCGGCCTCCCACGTCCTTCATCGGTTCCTGGTGCCAAGGCATCCACCGTGCGCCCTTAAAAACTTGGCCACAGATGCTCGCGTCCACTGTGCAGTTCTCAAGCAACGACCAGCCACCCGT
>NZ_JBVHQM010000064.1:0-4672 GCF_055567415.1 Streptomyces sp. NPDC026575
GGCAAGGCGGGCAAGAAGGCCGCTACGGACGCCGTGGAGAACATGGGCGAGTCCCTGGGCGAGGGTCTGCGTGACGGCGCGGGCGGCCGTGCGGGCCGGCGGGCTCGTCAGGGTCTGGACTCCGCCGCCGGGCACGGCAGCGATGGTGACGGCGGCGACGGCGGCGATGGTGGGGGCTCCGGCGACGGGGGCTCCAGCGGGTCGGGGAGCGGGTCCGGGTCGAACAGCGGGTCCGGGTCCGGGTCCGATTCGGGGTCGGGGTCGGGGTCGGGCAGCGGATCGGGTTCGGGTTCGGGGTCCGGATCCGACGGCGGTGGGTCCGGCAGTGGTTCGGGCTCGGGCTCGGGTTCCAGCTCCGACAGCGGTTCCGGATCGGGCTCCGGATCGGGCTCCGGCTCCGGTTCCGGCAGCTCCTCCAACGGCTCCGGTGGCAGCGGCAGCGGCAGCGGAAGTGGTACGGACGGCGGCAACCACGGCGGCTCCAACGGTGGGGGCTCCACCAGCCACACCCCCCGCGCCTCGGACAACGCGGGCGCCACCGACGGCCCCAGTTCCAGCGGCCGCGACGGCGCCGACTCCGGTGGCACGGGCACCAACCCGTCCACCTCCCACAGCCCCTCCAACGGTGCGGGCTCCGACCCTGCCCGCAACGTCCCGGACGCGCAGCCCCTGCCGCCCCCGGACCAGCGCTCCCCGTTCGACGAGGGCTACCGAGGCGGCAACGACAGTCCCTACTCGAACTCCCCCACCCCCGACGCCGGTTCCGGCCACGCTCCGGACGCCGGTCCCACCCCGGACTCGGGCAACACCCACGACTCGGGCCCCACTCCGGACAGCTCACGCCCGGACTCCTCGCGCCCGGACACGGACGGCATCAGCACCCAGCCGACGCCCGACCACACCCCGGACGCGGCACGCCCGGACCACGACCCGATCAGCACCCAGCCGACACCGGACCACACCCCGGACTCGGCGCGCCCCGACTCCGACCCGGTCAGCACCCAGCCCACCCGGGACAACACCCCGGACTTCGCACGCCCGGACCGCCCGGATGCGGACCCCGTCAGCACCCAGCCCGCACCGGACACCACCCCGGACGGCGCCCGCCCCACCCCCACCCCGGACCCCGTCAGCACTCAGCCCGCACCGGACTCCACCCCCCACGAGGGCGGGCCCTCGCGCCCTGACGCGCCGCAGCCCGCGCCCTCACCGATCCCGGACCCGGTAGCCGGCAACCCGCCCTCCTACGGCGACAACTCCGCCGACACCAGCGGCAACAACAACGGCAACGGGGACAACACCAACAACAGCGGCAGCGGCGGCCGCCCCTCCATGCCGCACGTCGGCACACCGCCCCAGGGCGCCCCGGTCCAGCACACCCCCTCCTCCGGCCAGCCCATCCAGCAACGCGACCCGGCCCCCGGCGACCCCATGCCCACCATGGACGACCCGGACGACACCACCGTCTCCACCCAGTCCGCCGACACCGCCACCCTCCCCCCACCCACCCAACACACCACCGACCCCACAGCGAACACCCCCAACACCCCCGCCACCCCCCAACAGGGCCAGCAGCCCAACACTCCGCAGAACCCCGGCCCGATGATGGGCGGCATCCCGCCCCAGGGCAGCCCCTCCACACCCCCGAACGGCGCCCCACCCCGCAGCGGCACACCCGGCAACACCAGCCCCTCCGCCGGCAACAACCGCCGCCCCGATGGCTCCCAGGCCATTCGCGACGTCACCCAGCAGCGTCAGCCCGAGCGCCCCGCCTACAACCCCCGCCTGGACGGCCCCCGCCGCGACGCACCCGCCACGCCTCCCGGTAACAACCGCCGCCCCGACGGCTCCCAAATCGTCCAGGACCACACCCAACAGCCCACCCCCGAGCGTCCCCCGCACAACCCTCGTCTCGACGGCCCCGCCCGCAACGACGAGTCCGGGCGCCCCGACGGGAACCGTTCCGACGGCACCCGCCCGGACGGCGCTCGTCCCGACGGCGCTCGCCCGGACAGCACTCGTCCCGACGGCACCCGCCCGGATGGGGCTCGCCCCGACGGCACCCACCCGGACGGCGCTCGTCCCGACGGCACCCGCCCGGATGCGACTCGCCCCGACGGTGCCCAGCCCAGCGCGTCCCGCCCGGACGCGTCCCGCCCGGACGCGTCACGCCCCGACACGACACGTCCCGACAGCGCCCGCCCGGACGCATCACGCCCCGACACCACACGGCCGGACTCGACGCGTCCCGACGGGACGCCGCAGTCCGCCGCCCCCACCCGTACGGACCGGCCGCAGACCGACGCCCCTGCCCAGGTGCCGTCGCAGCCCGGCGCCCAGGCCCCCACGCGCCCTGGTGCCCCGACCCCCAACACGCCGAACCCGAACGTCCCGCACCAGAACCAGCAGCCGCAACAGCAGCCGCAGCACCAGCAGCCCACGCCGCAACAGCAGCAGCCGCAGCAGACGCCCCAGCAGCAGACCCCGCAGCAACAGCCCCAACAGCAGCAGCCGGGCCCGTACGTCCAGCAGCCGGTCCCCCAGCAGCAGCCCGCGCCGCACCAGCAAAACCAGAACCCCCAGCAGACCCAGCCCACCCCGCACCAACAGCAGGAAGCGCAGCACCAGCCACCGGTCGCACAGCCCCAGAACCTCCGCAGCCACAACGACGTACGGCTCGGCCTCAACGTCCAGCCGGGTGGCCTGTACTCGCCGTTCCCGCACGACCAGCAGGCACTGCTGAACAACTTCCCGCGGAACCCGGACGGCACCCCGCGGGCGTTCAACGACCCGTTCCAGCCGTGGGCCCAGCTCCAGAACGACGGCGGCCCCACCGTCTACGGCCGCTCCAACAACTGCGCCGACTGCACCCGCTCCTTCATGGAGTCCTGGTACGGCAACCCGCAGGTGTCCGCTCCACGCACCTTCGACCCGGATGGCAAGGGCGGCATCGACCGCGCGTCCGGCGAGAACAACGGCACCGCCAACATCGAGCAGTACACCGGCGCCAAGTTCCGCAACTCCGGCCAAAACGCCAAGGACGGCTACGCCCAGATCGCCGACGACCTCCGCAAGGCCGGCCCCGGCGCCGCAGCCGCGGTACTGGTCACCTGGCCCAACGGCGGCGCCCACGTCTTCAACGCGGTCAACCACGACGGCAAGGTCGTCTGGGTCGACAGCCAGACCGGCACGATCAGCGACCAGCCCATCAACACCCAGGCCAAGAACGTCTGGCACCTCGTCACCGACGCCAACCGCCAGCCCTTCGACCCCACCGCCCCCCAAAACCAACAGCAGCAGCCCCAGACCCAAAACCAGCCCCAACCCCAGAACCAGCAGCAGGCCCAGGCCCAAAACCAGCAGCAACCCCAGAACCAGCAGCAGGCCCAGGCCCAAAACCAGCAGCAACCCCAGAACCAGCAGCAGGCCCAGCAGCACGCCCAAGCACAGGCCCAGCAGCAAGCCCAGCAGCAGGCGCAGGCACAGCAGCAGGCCCAGGCACAGGCGCAGGCACAGGCACAGGCGCAGGCACAGGCGCAGGCTCAACAGCAGGCACAAGCCCAAGCGCAGGCGCAGGCACAAGCTCAAGCACAGGCCCAGGCCCAGCAGCAGGCGCAGGCCCAGGCCCAGCAGCAGGCCCAGGCTCAAGCGCAGGCGCAGGCACAGGCACAGGCACAAGCCCAGCAGCAGGCACAGGCGCAGGCCCAGGCGCAGGCGCAAGCCCAGGCCCAGGCCCAGGCCCAGGCCCAGGCCCAGCAACACGCTCAGGCCCAGCAGGCCCAGCAGCAGCCAAACCCCTACCAGCAGCCACAACAGCAGCCGGGCCCGTACCAGCAGCCCCACCAGCAGCCCGCGCCGCAGCACCAGCAGCCCAACCCATACGCGCAGAATCAGCAGCAGAACCCGTACCAGCAGCAGCCCCAGCAACAGCAGTCTCCGTACACCCAGCAGCCGCAGCAACAGCAACCTGCGCCGTACCAACAGCAGCAGAACCCGTACGCCCAGCAGCCGCACCAGCCCGGCCCGTACACCCAGCAACCGGCCCCGCAGCAGCACCAGCAGAACCCGTACCAGCAGCAACCGCACGCCCAACAGCCGCAGCAACAGCAACCTGGCCCGTACCAGCAGCAGCCAGGCCCGTACGCCCAGCAGCCGCAGCAGCCCGGTCCGTACACCCAACAGCCGCACCAGCAGCAGCCAGGCCCGTACGCCCAACAGCCCCACCAGCAGCAGCCAGGCCCCTACACCCAGCAGCCGCATCAGCAGCCGCCGAACAACAACCCGTACCAGCAGCAGGCCCCGCACTACCCACAGAACCCGCAGAACCCGCAGAACCCACAGCACCCGCAATACCCGGCAGCAGTCCCCGACACCGCCGCCGACAGCTCACCGGCCCCGGACGCCGAGCACTCGAACGACCGCACCGAGCCGGACGCGAACAACACCACCCAGCGCCCCGCGGACACCGACTCCGACCACTCCTCCCGTCCGGAGGAGAACACGGACGACAGCGGCAACGAGTCCTCCTCGGAGCGCAGGGACGACGCCGACGGTCACAACCCCCCAGGCGACCACCCGCCCGCTTCCGAGACCCGCAACCGCGAACGCCCCGGCGGCCTCGAAGGCCCCACCGACGAGCACCAGCAGCACGTCGAGAACTCCATCCCCAAGA
>NZ_JBVHQM010000065.1:0-3548 GCF_055567415.1 Streptomyces sp. NPDC026575
GTGCCGGTGGATTGGGAGGGTGTGTTCGCGGGGCAAGGTGCCCGGCGGGTGGCCTTGCCGACGTATGCCTTCCAGCATCAGCGGTACTGGCTGGAAGGCTCCGCATCCGAGAGCGCCCCGGCCGGGTCCTCCACAACGGACCCCGAGGAAGCCAAGTTCTGGGAGGCCGTGGACAGCGGCGACTCCGAGGCACTGGCCGCCATGCTGCTGGACGAGGACCCGACCACCGAAGACGGGCCCCAGAGCGGCGAAGGGACAGCGCCCAAGGGGCTGAACGGGGCCCTTACCGGCCTCCTGCCCGCACTCTCCACCTGGCACCGCCGTCGCCAGGACACCCTCGTCGCAGGGAGGCGGCAGTACCGCATCAGCTGGAAGCGGCTGAGTGACGAGACGATCGGGGCCTCCGCCGGGGCCGGCGATCCGACGGGTACCTGGCTGGTCGTCCACGCCGAGGACGGTGCCAATGAGCAGGTGGCGGCGATTATCCAGGCGTTGACCGAGCGCGGTGCCCGTGCGGTCCCTGTCGCCGTACCGACCCACACCGATCGTCCGGGGCTCGCCGCACTGCTCACGGAAGCGTCGGACGACCCGGCCGGCGGCTCCCCTGTCGGCGGAGTGCTGTCACTGCTCGCCCTCGCCGAAGGCACGCACCCGGCACATGCCGACGTACCGGCCGCACTAGGCCTGACCCTCCACCTCGCGCAGGCACTGGCCGATGCCCAGGTGCGGGCACCGCTGTGGCTGGCCACCTGCGGTGCGGTGCGGGCAACCGACGCCGACGAGGTGCGCAATCCTGCCCAGGCCCAGGTGTGGGGCCTGGGACGCGTGCTCGCGCTGGAACACCCCCAGCGGTGGGGTGGGCTTGTGGACCTCCCCGCCGACCTGGACGGACGGGCCCTCACCCGGCTGTGTGGGCTGCTCACCACGGCGGCTGATGGTACGGGGCACCGCGCCCACGGGGAGGACCAGACGGCCGTACGGCCTGCCGGCGTGCTGGGGCGCCGGCTCGTACGCACTGCCATGGACGGTGACGGGCAGCCCGTCCCCTGGCGGCCACGCGGCACCGTACTGATCACGGGAGGCACCGGAGCCCTGGGCGCACACGTCGCCCGCCGCCTCGCCGGAAACGGCGCAGAACATCTCCTGCTCCTCAGCCGACGGGGCATCGAAGCACCCGGCGCCAGCGAACTACGGACCGAGCTCGCCGCGCTGGGAACCGAGGTCACCATCGCCGCCTGCGACACGGCCGACCGTGACCAACTGGCCCAAGTCGTGCGGAGCATGGCCGAGCGCGGTGCACCGGTTCGGGCGGTGGTGCACGCGGCCGGCGTCGACTCCTCGGTACCGGTGGCGCAGCTGACACTCGATGAGCTGGGCCACTCGCTGCGCGCGAAGGCCGTGGGCGCCGCCCACCTGGACGAACTGTTCGCCGAAGAACCCCTCGACGCCTTCGTCCTGTTCTCTTCCGTAGCCGGAATCTGGGGCAGTGGGGGACAGAGCGCCTACGCCGCGGCCAACGCCTTCCTCGACGCGCTGGCCGAGCGGCGTCGGGCCCGGGGGCTCACGGCGACCGCCGTCGCGTGGGGCCCGTGGGCGGAGGCCGGGATGGCGGCCCAGGGCGACGACGAAGAGCTCCTGCGACGGCAGGGCCTGCCGCCGATGAAGCCCGAACACGCGGTCAGTGCTCTGGAGCGCGCGCTCGCCGGTGACGCCACCGCACTGACCGTCGTCGATGTCGACTGGGACCTTTTCGCCCCCGTACTCACCGGGGCCCGCCCCAGCCCGCTCATCGGTGACCTTTCCGAGGCCCGGAAGGCATTGGACGCGCTGGCCGGCACCACCGCTCCGGACACCGGCAGCACACTGGACCTGTCCCTGCGGCTGCGCGGCCTGGAACGGGCCGAACAACTCGCCGTACTACTGGAGACGGTGCGCGAGCAGGCGGCCGTGGTACTCGGTCACACCTCGGTGGACGCGGTCGGAACCGACCGCGCCTTCCGCGACATCGGCTTCGACTCGCTGACCGCCGTAGAGCTGCGCAACCACCTGGCGGAGGCCACCGGCCTGCGTCTTCCGGCGACCATGGTGTTCGACTACCCCACGCCCGTGGCACTCGCCCAGCACCTCGCGGCCGAGTTCTGGGGGGACGAGAACGAAACCGTCCCACAGGTGCCGGCCACCGATACCGTCCGCACGGACGATCCCGTCGCCATCGTCGCGATGAGCTGCCGCTTCCCCGGAGACGTCGCGTCCCCGGAAGACCTGTGGCGACTGGTCGCCGACGCGAGGGACTGCATCCGAGAGTTCCCGGACGACCGAGGCTGGGACATCGAGTCGGTGTACCATCCCGAGCCCGGACGCCCAGGCAGCAGCTACGTCCATGAGGGCGGGTTCCTGCGGGACGCGGCCGCGTTCGACGCCGACTTCTTTGGTATCAGTCCGAGAGAGGCCCTGGCGATGGACCCCCAGCAGCGGCTGCTGCTGGAGACCGCGTGGGAGGCGCTGGAACGTGCCGGGATCGACCCCGCTGCTCTGCGCGGCAGCCGCACGGGAGTCTTCACCGGAGGCTCGTACTACGACTACGGCGCCAACGTGTCGCGGATGTCCGAGGAGCTGAGTGGCTACTCCAGCATCGGCCGCGCGAGCAGCGTCCTGTCGGGACGCATCGCGTACACCTTCGGCCTGGAGGGGCCGGCGGTGACGGTGGACACGGCGTGTTCGTCGTCGTTGGTGGCGTTGCACTGGGCGGTGCAGTCCCTGCGGTCGGGGGAGTGCACGCTTGCGTTGGCCGGTGGTGTCACCGTGATGTCCACCCCGGACACGTTCGTCGACTTCAGCGCCCAGCGCGGCCTGGCACCTGACGGGCGGTGCAAGCCGTTCGCTGACGCCGCTGACGGCACCGGCTGGGCCGAGGGTGTCGGCGTGCTGCTGGTGGAGCGGTTGTCGGATGCCCGGCGCAATGGCCATCCGGTGCTGGCGGTGGTACGCGGCACGGCGGTGAACCAGGACGGCGCCAGTAATGGTCTGACGGCGCCGAATGGTCCGTCGCAGCGTCGGGTGATCGGTCAGGCGTTGGCCAATGCGGGTCTGGGGCCGATCGATGTCGATGTGGTGGAGGCGCACGGTACCGGTACTCGGTTGGGTGATCCGATCGAGGCGCAGGCGCTGCTTGCGACGTATGGGCAGGATCGTCCTGAGGGGCGTCCGTTGTGGCTGGGTTCGGTGAAGTCGAATATCGGGCACACGCAGGCGGCGGCTGGTGTGGCGGGGATCATCAAGATGGTCGAGGCGATGCGTCATGGTGTGTTGCCGAAGTCGTTGCATGTGGATGAGCCGACGCGTGAGGTGGATTGGTCGGCGGGTGCGGTGGAGTTGCTGACCGAGGCGCGTGAGTGGCCGGTGCGTGAGGATGGCCCGCGCCGCGCGGGCATCTCGTCCTTCGGAATCAGTGGCACCAATGCGCACGTCATCATTGAGCAGCCGGTGGATAGCTTGGTGTCGGAGCCGGTGGTGGAGCGGGTGTCGGGCGGGCCGGTGGTGTGGCCGCT
>NZ_JBVHQM010000066.1:0-2629 GCF_055567415.1 Streptomyces sp. NPDC026575
GTGAGGAGGTAGTCGCCGTCGGGGGTGAGTTCGAGGGGGGCTCCGTCGCCTTCGGCCGGGAGGGTGGGGACGCCGACGGCGGGGTGGGGGTAGAGGAGGAAGTTGCCCTCTTCGCCGATGAGGATGACGCCCTCGGAGTCGATCTCCAGACGCTGGTCGACGGTGGACATCCAGGCCGGGCCGAACCAGCGGCCCTGGCGGTAGGACGACTCGAAGGTGCGGGAGAAGGCCAGCGGGAGGCTGCCGGGGAGGGTGATGTCCGTCTGCGGCAGGTGCATACGGCCGGTGGCCATGTCGATGGGGTCGCTGCCGAAGATCTTGCAGGCGGCGATGCGGGCCCGGTCCCGGACGGTGATCTTGCCGCCGTTGCGGGCGGCGTGCCGCGCCCACCCCTCGGCGACATTCTTCGCGGTTGTCTTCGCCGCCCCCTTGGCCAGTCCCCCCGCGCCCTTGCCTCCCATGGCATTGAGGATGAGGGCTCCCCACGCGTCGCCGGGATCGCTGCCCCAGCCGGAGCCGAGCATGTCCTTGGCCGTGTCGATGGGGTGGAGAGGGGCCTGGGCCAGGCCCATGAGCATGGTGGAGGCGTTGTTGGCGAACTTCCAGGGGTGGGTGATGTTGTAGGGATCCAGTGGGTTGACCGTCCGGGCCAGCTTGACGGTTTCGGCAGCAGCCTTGAGGGCGCCGCCGGCCATGTGCGCGTTCTGGAGGACGAACGCTTCCCCGCCGTCCTTGAGGGCCGCACCGGCGAGGTCGGTGAAGGCGGGCTTCTCCGGGGCATGGGCCAAGGCGCCCTTGATGGCGTTGCGGGCCCGCTCGGCGGCTTCGTCGCGCTGGTTGCGGGCGGTCTTGAGCATGTCCTGGGCCGCCTCGCGGCCCTCGGCGCCCGGGTCTGCATACGCGCCGGGCTTCTGCGGCTGGCTGCCGGGATTGTGCCCCTCGTCGATGGCCGTGTTGTAGAGGTCGACCTGCGCGTTGTACGTGTCGAGTTTGGCCTTGTAGGCGTCGAGGGAGCGCCGGGTGGCCTCCGTGGCGTCACGGTACTTCTCGATGGCGTCGGCGGCCTTGCCCTGCGCCCAGGACACCGTTTCCGCATACGACTTCAGGGCCTTGTAGGCGTCGTCGCAGGCGTCGGCGGCGTGCATCCACTGCTTGGGATGCATATCGAACTTCTCGCGAAAGGCGTCGGCGGCCTTGCCGCTCCAGTGCTGGCCCGAGCCGATCTTGCGCATGCCCTCGGCGACCCGGTCGAAGGCGGCGGAGAAGTCCTTGAGGTGGGAGGCCGTTTCGTTGATCTTCGAGACGTCGCCGTGGATGAGTTCCTTGGGGTCTTCCGTCTCGCCGAGCCGGCGTTCGTCGACATGCGCGCCCAGGGCCCCGGCCGCCTTGGCGCCGGCGGAGCGCACGGCGTGTCCGGCATCGTCGAGGCCGACGGTCTCCAGGGCGTCGCCCGCCAGGTCCGAGCCGTGCTCGACCAGCTCGCCCGCGCCCCGCTCAACGGCGTCCGTGAACTTGCTCGCGCCCTCGCCTATCGCGTTCAGACCATCGCCGAGCCAGTTCACTTGCCCTCGCCCCCCTGGCCCCGCGCACCCTTCGGCTCGTGGAACTCGGTGGTGACCTCGTCGCGATCGTCGAAGGGGTGCTTCACCCGGTCAGGGACCGACTGGACGTCCTGGGCGAGCTTGTCGGCCGTCTGCAGCATCCGGTCGTGCGACTCCAACGACGCAGCGGACGTCGGGTCGAAATCGACGTTCAAGGGGTTGTCCGCGGCGATGTCGCCCCAGGACGTCTTGTGCAGCTGCTCGGCCGTCTTGGACGGATCGCCCATCGCCGCGTTCACGGTCTGCTTCAGCGCGTCCGAGACGTACTGCTCCTGCTCGTAGTAAATGCCGGCGGTGAGGCCCAGCTTTTTGGAGAATTCATTGGCGTCCTGCATCAACGTGCGCACGCCCCAGCCCCAGCGCTCGCAGAAGGAGTCGAGCGTGGCCGCCAGGCCGTCGTCGCCGCATTCCATACTGTCCAGGGACAATTTGTCGAAACCGCGGCCAAGTTGGGCTTCCACGTCGAAGCCCAGTTCCTTGAGTTCGGCCGTCGCGGCCTTGATCCCCTTGGTGAGCTGCTCGAATGCCTCGGGCTCGACCTGATACCCGTACCCGCCGATCACACCCATTCCTACGCTTCCCCCCTGTGCGGCGCGACGTCGTCCGAACCGCCGTCCGGCCCGTCACCCGTTGATATGTCGATGGCCGCGGTGTCGGGGACGATCCCGGCCACCGGCGGGAACAGCGCACCGTGCTCGCTGCCGGCGTCCAGAGCCACCCCGGTCGGGCCCTCGATGGCAGGAATCAGCACGTCAAGGACGCGGGCCCCGGACACCGTGACGTACTGCCACTCCGCTCCGGGCTCACTGCCACGGGAGACGGCGAAGCGCGAGAGGGCATCCTCGTCGGTGAAGGCGTACAGCCAGCGAATGCCGTCCAACTCTGACGAGAGGAGGGTGTCGTTGACCGTCGGAATCAAGACATGGGTGCGGCGGAATTCGCCCACCAACGCCGCTGGATCCGGTCGTCCCGCGTGAATTGCCGCTACCTCTTCGGCCAATGACATGGCGGTCCGGCCCCTCCCCCGA
>NZ_JBVHQM010000067.1:0-2558 GCF_055567415.1 Streptomyces sp. NPDC026575
GGAGAGAGGAGCGGGGGGGATGATTCGGCAACGCCGCGAGGTGCCGTGCCAGGCGTCGCGAGCCCGGCCATGACCCATCGGACAGGCCCTAGGCCACCGCGTGGAAGAGCGCCGCCGCCTCGCCCCGGGATCCGACGCCCAGCTTGGTCAGGATCTTGGCGACATGGAACTTCACCGTCGACTCGCTGATGTGCAGCTCCTGGGCGATCGCCCGGTTGCGGTGGCCGAGCGCGAGCCGCGCCAGCACCTCCAGCTCCCGTTCGCCCAGCGTGATGAGCGGGTCGGGGGCCGGGTCCTGGGAGACCCGCAGCGGGATCGTCGCCGACACCGTGGTCCCCCAGCCGGGTACGGCATCGACGTCCAGCCGCCCGTTCAGTACGTCCAGGCGGTCGGTGACCCGGCCGGTCGCCAGGCCGTCGGGGGTGAGGGTGCCCGGCCCGTCGTCGCGTACGGTCGCGCGCAGTTCGTCATCGGTGAGCTGCCAGCCGACATGGACGCGGGTCACGGTCTCCTGCTCCAGGACCTTCAGCAGCACGGCCCGCACGATCACCCGTGCCGTGTGCGCCACATCGGCGGCCACGGTCAGCTGGGAGTCGGGCGCGCCCAGCTCCAGCCGGACGGGGCTGTAGCGCACGAGCGGCCGGAGCGACTCGGCGAGCCGGGCGAAGGCATGCCCGGCCGGCTCCTCGGCGATCTCCTGGTCGCGTTCGGCCTCCGCCCGCAGCTCCACCAGGGCCGAGACCGCCAGATCCGTGGCGGTGGCGCGGGCCGCCGCATCGTCGAGGGTGCGGCTGCGCAGCACACCCAGCAGCCCGGTGAGCGCGGCCGAGTACGCCTCGCCCAGCTCCGCGATCACCCGGGCGCGGGTCCCGGCGGCGGTCCGCGACCGGGCCAGCGCCCCGGGCACGGCCTCGGCCGCCAGCCGGTCGAAGTGGCTGGTCACCACGTCCCACAGGGCCTGTACGAGCGCGGCGGCCGGCTCGTCGACCGCCGGCGGCACGCCGTCGTCCCCGCCGCCTGCTCCGCCGCCGTCCGTATCCCGTACGAGCAGCAGGACGGCGCCCCGAGGTGTGGCATGGCTCGTCACGGCGAGCACCGGGCGCTCGGCGCCGGCGAGGGGGAGGGTGCCCTGCCACGGGCGGCCCGGGGCGCCCGTGGCGAGCAGCGGCGCCAGGTCGGCGGTGGAGAGCCGGCCGGTGATCTCCGCATCGCCGTACGTCTTGAACGGTGAGTGCGCACAGTGCGTGGAGAGTTCGGCCACCGCCCGGTGCGGGACCAGTTCGGCCAGGAGCGTGGAGAGCCGCGGCAGGATCTCGCCCAGCGGCTGGCGGATCACCTCGTAGGCGGCGGTCAGGGCGGGTACGGATCCGGATCCGGTCATCTCCATGTACTCCAGCGTAGCCAGCGGCTCCGGGACGAGCGCTGGCCTTTCGACCAGGCCGGACTGTCCCGATGGCTGGCGGCCGGCTCCTTCCCCGCCGACGAAGCTGAAGCCGTCAACCGATCAAGCACATGCGGCAGATACCGGAATTACGGCATGTGTGCCGTATCAGCGCATCCAGCGGGGAGTCTCGATATGAAGGCGATCATCTACAACGAGTTCGGCGGCGCGGACGTGCTCGCATTCGGGCAGACCGACAAGCCGGAGCCCGGCCCGGGTGAAGTACGGGTCAAGGTGGTGGCGATCGGCGTCAATCCGCTGGACTACAAGCGGCGTTACGGGTGGATGGAGCAGCACTACCCGACGACGTTCCCCGCCGTGCCCGGCCTGGAGTTCGCCGGGGTCGTCGACGCGATCGGCGCCGACGGCGGGGGCACCACCGACCGCAGGCCGGCGGACGGGCTCGCCGTCGGCGACGAGGTCTTCGGCTGGACCAAGACCGGTGCGTACGCGGAGTACGCCCTCGCGGGGGACATCGCGCCGAAGCCGGCCGAGCTGTCCTTCGCGACCGCGGCGACGCTGCCCGTCGCCGGTGAGACCGCGCAGCGCGTACTGGATCTGCTGGGTCTGACCGCGGGCGAGACGCTGCTGCTGCACGGCGCGGCGGGGGCGGTCGGCCAGATCGCCAGCCAGCTCGCGGTGGCGCTGGGCGCCACGGTGATCGGGACCGCGTCGCCGGTCAACCACGACTTCCTGCGGTCGCTGGGCGCGGTCCCGGTGGCGTACGGAGAGGGCCTGGCCGACCGGGTCCGGGCGGCCGCCCCGCAGGGTGTGGACGCGGTCTTCGACGCGGCCGGACATGACGCGCTGCCGGTCTCGATCGCCCTGCGCGGCGGGACCACGGACCGCATCGTCACCATCGCCGATCCGCACGCCGCCGATCACGGCGTGCCGTTCTCCGCAGGCGGGACGCCGTCGGAGCAGGTCGTGGCGGGGCTGGTCCGGCACGGTCGGCTCGCCGTCGCGGGGCGGCTGACCGTGCCGGTCGCCGAGACCTTCCCGCTCGCCGACGCCGCCAAGGCCCAGGAGCTGAGCGAGGCGGGCCATGTGCGCGGCAAGCTCATCATCGAGGTCTGAGCCGCATCGGGACGGCGGCGGGCGCGGAGTCCGACCGCCG
>NZ_JBVHQM010000068.1:0-1732 GCF_055567415.1 Streptomyces sp. NPDC026575
GGCAGGAGGCCGGCGACCAGGGGGAGCATTTTGGTGGAGAGGAAGAAGAACAGCACGTCGCTCCATTTGCGTACGGGCTTGATGGACAGCGCGTAGGCGGCGGGGACGGCCAGGGCGAGGACGATGAGGGTGGAGAGCACCGAGGCGGTGAGCGAGTTGATCAGTGGGGGCCAGGGGCTGATGCCGGTGCCTTCGCCGAAGAACTCGCGGTAGCCGTGCAGGGTCAGCGAGGCGCCCAGGCTGGGCGGGTTGGTCGCCGCGTCCGCCTCACTGTGGAACGACGTCAGCACCATCCACGCCACCGGCAGGAAGAAGCCGATGCCGCACAGCCAGGCGAGCAGGCTCAGCAGGCCGCCGGTACGCCGCCGGCGCCGGGTCGCGGGCGCGCCCGCGGGGCGCCGGGTCACAGTCGCGCTGGTCATCGGGAGACCTCCTCGCGCAGCAGGGACGAGACGGTGCGCAGCGCGAAGGTCGCCACCAGCAGCGAGCACAGCACGACGACGACGCCTTGCGCGGACGCCTGTCCGTAGTCATGGGCCTGGTAGAAGGTCTGGTAGAGGGTGTAGGGCAGGTTGGCGGTGCCCAGGCCGCCCGAGGTGAGGGTGAAGACCGCGTCGAAGTTCTGGACGACGTAGACGGTCCCGAGCAGGGCGGCCAGCTCCAGGTAGCGGCGCAGGTGGGGCAGGGTGAGGTAGCGGAAGATGTCGAAGGCGGAGGCGCCGTCCATCCGGGCCGCCTCGACGGCGTCCGTCGCCCGGCTCTGCAGTCCGGCCAGCAGGATCAGCATCATGAACGGCGTCCACTGCCAGATCAGCGACACCTCCACGGCGGCGAGCGGGGAGTCGGTCATCCAGTCCGGCTGCGGCGGACTGTCGCTGCCGAACAGGCCCCATATCCACGTCAGCGCGCCGTTGAGCAGCCCGTAGGAGGCGTTGAACAGGGCGTGCTTCCACAGCAGGGCGGAGGCGACCGGCACCACCAGGAACGGGGTGATCAGCAGGGTGCGGACGATGCCGCGGCCGCGGAAGCCGCGGTCCAGCAGCAGTGCGAGGCCGAGCCCGAGCAGCAGGCTGACCAGTACCACGGTCACCGTCAGCAGCACCGTCGTGACCACCGACGACCGCATCGCGGGGTCGGTGAAGACGGCGACGTAGTTGTCGAGGGCGGCGAAGCCGCGGTTGTCGGGGGCCAGCGCGTTCCACCGGGTGAAGGAGATCACCACGGTTGCCAGGAAGGGCAGTTGGGTCACGGCGATCAGGAAGACCAGGGCGGGCAGCAGAGGCGCGCGGCGGGCCCAGTCCTTGGCCCGTCGGGCCCGCCGGACGCGGGCCGCCTGCCGGCCGGTTCGTGCGGCGACGGCCTCGACGGGCCGGGGCGCCTCAGCGGTCCGCGTAGGCATCGGAGACCTCCTGCGCCAGTCGCTGGCTCTTCTTCAGGGCCTCGGGCACGCTCTGCTTGCCGGCGATCGCCGAGCTGATCTCGTGGGAGACCTTGGTGCCGAGGTCGGCGAACTCGGGGATACCGACGAACTGGATCCCGGGGGCCGGACGGGGCTGGACGCCCGGGTCGTTGGGCCGGGCCGAGCTGATCGCCTGCTGGGTGGCGTGGGCGAAGGCGCCCGACTTCTTCAGGTACTGGGGGTTGCGGTAGAGGCTGGCCCGCTTGCCGCCGGGGACCTTCGACCAGCCCAGGGTGCGGCCCACCAGCTGCTCGTACTTCTGACCGGAGGCCC
>NZ_JBVHQM010000069.1:0-1727 GCF_055567415.1 Streptomyces sp. NPDC026575
CTGCGCATTGGCCAGCGCCTGCCGAATCACCCGACGCTGCGACGGACCATTCGGCGCCGTCAGACCATTACTGGCGCCGTCCTGGTTCACCGCCGAACCACGCACCACCGCCAACACCCGATGACCATTGCGCCGGGCATCCGACAACCGCTCCACCAGCAGCATGCCGACACCCTCACCCCACCCCGTACCGTCAGCGGCGTCAGCGAACGACTTGCAGCGGCCGTCACCGGACATGCCGCGCTGCCGGCTGAACTCGATGAAGGTCTCCGGCATCGCCATCACGGTGACGCCGCCGGCCAGCGCGAGTGTGCACTCCCCCGACCGCAGTGCCTGCGCGGCCAGGTGCACGGCCACCAGTGAGGAGGAGCAGGCGGTGTCCAGCGTCACCGCCGGCCCCTCCAGCCCGAGCGTGTAGGAGACCCGGCCCGACGCTATGGCTCCCGCGTTGTTGTTGTGCGCGTAGTCGTGGTACATCATCCCGGCGAAGACACCGGTAAGGCTGCCGCGCAGCGTGTGCGGATCGATGCCGGCGCTCTCCAGGGCCTCCCACGACGACTCCAGAAGCAGGCGCTGCTGCGGGTCCATCGCCAGCGCCTCATTGGGACTGATGCCGAAGAAATCCGCATCGAACTCGCCGGCGCCGTGCAGGAAACCTCCCTCGTTCACATAGCTGGTGTCGGGCCGGGCCCCTTCGGGATCGAAGAGCTTCTCCACGTCCCAGCCGCGGTCGGTCGGGAAGGGCGTCAGAGCGTCCGTACCATCGGTGACCAGCTGCCACAGTTCCTCGGGGGACGTCACGCCGCCGGGGAAACGGCAGGCCGTACCGATGATCGCGATGGGTTCCCGGATCGCCGCCGTGAGCTCCCGGTTACGCGTGCGCAGTCGCTCGGCGTCCTTCAACGAGGCACGGAGCGCGGCAACGAGCTTTTCGTCATAACTGGCCATGTGCGTGCTCACACTTCCTGGGTCGAGTCGCCGAGGTCCGCGCCGTCGAGGGCCATGCTGATCAGGCTTTCCGTGTCCATGGCGTCGATCGAATCCGTCTCCGCCGGTTCCTGCGCCTCAAGTCCCAGCTCGACGCCGCTGGTACCCGCAAGCTTCAGCAGGCTTTCCATCAGCCCAGCGTCGCGGAGGCGGGTGAAGGGGATGGCCTGGAGGATGTGGCGAACCCGCCGCTCCTCGGTGTCAGCCTCGTCGTCGGTACCTGTCGCCAGCTCGGCCGCGAGGTGCTCGGCGAGTGCGCGCGGGCTGGGGTGGTCGAAGATCAGTGTGGCCGACAGCCGCAATCCGGTCACCGTGTCCAGTACGTTCCGGAAGTCCACGGCGGAGAGCGAGTCGAAACCGAGGTCGCCGAACGCCCGCTCCGGCTCGATCGATGCTGGGCCCGCATGGCCGAGCGTGGCGGCCGTGTGCGTACGTACGACCTCCACCAGTGCGTCCGTCCTCTCGGCCGGGGACAGCGTGGCAAGACGGCTGCGGAGCGTCGCCGCGGCCTGTGCCGATGCGTTGTCCGCCGTCCGGCGGGTGATGCCGCGGGTGAGTCCGCGCAGTATCGGGGGTGTGGCGTCAGCGGGGGCCGAGCGCAGATCCAGCCGGATCGGCACCAGAGCCGGCTCACCCAGAGCATCCGCGGTGTCGAACAGGGCGAGGCCCTCCTCCGCGGACAGCGGCAGCACACCCCCCTGCGACATCCGCGACCGATCGGCACTGTCCAGCGCGCCCGC
>NZ_JBVHQM010000070.1:0-1280 GCF_055567415.1 Streptomyces sp. NPDC026575
CGGGCATCCGACAACCGCTCCACCAGCAGCATGCCGACACCCTCACCCCACCCCGTACCGTCAGCGGCGTCAGCGAACGACTTGCAGCGGCCGTCGGGTGAGAGACCACGCTGTCGGCTGAATTCGATGAAGACCTCAGGGGTGGCCATCATCGCGACACCGCCGGCCAGGGCAAGCGTGCACTCGCCGGAGCGCAGCGCGTGCACGGCCAGGTGCAGGGAAATGAGCGAGGACGAGCATGCGGTGTCCACCGTGACCGAGGGACCTTCGAGACCCAGCACGTACGAGATGCGGCCGGAGGCGATGGCACCGGTGCTGCTGTTGTACGTGTAGTCGTGGTACATCATCCCCGCGAACACACCGGTGGAGCTGGAGCGCAGGGTCGTCGGGTCGATGCCCGCCCGCTCCAGCGCCTCCCATGACGCCTCCAGCAGCAGGCGCTGCTGCGGGTCCATCATCAGGGCCTCGTTGGGGCTGATGCCGAAGAAGCCCGGGTCGAACTCGTCGGCCCGGTGGAGGAAGCCGCCCTTGTTGACGTAGCTCGTGTCGGGCCGCACCCCCTGGGCGTCGTAAACGCGGTCGATGTCCCAGCCGCGGTTGACCGGGAACTCCGAGATGGCGTCACGCCCGTCGGCAACCAACTGCCACAGTTCCTCGGGGGACTCGACGTCTCCGGGATAGCGGCAGGCCATACCGATGATGGCGATCGGTTCGTTGTCGGCCGTCGCCGATACGGCAACCGGCAACGTCTCGTCGGTGGTGCCGGCAACCTCCTCCAGCAAGTACTGGGCGAGTGCTGCGGAGTTGGGGTGGTCGAATACCAGCGTGGTCGGGAGGCGCAGGCCGGTCTCGGTGGTGAGCCCGTTGCGCAACTCGACCGCGGCCAGCGAGTCGAACCCCAGGTCGCGGAAGGCCCGCTCGGGCTCGATCGCTTCGGCTCCCGCATAGCCAAGGACCTGGGCGGCCTGCGCTCGGACGAGCTGGAGCAGAGCGCCTTCCCACTCAGCCTCGGGCAGTGCCGCCAGGCGTTGGCGCAAGCTGTCGGCGCCACTCCGCGGGCCGACCGCTGTACGCCGCCGCGCGGGTACGAGTCCCCGGAACAGGACCGGTACGGAGTCCGCCTGCGCGCGCAGGGATGCGAGGTCGAGACTGACGGGTACGGTGAAGGGCGCGCCCAAGCCCACGGCGGTGTCGAACAGGGCGAGGCCCTCCTCCGCGGACAGCGGCAGCACACCCCCCTGCGACATCCGCGACCGATCGGCACTGTCCAGCGCGCCCGC
>NZ_JBVHQM010000071.1:0-1236 GCF_055567415.1 Streptomyces sp. NPDC026575
GACGTGGCGTTTTCCCTGACGGCTTCGCGTGCGGTGTTTGAGCATCGGGGTGTTGTTGTGGGTGCGGGGCGGGGTGAGTTGTTGGCGGGGTTGGATCTGCTGGCTGGGGGCGGCAGTTCTGGTGGGGTTGTGCGTGGTGTGGCGTCTGGTGTGGCCAAGGCTGTGTTTGTGTTTCCGGGGCAGGGGTCGCAGTGGGTGGGTATGGCTTTGGAGTTGTTGGAGTCGGTGCCTGCTTTTGGTGTGCGTTTGGAGGAGTGTGCGCGGGCGTTGCGTCCGTTGGTGGGGTGGGATGTTTTTGCGGTGTTGAGGGGGGAGGTGGGTGCGCCGTCGTTGGATGAGGTGGATGTGGTGCAGCCGGTGTTGTGGGCGGTGATGGTGGCGCTGGCTGAGGCGTGGCGTTCGTTGGGTGTGGTGCCTGCGGCGGTGGTGGGGCATTCGCAGGGGGAGATTGCGGCGGCTTGTGTGGCGGGGGCGTTGTCGCTTGAGGACGGTGCGCGTGTGGTGGCGTTGCGTGCTCGTGTGATTCGGGAGGGGTTGGCGGGTCGGGGCGGGATGATGTCGGTGGGTTTGCCGGCGGTGGAGGTTGAGGGGTGGTTGGCTCGGTCGGGTGGGGGCTTGCAGTTGGCGGTGGTGAATAGTCCGGTGTCGTCGGTGGTGTGTGGTGAGCCGGGGGCGTTGGAGGAGTTGCGGGGGGAGCTGGAGGGTGCTGGGGTTCGTGCGCGGGTGATTCCGGTGGATTATGCGTCGCATTCGGTGTTTGTGGAGGAGATTCGGGGGGCGGTGCTGGAGGCGTTGGCTGGGGTGGTGCCGGTCTCGTGTGAGGTGCCGTTTTATTCGACGGTGTCTGCGGGTGTGGTGGATACCTCGGGGTTGGATGCGGAGTATTGGTATCGGAATTTGCGGCAGACGGTGCGTTTTGAGGAGACGACGCGGGCGCTGCTCGATGATGGTTTTGGGTTGTTTGTGGAGGTGAGTCCTCACCCGGGGTTGTTGGTGGGATTGGGGGAGACCTTCGCGGCTGCCGGCACCGGCCCCGGTGCGGGTGCTGGTGCGGTGGCGGTGGGTTCGTTGCGGCGGGGTGAGGGGGGCTTGCGGCGGTTTGCTGCGTCGTTGGCGGAGGCGTATGTGCATGGTGCGCCGGTGCAGTGGGAGCGGTTGTATGAGGGGGTGGCTGCGCGGCGGGTGGAGTTGCCGACCTATGCCTTCCAACGCCAGCGGTACTGGCTCACCACACCG
>NZ_JBVHQM010000072.1:0-1212 GCF_055567415.1 Streptomyces sp. NPDC026575
GGTGCCGATCCGGCTGGATCTGCGCTCGGCCCCCGCTGACGCCACACCCCCGATACTGCGCGGACTCACCCGCGGCATCACCCGCCGGACGGCGGGCGGCGGGGCGCCAGGTGCGGACGGTCTGAAGGACAGGCTCACCCGGCTGCCGCGCACGGAGCAGCAGGCTCTTCTCCTCGATATGATCCGTACGCAGACCGCCTCGATCCTCGGTCATTCCGGTGCTGAGGCGGTCGAGCCGGAGCGGGCCTTCCGCGACCTCGGCTTCGACTCACTGGCGGCGGTGGAGTTCCGCAACCGCTTCGCGCAGGCCACCGGGCTGCGGCTACCGGCGACGCTGGTCTTCGACCACCCGACCCCGATGGTCCTGGCCCAATACCTGGTGGATGAGCTGTCCGGCGGTGACTCGGCGTACGCCGTGGCGCCTGCGGCCCACACCGCGGCGGACGACGACCCCATCGCCATCGTCGCGATGAGCTGCCGCTACCCCGGGAATGTGCGCTCTCCCGAGGACCTCTGGAAGCTCCTCGAAGGAGGGAGCGACGCGATATCGGAGTTCCCCTCCGACCGCGGCTGGGACATCGACCGGCTCTTTGACCCGCGCATGGAACGGCCGGACACCGTGTACGTCCGTGAGGGCGGCTTCCTCCACGATGCGGCCGACTTCGACCCGGGCTTCTTCGGCATCAGCCCCAACGAAGCGGCGGCCATGGACCCGCAGCAGCGGCTGCTGCTGGAGACCGCGTGGGAGGCGCTGGAACGTGCTGGCATCGACCCGCTGACGCTGCGCTCGTCCGCGACCGGCATCTTCACCGGGATGATGCATCACGACTACGCGCACAGCAGCAACTCCGGCGCCATCGCCTCCGGACGGCTCTCGTACGTCCTCGGCCTGGAGGGGCCGGCGGTGACGGTGGACACGGCGTGTTCCTCGTCGTTGGTGGCGTTGCACTGGGCGGTGCAGTCCCTGCGGTCGGGGGAGTGCACACTTGCTCTGGCCGGTGGCGTGACCGTGATGTCCACCCCGGGCACGTTCGCCTACTTCAGCGAGCAACGTGGCCTCGCCGGTGACGCGCGCTGCAAGCCCTTCGCCGACGCCGCCGACGGTACGGCTCTTGGTGAGGGTGTCGGCGTGCTGCTGGTGGAGCGGTTGTCGGATGCCCGGCGCAATGGCCATCCGGTGCTGGCGGTGGTACGCGGCACGGCGGTGAACCA
>NZ_JBVHQM010000073.1:0-1198 GCF_055567415.1 Streptomyces sp. NPDC026575
AGGGTGTGCCGGTGGATTGGGAGGGTGTGTTCGCGGGGCAAGGTGCCCGGCGGGTGGCCTTGCCGACGTATGCCTTCCAGCATCAGCGGTACTGGCTGGAGGAGACAACAGCGACCGGAGACCCGGCATCGATGGGCCTGAGCTCGGCGGACCACCCGCTGCTCGGTGCGACGCTGCCGCTGCCCGGATCCGACGGAGTGGTGCTCACCGGCCGTCTCGCGTCCGGTACGCAGCCGTGGCTGGCCGACCACACCATTGGCGACGCCACGCTGCTGCCTGGTACCGCCTTCGTGGAGCTCGCCCTCCGGGCGGGTGACCAGGTCGGATGCGACCGGATCGAGGAACTGACCATGAGCACGCCGCTGGTCCTGCCTCAGCGCGGCGGCGTGCAGCTCCAGGTGTCCGTCGATGGCGGCGACGAGGCCGGCCGCCGAGGCATCACCGTGTACTCCCGCGCCGACGCGGAACCGGAAGCGGCCTGGACCGAGCATGCGACAGGCACATTGGCGGCAGACACCGGTGAGTCGCACACGTTCGACCTCGTGCAGTGGCCGCCCGCCGGGGCCGAGGCGGTGGCGCTCGACGGTTTCTATGAAGGGCTGGCCGAAGCCGGTCTCGACTACGGGCCCGCGTTCCAGGGGCTGAGGGCCGCGTGGCGGCGCGGGGACGAGGTCTTCGCCGAGGTCGCACTGCCCGGACAGGACGCCGCGGACGTGGGACGTTACGGACTGCACCCAGCACTGTTCGACGCCGCTCTGCAGACGGTCGCGGTACGGGGCACCACCGGCGACGGACCTCGGTTGCCCTTCTCCTGGACGGACGTGCGACTCCATGCATCCGGAGCCACGGCACTTCGGGTTCGGGTGCATTCACAGGACGAGGGCGCTGTATCGCTGGACATCGCGGATGCGTCCGGGCTTCCGGTGGCGTCGGTAGCACGGCTGGCCCTGCGGGAGTTCGCCGCGGACGGGCTGACCACGTCGTCGGCGAGGTTCCGCGACTGGCTCCACCGCGTGGACTGGGCTCCCGTGGCTGTTCCTGCCGTGGCTGATGTGTCGTCGGTGGTGTGGGAGGGGTTGGGTTCGGTCGGTGTGGTGCCGGACGTGGTGCCGGATGTGGTGGTGCTGCGTGTTGGTGGTGGTGCGGGCCCGGAGGTGGTGCGGGCGGAGTGTGTTCGGGTGTTGGGGGTGTTGCAGTC
>NZ_JBVHQM010000074.1:0-1188 GCF_055567415.1 Streptomyces sp. NPDC026575
ATGGGCCTGGTAGAAGGTCTGGTAGAGGGTGTAGGGCAGGTTGGCGGTGCCCAGGCCGCCCGAGGTGAGGGTGAAGACCGCGTCGAAGTTCTGGATGATGAAGACGGTCCCGAGCAGGGCGGCCAGCTCCAGGTAGCGGCGCAGGTGGGGCAGGGTGAGGTAGCAGAAGATGTCGAAGGCGGAGGCGCCGTCCACCCTGGCGGCCTCGACGACATCGGCGGGCCGGCCCTGCAGCCCCGCGAGCAGGATCAGCATCATGAACGGTGTCCACTGCCAGATCAGCGACACCTCCACGGCGGCGAGCGGGGAGTCGGTCATCCAGTCCGGCTGCGGCGGATCGTCGCTGCCGAACAGGCTCCACAGCCAGGTCAGTGAGCCGTTGAGCAGCCCGTAGGAGGCGTTGAACAGGGCGTGCTTCCACAGCAGGGCGGAGGCGACCGGCACGATCAGAAAAGGCGTGATGAGAAGGGTGCGGACGAGGGCGCGGCCGCGGAAGCCGCGGTCCAGCAGCAGTGCGAGGCCGAGCCCGAGCAGCAGGCTGACCAGCACGACGGTCACCGTCAGCAGAATCGTGGTCCACACCGCATTGCGCAGCACGGGGTCGGTGAAGACGGCCCGGTAGTTGGCGAAGGCGGCGAAGCCGCGGTTGTCCGGGGCGAGGGCGTTCCAGCGCAGGACGGAGATCACCACCGTCGCCACGAACGGCAGTTGGGTCACGACGATCAGGAAGACCAGGGCGGGCAGCAGAGGCGCGCGGCGGGCCCGGAGCCCGGCCCGGTCCAGGGCCGGGCGGCGGCGGGTGGGGGAGGTTCCGTGCGGGCCGGGCCGCGATGCGTCAGTGGCCTCCGTAGGCACGGGCCACCTCCCGTGCCAGTCGCTGGCCGTGACGGAGTGCGGCGGGCACGCTCTGCTTGCCGGCGATCGCCGAGCTGATCTCGTGGGAGACCTTGGTGCCGAGGTCGGCGAACTCGGGGACGCCGACGAACTGGATCCCGGGGGCCGGACGGGGCTGGACGCCCGGGTCGTTGGGCCGGGCCGAGCTGATCGCCTGCTCGGTCGGGCCGGCGAAGGCACGGGCGGACCGGAGGTACTCGGGGTTGCGGTAGAGGCTGGCCCGCTTGCCGCCGGGGACCTTCGACCAGCCCAGGGTGCGGCCCACCAGCTGCTCGTACTTCTGACCGGAGGCCC
>NZ_JBVHQM010000075.1:0-1174 GCF_055567415.1 Streptomyces sp. NPDC026575
TGCAGTGGGAGCGGTTGTATGAGGGGGTGGCTGCGCGGCGGGTGGAGTTGCCGACCTATGCCTTCCAACGCCAGCGGTACTGGCTCACCACACCGGCCGACACGGGCGGTGTGGTCTCGGCCGGGCTGGACTCCGCGGATCACCCGCTGGTCGGTGCCGCGATTTCCTTGGCCGACTCCGACAGTGTTGTCCTGTCCGGCCGACTGTCGCCCAACGTACAGGGCTGGCTCGGGGATCACGCGGTGGGCGACGCCGTCGTACTGCCCGGCACGGCCTTCGTCGAACTGGCGCTTCGTGCCGGTGAACCCGCGGGCTGCGGCCATCTCCAGGAGCTGACCCTTCAGACCCCGCTGGTCATGCCCGAGCGTGGCGGTGTGAACATCCAGGTGGTACTGGGTGAGGCGGAGGCGCAGGGGGCACGCTCCGTCAGCGTCCACGCCCGCGACGCCGAAGCCGCCGCGGACGTGCCGTGGACCCGACACGCGGTCGGCGTCCTGACGCCGACCTCCCCGGCCCCGACTTTCGACCTGACCCAGTGGCCGCCCGTCGGAGCCGAGCCAGTGCCGCTCGACGGTTTCTACGACGACCTGTCCGGCATCGGTCTTGAGTACGGGCCCGTCTTCCAGGGGCTGCGGGCCGCGTGGCGGCGCGGGGACGAGGTCTTCGCCGAGGTCGCCCTCCCAGAAGAGGCGCGGGAGGAGGCCGGACAGTTCGGCCTGCACCCGGCGCTTCTCGACGCCGCTCTGCACGCCACGGGACTGAGCGCGGAGGCCGACGACGGTGCCGCGCTGCCTTTCCTCTGGTCCGGCGTGACGCTGCACGCAGTCGGGGCGTCCGTACTGCGGGTGCGGATTCGGCCCTCCGATGACGGTGGACTGTCCCTGGAGGCGGCGGACGCCGAGGGAGCGCCGGTGGTATCCGTCGACTCCCTGGTACTGCGTCCCGTGGACGTCGACCGGCTCCCGGCTCGGCGCGTGGCGGGCCAGGACGCCCTCTTCCGCGTGGACTGGGCTCCCGTGGCTGTTCCTGCCGTGGCTGATGTGTCGTCGGTGGTGTGGGAGGGGTTGGGTTCGGGCGGTGTGGTGCCGGATGTGGTGGTGCTGCGTGTTGGTGGTGGTGCGGGCCCGGAGGTGGTGCGGGCGGAGTGTGTTCGGGTGTTGGGGGTGTTGCAGTC
>NZ_JBVHQM010000076.1:0-1094 GCF_055567415.1 Streptomyces sp. NPDC026575
GCTTCGGCGATCGAGGCGGCCGCGGTGCCGCCGGCGTCGGCGAGGCGCTGGAGCTTGTCGGCTTCGAGGGTGTAGCCGGTGACGGTGTAGCCGGCCTTGATCAGGTTCTCGGCCATGGGCGAGCCCATGATGCCCAGCCCGACCCATGCGATCTTGGGGAGGTTGCTCATTGGAATGCCTCTTTCAAGCAGGTGCGTTCAGCTGGCGGGTCAGCCGGTGCGTCAGGGGGTGGGGGTGGCGGCGCGCAGGGGCGCGGGGAGCCATTCGAAGGCGCCGGCGCTGGGGCCGTCGCCCGGCTTGTACTCCAGGCCGATGTAGCCGTCGTAGCCGGCCTTGTTCAGCTGGTCCAGGAGGCCGTCGAAGTCGAGTTCGCCGGTGCCGGGGGCGCCGCGGCCGGGGTTGTCGGCGATCTGCACGTGCGCGGTCTTGGCGGTGTAGCGGTCGATGACCGCATCGAGGTCCTCACCGTTCATCGACAGGTGGTAGAGGTCCATCAGGAACCGGGCGTTGTCCAGGCCGGTGGCGGCGTTCACCGCGTCGACGACCTCGATGGCCCTGGGCGCCGAGACGATCGGGCAGTGCGGCGACTCGGGCGCGTTGAGCGCCTCGATCAGCAGCGTCCCGCCGACCTCGCCCACCGCCCGCGCGGCGAAGACCAGGTTCTCCAGCGCCAGCCTGTCCTGCTCGGCGGGGTCCACGCCCTCGACGCGGTTGCCGTACAGGGCGTTGAAGGTGGTGCACCCCAGCGACGTGGCGAACGCGATCGCCACCGGCACATTGGCACGGAACCGCTCCGACTCCGCACCCGGCACCGACAGCGCACCGCGGTCGGGCCCCGGCAGCCGACCGGCGTAGAAGTTCAACCCCACCAGCCGCACCCCGGCGTCCTCCAGCGCGGCCCGCAACGCATCCAGCTCCGCCTGCTCCGGCACCGGGGCGTCCACCCACGGCCACCACAGCTCCACCGCCGTGAACCCCGCCGCCCGCGCGGCCGCCGGCCGCTCCAGCAACGCAAGCTCGGTGAACAGGATCGACAGATTGACGTTGAAGCGCGTGTCCGTGAAACCCATAAGGCCGGCGCTCCTTCCGGATAG
>NZ_JBVHQM010000077.1:0-1092 GCF_055567415.1 Streptomyces sp. NPDC026575
GAGGCGCCCGACCGGCGGGTGCGGACTGAAGCGCTGGAGCTCCGCCAGGTGCTGCGCCAGCCGGACAGCAAGGCTCGCGACGCCCACCGCGATCGGCTCGTCGCCCGCCTCTACCGGTACTGGAACCGCTGACAGCAGCCCACCGCCCACCGCATCACCGAGTTGAGGAGACCAGCATGGCCGAATGGGAGTCGAGCAAGCGCGGCGCGAAGAAGTTCGCCCGCGATGTCGTGCCCGGCAAGAAGTACTACACGATCGAGACCGCCGTCTATCCGTGGGGCGAGGAGAAGGTCTGGCGCCCCTGGGAGTTCAACGACAAGCAGTGGTTCACCGGCGCGGCCATGTCCGGTGCGGTGTCCGCCGAGGGCGCGTGCCTCCGGTTCGGTCCGATGTACGACGAGAAGCCGGGGCCCCACATCCGCCCGATGTTCGAGTGCGACGACAAGCAGTTGTACGCGACGCCGGGCGATGTCCTGAAGGTCCGTGGCCGTGGCCGTGAGAAGGCTCGCCGCTGATGGCCGCCGTCACCGCCGTCACCCGCGACGAGCGTCTGCGGGTCGAGGCCCAGGCGACCATCGCGCGGTACCAGGACGACATTGAGGACATCCGCCGAACCCTCGCCTCGCGGCAGGTCGATGAGACCGAGATCTACACGCTCGAACACATCGCCGCCGAGCGACAGCAGCGCATCGAACGACTCAAGCGCCTGATCTGACCGCTCCCTGTGGCCCCGGAGCAACGCCAGACCGCGCACCACCTGGTGCCGGGCCTGCAGGGGACTGGCCAGCCGGCCGCCCCACCACTGACGAGAGGAGCCCCTTGTGGGCCTGTTCAGCAAGAGCAACGACAGCCAGTACGCCGACAACACCGCGGCGGCGCTGAAGTCTGCCATCGACCGCAACGACGTCGGCGAGATCCAGCGGCTCATCGAGCACATGGCCTCGGAGGGCGACATCGCCACCGACCTGGCCACGGTGGCAGCCCTGAAGCGGAAGTACGGCGACTGACTCAGAATGAAGCGAAGGAGCGCGGACGGGAGAGCCGTTGGGTCACCCGTGGCGACTGCTACCTCTACCTCTAGGATGGCGTTTC
>NZ_JBVHQM010000078.1:0-1088 GCF_055567415.1 Streptomyces sp. NPDC026575
TGTACTCAGTCATGACCTTGGTGACAGTCGGCTGATCGGGGGCTGTCCTGCGAGCGCGGTGTGTCGGCGTCGAGTGTTGTAGAAGTTCAGCCACGGCGCCAGCGCGTGGGCGCGTTCGGTGTTGCTGGTGAACACCTGGCGGTATGCCCATTCGGTTTGCAGGGTGCGGTTGAAGCGCTCGACCTTGCCGTTGGTCCAGGGGCAGTGGGGACGGATGAACCGCTGCTGGGCGCCGAGGTCGGCCACGGCCTGGCGGAAGGCGGTGCTCTTGCGGTAGGCCCAGGCGTTGTCGGTGATGACGCGCTCGATGCGGTCGATGCCGCGGGCTGCGAAGAAGGTGGCGGCACGGGTGAGGAAACCGGCGCAGGTGTCGGCCTTCTCGTCGGGATGGATCTCGGCGTAGGCCAGGCGGGAGTGGTCGTCGACGGCGGCGTGGACGTAGTCGTAACCGATCCGGGCCTGCTTTTGTGCGTAGGTCTTGCCGGCTTCGCGGCCGTGGGCCCGCCATCCTCCACCGTCCGGGATCCGTCCGATCTTCTTGACGTCGAGGTGGACGAGTTCACCTGGCCGGGCACGTTCGTAGCGGGCGTGGCTGCGGCGTTCGGCTCGGATGGGCTGTCCGGTCAGGGGATCGCAGGAGGCCAGCCGAGGCACCTGATGGCGGCGCAGGATGCGGGTGACCGTCCGTGCGGGGACGCCGGTTTCGGCAGCGAGGAAGTCCGGCCCCCGCCGGTGGCCGCGCCGTGCGCTGAGCACTGCGGTCTCGACGTGCGCGGGAGTACGCCTCGGGCAGGCGTGGGGGCGGCTGGATCGGTCGTGCAGGCCGTTGAAGCCTTCGGCTCGGAAGCGGGCCACCCATCGGTGGGCGCACTGGCGCGAGACGCCCAGTTCCTTGGCCACATGCGCCACCGGACGCCGGTCGTCAACGACACGGCGCACCAGAAGACATCTGCCGTGAAAAGTCAGCCGGGCATTAGCGTGGGCCATCAAGACCTCCGGTTGTGGTGAAGACAGGCATCTCCACTACGCCCGGAGGTCTCTTCTTGATCAACTACCGACGCGAGTTACCAACCTCATGGCCGAGTACA
>NZ_JBVHQM010000079.1:0-1034 GCF_055567415.1 Streptomyces sp. NPDC026575
GCGGTGTCGAACAGGGCGAGGCCCTCCTCCGCGGACAGCGGCAGCACACCCCCCTGCGACATCCGCGACCGATCGGCACTGTCCAGCGCGCCCGCCATGCCACTGTCCTGCTCCCACAGGCCCCATGCCAGCGACTGGCCGGCAAGGCCCTGCGCCCGGCGATACACCGCCAACGCATCCAGATAAGCATTGGCGGCGGCATAGTTCCCCTGCCCTGGCGCGCCCAGCACACCCGCAGCCGAGGAGAACAACACAAACGCCGACAGATCCATCCCACGAGTCAGCTCATGCAGATGCCACGCCGCATCCGCCTTCGGCCGCAACACCGCCGCCACCCGCTCCGGCGACAACGACCCCAACGTCCCATCATCCAACACACCCGCCAGATGCACCACACCACTCAAACAACGCCCCGCCAGCACACCCGCCAACGACTCCCGATCCGCCACATCACACGCCACCACCTCCACCTCAGCACCCAGCCCCACCAACTCCTCCACCAAACCAACCGCCCCCGGAGCCTCCAACCCCCGACGACTAGTCAGCAACAACCTCTGCACACCCCGACCCACCACCAAATGCCGCGCCACCAAAGCACCAAGACCACCCGTACCACCGGTCACCAACACAGCGCCCTGATCCCCGAACGGCTCCGCGCCGGCCACACCCTCCCGTACATCCACCCGCGCCAGCCGAGCACCAAGCACCCGACCCTCACGCACCACCACCTGCGGCTCCCCCGAAGCCACCACCAGCGCAACATCGCCCTCGTCCGCATCGGCCAGCACGAAACGGCCCGGATTCTCCGACTGCGCCGAACGCACCAACCCCCACACCGCAGCACCAGCCAGATCACTCACACTCCCGCCGTCCACCGCCACAGCACCCCGCGTCAACACCACCAACCGGGCCTCAGCGAACCGCTCCTCCACAAGCCACGACTGCAACACCCCCAACACCCGAACACACTCCGCCCGCACCACCTCCGGGCCCGCACCACCACCAACACGCAGCACCACCACATCCGGCACCAC
>NZ_JBVHQM010000080.1:0-1027 GCF_055567415.1 Streptomyces sp. NPDC026575
CCAGTACCGCTGATGCTGGAAGGCATACGTCGGCAAGGCCACCCGCCGGGCACCTTGCCCCGCGAACACACCCTCCCAATCCACCGGCACACCCTCAACGTGCAGACGGCCCAGCGCAGTCAGTACCCCGGCCGCTTCGGGACGGTTCTTCCGCATCAGCGGAACGACGACCTCGGACGGGCCAGCGCTCTCCCCCACCAGACCGGACAACACACCATCCGGACCCAGCTCCACAAACCGCGTCACCCCCCGATCACGCAGACACTCCACCCCATCGGCAAAGCGCACCGCCTCACGGACATGCCGCACCCAGTACTCAGCCGAGAACTCCTCCAACACCCCACCGGTGACATTGGAGACCACCGCACACCGCGGCACCTCATACCGGACCGACTCCGCCACCCGACGGAACTCCTCCAGCACCGGCTCCATCAACGGCGAATGAAACGCCCGCGACGCCTCCAACCGCCGCGTCCGCCGCCCCCGCTCCTCACACCACGCCACCACCACACCAACGGCCGCCTCCTCACCGGAGACCACCACCGAACGAGGACCATTGACCGCGGCAACCCCCACCACGCCCCCGCCCAGGCTTTCCAGTAGCGGCAGCACCTCCTCCTCCGAGGCCTCCACCGCCACCATCACCCCACCCGACGGCAAATCCTGCATCAAACGGCCACGGGCCCCCACCAGAACCGCCGCATCCTCCAACGACAACACACCCGCCACATGCGCCGCCGCCAACTCCCCCACCGAATGCCCCGCCACCGCATCCGGCACCACACCCCACGACTCCACAAGACGAAACAGCGCCACCTCCACGGCAAACAACCCCGCCTGCACAAACACCGTCTCACTCAGCCCCGGGGCCGCCCCCCACACCACATCCCGCAGCGAACACCCCAACACCCCATCCAACGCACCCGCCACCCGATCAAACGCCCCCGCGAACACCGGGAAGGAGGCATACAACTCACGGCCCATCCCCACCCACTGCGCACCCTGACCCGAGAACAAGAACGCCGTC
>NZ_JBVHQM010000081.1:0-1007 GCF_055567415.1 Streptomyces sp. NPDC026575
ACCACATCCGGCACCACGTCCGGCACCACACCGACCGAACCCAACCCCTCCCACACCACCGACGACACATCAGCCACGGCAGGAACAGCCACGGGGGTCCACGCCACCTCGTACAGCGCGTCCGGGCCGGCGAGCTGTGCGGCCGACGGCTGCTCCATGGAGACGTCGCGCAGCGTCAGCTGCCCGACCGAGATCACTGGCATACCCGACGCATCGGTCGCCTGGAGCGACACGCTTCCTGGGCGGAGCGGGCTCATCCGTACCCGCAACACCGAGGCACCCGAGGCATGCAGGTCGACGTTCGACCAGGCGAAGGGCAGAGCGGCGCGCTCGCCGACCACGTCGGTCAGGGCGGTCACGTGCAGTGCGGCATCCAGCAGTGCGGGGTGCAGCCCGAAACGGTTCGCGTCCGGCTCCGCGTGCTCCGGCAGGGCCACTTCGGCGAAGATCTCATCACCGCGCCGCCACGCGGCCCGCAGCCCCTGGAAGACGGGCCCGTACTCAAGTCCGACGTCGGACAGGTCGTCGTAGAAACCGTCCAGTTCGAACGGCTCCGCGTCCACCGGCGGCCATTGCGTCATGCCGGCTTCGGCGACGGGTGCTGCTCCGGATGTCAGCAGACCTGTGGCGTGACACGTCCAGTCCTGCGCGTCCGCGGTCCGGGAGTACACCGCGACCGGGCGTCCCCCGGCCTCGTCGCCGGCTTGCACGACGACCTGCACCTGAACGCTGCCCTCCACGGGCAGTACGAGGGGCGTCTGGAGGGCCAGTTCCTCGATCCGGTCGCATCCGACCTGGTCACCCGCCCGGATGGCGAGCTCCACGAAGGCGGTACCGGGGAAGAAGGTCCTTCCACCGATCCGGTGGTCGGCCAGCCAGGCGGGGACCCGTCCGGACAGCCGTCCGGTGAGGACGACACCGTCGTCATCGGGCGAGGCGATCACCGCACCCAACAGAGGATGACCGGCCTCATCCAACCCGGCCGCCGCCACATCCGCCTCCCCCGC